>NZ_JBGCBZ010000018.1:0-181276 GCF_041262585.1 Planotetraspora sp. GP83 | reverse complement strand
CCAACCCGGCCACCTCACCTGGATCAGCCGCACCGGCCACCACTACCCGGTCACACCACCACCCATCACCGAACCCCTCCCCGAACCGATCACCCCCACCATCCCGCAAATCCCGGAAACCACGTCGGAAGACGACCTTCCACTCCCCTCCACCTGGGAATACGGCCCAGCATGGCTCGAAGAAACGCAGCCCCAGCAGCCGCCCGGCAGCCAGCCCACGCCAGCCGACCAGCAAGCGGCCGATGGACAGCAGCCGCCCGGGACCCGTTCACCAGACCCGGAAGCGGACATCCCACCCTTCTGAGATCAAAGAGGCCCCGTGGATGATGCCGGGCTTTGACTCGGCTGCGCGTCATCCGCAGCGGCGGGTACGGCCGCTCCTGACAGCAGTGACGCCGTGAAGACCGCCGCAAGCAGCCGCTTCCGCGAGGGCGGGACGCCGCTGTGTCCCTGAGACCGTGCTGAGCTGGGGGCTGAGCTGGGGGCTGAGCTGGGGGCTGAGCTCGGGTGGGGTGGGGCGACGGCGGATGGCGACCGGCACCGGTCGAACGGCCATCCCCCGACGCTGCGCCTGACATTCCGCCCTTCTGATCGCCATCACGGGTGGAGATTCGGGTGGCAGGGCGAGGAATCCGCCCCTCCAACCGGTCGGGAACGGCACCCGGATCCGGCACCACCCGCCGACGCCGGCTGCTGGATGCCGGGGACGAACGGGCCTGAGCAGACCATCGGCTGCGGCCTCAGTGGGGGGAATCGAGCTCTTCTCCGCGGGACGGCGAGGCCGTGTACCACGCACGCCCAAGCGCGCTCTAAGGACGCGCAAAGTACTGGATGTCGAGGTGTCACCACCCATTCAGGGGTGAATGTCAGGAAATGGGCGCTTACGTCCGGCTGCTGGCGCATGCCGAGGCTCGGGCGCATTCACGCCTTCCAGCATGCAGCCGGCACTCCCTGGGTGGGCCGGCCAGACGCCGGTGAGCCAGCCCGCCACACAGCACGATGAGCCAGTCGGAGCGGACGTAGCCCTTGAGGCTCGCGAAGAGGACCTCGCGACGGGACGCGATGTGACGGGGACGTGAGGAGACCGGGACGCGGGGAGATCTCGTGAAGGGATGAGGAGATGGCGAAGGCAGTAGGCATCGACCTCGGCACGACGAACTCGGTCATCGCGACCACAGAGGACGGCCACCCGACGGTCATTCCCAATGCCGAGGGATCGCGGACGACGCCCTCGGTCGTGGCGTTCACCGACCAGGGCGAGGTCTTGGTGGGCCAGATGGCGAGACGCCAGGCGATCCTGAACCCCAAAGGGACCATCTATTCCGCCAAGCGTTTCATCGGCCGGCGCTACGACGAGGTCCAGGATGAGATCAAGGCGGTGTCGTTCGACGTGGTGCCGGGGCCCGACGGCGCTGTCCGGTTCAAGGTCAAGGAGAAGCTGTACGCGCCGGAGGAGATCTCCGCGTTCGTGCTGAGGAAGCTGGTGTCGGACGCCGCGAAGTTCCTCGGGGAGAAGGTCACCGAGGCCGTCATCACCGTGCCCGCCTACTTCAACGACGCGCAACGGCAGGCGACCAAGGACGCCGGCAAGATCGCCGGGCTGGAGGTCCTGCGGATCATCAACGAGCCCACGGCCGCCGCCCTGGCGTACGGCCTGGACAAGAAGGCGAACGAGACGGTGCTCGTCTTCGACCTGGGCGGCGGGACCTTCGACGTCAGCATCCTCGACATCGGCGAAGGAGTGGTGGAGGTCCGCTCGACGTCCGGGGACACCCATCTGGGCGGGGACGACTTCGACCGCCGGATCGTGGACTATCTGGCCGACGAGTTCCAGCGTCAGGAGGGCATCGACCTGCGGCGCGATCCCCAGGCGCTGCAGCGGCTGTTCGAGGCGGCCGAAAAGGTCAAGGTGGAGCTGTCCTCGGTCACCCAGACGCAGGTCAGCCTGCCGTTCATCACGGCGGACGCCCACGGCCCCAAGCACCTGAACACCACGATCATGCGGTCGACCTTCGAGGAGATCACCCACGACCTGATCGAACGGCTCAGGCATCCGGTCGAGCAGGCCATGGCCGACGCCAAGCTCACCCAGGACGACCTCGACGAGGTCATCCTCGTCGGAGGCGCCACCCGCATGCCGGCCGTACAGCAGCTCGTGCGGCGCATGACCGGCAAGGAACCGAACATGACGGTCAACCCGGACGAGGTCGTGGCGCTCGGCGCCGGGGTCCAGGCGGCCATCATCAAGGGCGAGGTCCAGGACGTCGTGCTGCTCGACGTCACACCGCTGTCGCTCGGCGTCGAGACGCTCGGCGGGGTCATGACCAAGATCATTGAACGGAACACCACGATTCCTGCCCGCCGTACCGAGGTGTTCAGCACCGCTGAGGACAACCAGTCGGCCGTCGACGTCGTCATCCTGCAGGGCGAGCGTGAGCGGGCCGCCGACAACCGCGTCCTCGGCCGGTTCCGGCTGGAGAACATCAGGCCGGCGCCCCGGGGAGTCCCGCAGATCGAGGTCACCACCGACATCGACGCCAACGGCATCCTGAACGTGTCGGCCCGTGACAAGGACACGGGGGCGGAGCAGCGCATCACGATCAGCGAGAGCTCCAACCTCGACAGGAGCGAGATCGAGCGGATGATCGCCGACGCGGAGCGGCACCGTACGGAGGACGCCCAGCTCCGGCAGGCGATCGACGCCCGCAACGAGCTCGACTCGATCGCCTACCAGGTCGAGCGCCGCCTGACCGAGCTGGGGGACGCCGTGCCGGTTCATGAGAAGGCCCGGTCGGAGGCGCTGATCGCGGACGCGCGCCAGGCGGTGAAGGAGGAGGCGCCGATCGACCGGTTGCGGAGCCTGACCGCCGAGCTGCAGCAGGTCTACCACGGCCTCGGCGCGTCGGCGGCGGCCGCGCAGGCCCAGGCGGGACAGCCGGGCGCGGGACAGCCAGGACAAGCCGGGCAGTCTCAGGCCGGGCAACCAGTGTCGGACGAGGACGTCATCGACGCCGAGTTCACCAGCCCCGAGTGACATGGGCGCAGTGACATGAACGCGCGAAACGAGACCCCGCCCCCGGAGCCGGCCGAGCCCGGTCCGGAGTCAGAGCCGTCCGCCGGATCCGGCGCCGCCCAGGACTCCGCGTCCGAGGCGGTCGAGGCGTCACAGGCAGTCGAGGCGTCACAGGCAGTCGAGGCGTCACAGGCAGTCGAGGAGAGGCTGGCCGAGTTGCAGGACCGGTGGCTCCGAGCGGTGGCCGAGCTCGACAACCTGCGCAAGCGGATGGTCCGCGACCTCGAACGGCAGCGGCTCGACGAGCGGGCCCGTGTCGCGGCCGAATGGTTGCCGGTGATCGACAACCTGGAGCTGGCGCTCAAGCACGCGGACGCCGACGCGGGCGCCGTGATCGAGGGGGTCCGCGCCGTCCGTGACCAGGCGGTCGGTGTGCTGGGCCGCCTCGGGTTCCCGCGCAGGGAGGACGTCGGGACTCGGTTCGACCCGTCCCGGCACGAGGCCGTGAGCACCGTCGAGGACCCGGACGCCGAGCCGGGCACGGTCCTCGAGGTCGTACGGCCCGGCTACGGCGACGAAGGGCGGCAGCTTCGCCCGGCGTCGGTGATCGTGGCCACGAAAGTGGAGGACTGATGGCGGACCGCGACTTCTATGAGGCCCTCGGGGTTTCGAGGTCGGCCAGTCAGGAGGAGATCCAGCGGGCCTACCGCAAGCTCGCGCGGTCCTACCACCCGGACGTCAACAAGGACCCGGGCGCGGAAGACCGCTTCAAGGAGGTCTCGGAGGCCTACGAGGTGCTCTCCGACCCGGAGACGCGGCGCCGGTACGACGCGTTCGGGCGGGACTTCCGCCAGGTGCCCGAGGGCGTGGACCCGGCGACGTGGGCACGCGCCCGCCGAGCCGGAGCAGGGAGGGCCGGAGCCGGGTACGCCGGGGCGGGGGCCGGAAGGGCCCGCGGCCGGGGAGACGAGGAGATCAGGTTCAGCACGGGTGAGGGGATCGACATCGACCTCGAAGACCTGCTCGGCGGCATGTTCGGCGGCCGGGCGAGGGGCGGCGGCGGACCCGGCGGACCCGCGGGGTTCGGCGGGTGGGCCGGTCGCGGGTGGGGCCCGGTGCCGGGAGCCGACCAGGAGGCCGAGCTTCCGCTCACGGTCGAGGAGGCGTACCGCGGGGGCCGCCGCACGATCACCCTTCCCGGCGGCGGAGGCACGCGGACGCTCGACGTCAAGATCCCGGCGGGGGTCACCGACGGGCAGCGCATCAGGCTGGCGGGGCAGGGCGGCCAGGGCGGCGACGGGGGTCAGCCGGGCGATCTGTACCTGATCGTGCGGATCGCGGATCACCCGCGCTACCGGGTGGAGGGACGGGACATCCACGTCCAGCTGCCCCTCACCCCCTCCGAGGCCGCGCTGGGGGCGACCGTCGCGGTCGACACCCCGGGCGGAGAGGCCAAGGTCAAGGTCCCGCCGGGCACCTCGGGCGGCCGCCGTCTGCGCCTGCGCGGCCAGGGCATGCCCAACCCGCGCGGCAAGCCCGGAGACCTGCTCGCCGAGGCCCGGATCATGGTGCCGCCCACGCTGAGCGACGAGGAGCGACGCCTCTACGAGCGGCTCGCCAGCCTGTCGACCTTCAACCCCAGAACTCCGAGCAACCCCAGAACTCCGAGCAATCCCAGGACGAGCAACCCCAGGACTCCGAGGACCCGGCCATGACCGACTCCGCCCACCCGCTCGTACGGCTCTCGCACGCGAACCTGGAGTCCTTCTCGGCGGTGACCGGGCTGCATCCCGAGATGGTGCGCCGGCTGGTGGCGCTCGGCCTGATCGAGGCCTGGCGGGACTCGGCCGGCGACCTGTGCATCCCCTTATCCCAGGTCTCCGCCGTGGCCAGGATGCGCCGCCTGCGCGCCGGGCTGGCCCTCAACTACGCCTCCCTGGGCCTGGTGATGGACCTCCTTGACCGCATCGCTGAGCTGGAGGCCGCTCTGCGATCCCGCTCCAGAACCACCGGAGGCAAGACGTGGACCCCAACCGCCTGACGCAGAAGTCACAGGAAGCCCTGCACGACGCCCAGACCAAGGCGATCCGGTACGGGCATACTGAGGTCGACGGCGAGCACCTCCTGCTCGCGCTGCTCACGCAGCCGGAAGGGCTGGTCCCCCGCCTGCTCTCGGCCACCGGAGCCGACCCGGAGAAGCTCCGCCTGGAGCTGGAGGCCGAGCTGGAGCGGCGGCCGCGCGTCAGCGGCCCCGGCGCCGCCCCCGGCCAGGTCTACCTCACCCAGCGGCTGTCGCGCCTGCTCGACACCGCCGACCGGGAGGCCAGGCGGCTCAAGGACGAATACGTCTCGGTCGAGCATCTGCTGCTCGCGCTGCTCGACGAGGGGGCCGAGACCCCGTCAGGCCGGCTGCTCCAGGGGCACGGGCTGACCCGGGAGCGCTTCCTGGAGGTGCTCACCCAGGTGCGCGGCAACCAGCGGGTGACCTCGGCCACCCCCGAGGTCGCCTACGAGGCCCTGGAGAAGTACGGCCGGGACCTCGTGGCCGCCGCGCTGTCGGACAAGCTCGATCCCGTGATCGGCCGGGACGCCGAGATCCGCCGGGTGATCCAGATCCTGTCCCGCAAGACCAAGAACAACCCGGTCCTCATCGGCGACCCCGGAGTGGGCAAGACCGCCATCGTAGAGGGGCTGGCGCAGCGCATCGCCCGGGGCGACGTCCCCGAGGGGCTGAAGGACAAGACGGTCTTCAGCCTCGACATGGGCGCCCTCATCGCGGGGGCGAAATACCGCGGCGAGTTCGAGGAGCGGCTGAAGGCCGTCCTGACGGAGGTGAAGGCCTCGGAGGGCCGGATCCTGCTGTTCGTCGACGAGGTGCACAACGTCGTCGGGGCGGGCGCGGCGGAGGGGGCGATGGACGCGGGCAACATGCTGAAGCCGATGCTGGCCCGCGGCGAGCTCCACCTGGTCGGCGCCACCACGGTCGCCGAATACCGCAAGTACATCGAGAAGGACGCCGCCCTGGAGCGCCGCTTCCAGCCCGTCGTCGTGGACGAGCCCTCGGTCGAGGACTCCGTCTCCATCCTGCGCGGGCTGCGCGAGCGCCTGGAGGTGTTCCACGGCGTGAAGATCACCGACAGCGCCATCGTGGCCGCCGTCATCCTGAGCCACCGTTACATCTCCGACCGGTTCCTTCCCGACAAGGCGATCGACCTGGTCGACGAGGCGTGCGCGATGCTCCGTACGGAGATCGACTCCATGCCGGCCGAGCTGGACGAGCTCACCCGCCGCGTGATGCGCCTGGAGATCGAGGAGGCGGCCCTCGCCAAGGAGGACGACCCGGCGAGCCGGGGGCGGCTGGAGGCCCTGCGCAGAGAGCTCGCCGATCTGCGCGCGCAGGCGGACGCCATGCGCGCCCAGTGGGAGGCCGAACGGCATGCCGTACGCCGGGCGCAGTCGCTGCGCCAGGAGATCGAGACGGTGCGCCGCGAGGCGGAGCACGCCCAGCGGATCTACGACCTCAGCCGCGCCGCCGAGCTGACCCACGGCAGGCTCCCGGAGCTGGAGCGGAAGCTCAAGGCGGCCGAGGAGCAGCTCGAATCCAAGCAGGGCGGCCACCGGCTCCTGCGCGAGGTCGTGACGGAGGAGGAGATCGCGGACATCGTGTCCCGCTGGACGGGCATTCCGGTCAGCCGTCTCCAGGAGGGCGAGCGGGAGAAGCTGCTGCGGCTCGACGAGATCCTCCACGAGCGGGTGATCGGCCAGGACGAGGCCGTCCGGCTGGTCTCGGATGCGATCATCCGGGCGAGGTCGGGGATCAAGGACCCGCGCCGGCCCATCGGGTCGTTCATCTTTCTGGGCCCGACCGGCGTCGGGAAGACCGAGCTGGCCAAGGCGCTCGCCGAGGCGCTGTTCGACACCGAGGACAACATGGTCCGCGTCGACATGAGCGAGTATCAGGAGCGGCACACCGTCAGCCGGCTGGTGGGAGCGCCCCCCGGCTACGTCGGCTACGAGGAGGGCGGCCAGCTCACCGAGGCCGTGCGGCGCAAGCCGTACTCCGTCGTGCTGTTCGACGAGATCGAGAAGGCGCACGCGGACGTGTTCAACGCGCTGCTCCAGGTGCTCGACGACGGGCGGCTCACCGACGCGCAGGGCCGTACGGTCGACTTCCGCAACACCGTGATCATCATGACGTCGAACATTGGGTCGCCCTACCTGATGGACGGCGTCACGCCCCGGGGGGAGATCGAACCGGAGGCGAGAGATCTGGTCATGGCCGACCTGCGCGGGCGGTTCCGGCCGGAGTTCCTCAACCGCATCGACGAGATCGTGCTGTTCAAGCCGCTGACGCAGCCGGAGATCGAGCAGATCGTCTCGCTGATGTTCAACGACATCAGGGCGCGGCTGGCCGACCGCCGGATGACGCTGGAGGTCACCGAGCCCGCGCTGCGGTTCATCGCCGAGCAGGGCTTCGACCCCGTCTACGGGGCCAGGCCGCTGCGCCGGTTCATCGCCCGCGAGGTCGAGACCCGCGTCGCGCGGGCGCTGGTCGCCGGGGACGTCCTCGACGGCGCGGTCATCCGCGTGGACCTGTCTCGGGACGAGCTCGTGGTGTCCTTCGAGAACCCGGAGGCCTGACGATGGCGTCGAAGAGCCTCTAGCCGATCCACTGCCCGGCGTAGACGGACGCGGTCATCGCGGGCCGCGGCCCAGCGATCATGCACATCCCCTCGGGCAGCCCGGTGACGACGGGATCGCCGAAGCCGTCGTCCACCTCCACGGTGATCCGCGTCCCGGCGAGGGGCAGGCGGGAGATCCGCAGCGAGCCGAACCCGTCCGGCAGGACCGGTGCGATCCAGAGCTTGCCGCGTGGCACCCACGGGTCCAGGCGCAGGAGGACCCGCACGAGCTGGATCGGCGTGGCCGACGCCCACGCCTGCGGAGAGCACGAGGTCGGGTACGGCACGGGCACGGGGAACTCATCGCGGTCGAACCCGCAGAACAGCTCCGGCAGCCGCCCGTTGAAGGCCCGGGCCGCGTCGAGCAGGCCGAGGACGATGGTCTGGGCCTCCTCGATGAAGCCGTACCGCATGAGCCCGGCGGCCGTCAGCGCGTTGTCATGCGGCCACACCGACCCGTTGTGGTAGCTCATCGGGTTGTAGGCGCCCATGTCCGCGGCCAGGGTCCGCACGCCGAAGCCGGTGAACATCGCGGGTGACATGAGACGCTCGGCCACCTGTCCGGCCTTGTCCCGGTCGACGATGCCGGACCACAGGCAGTGGCCCATGTTGGAGCCGAGGCCGTCGATGGGCCGTCCGTCCCGGTCCAGGCCCATGGCGTAGTAGCCCCGGTCCGGCAGCCAGAACCTCTCGTTGAACGCCTCGCGCAGCTCCGCCGCCTTGACCGCGTAGCGCCTCTCTGCCTCGGCGTCTCCCTCCTCCCGCGCGAAGTAGTGCCGGGCGAGGTAGGCCGCGTAGACGTAGCCCTGCACCTCGGCGAGGGCGATCGGCGGCCGGGCGATCGCGCCGTCGGCGAAGTTGATCCCGTCGAAGGAGTCCTTCCAGCCCTGGTTGACCAGGCCCTGGTCGGTCTTGCGGCGATACCACAGGAAGCCGTCCCGCATGCCGTACCGCTCGATCCAGTCCAGCGCCGCGTCGGCGTGCGGCAGGAGCTTCTCCACCACGTCATGGTGCATCCCCCAGCGGCGCAGCTCCCCGAGCAGCACCACGAACAGCGGCGTGGCGTCGACCGACCCGTAGTAGGCCCGCGCGCCCGGATCCGAGGGGGCCGTGCTCACGCCATACCGCAGCTCGTGCATGATCTTCCCGGGCTCCTCCTCCGTGAGAGGGTCGGCCTTGACCCCCTGGAGCCGGGCCAGGCGGCGGAGCGTGCCGACGGCGAGGTTCTGGTCGAGCGGCAGGGCGAGCCACGAGGTCAGCAGCGAGTCACGCCCGAACAGCGTCATGAACCAAGGCGCCCCGGCCGCGATCGACGGCGGCTCGTCCGGGTAGTCCGGATCGAACAGCCGCAGCGACCCGAGGTCGGTCCGCGATCTGTCCAGGATTGTGGCCAGCGTCGTGTTGGAGGTGGTGATGGCTCCGGTGTCCACCTCCCACTCGCACAGCCACCGCGCGGCCTCCGCCTGCTGCGGCAGGCACGCGGCCGAGAACCAGGGCTCCGACTCCACACCGTCGATGATGGGATTCGCCTGCAGGCACAGCCGCACGTCACCCCTGGCGGGCACGACCACGCGGAAGACGAGCAGTCCGGGCGGCACGGCCAGCACGGGCGTGTCCTCGCCGCCGACCACGACGCGAACGCCCCTCCCCCGGCTGACCGAGAAGAGGCGCAGCGCCCGCTCCTCAGAGGTCGCCTCCACGTCGGTGACCCTGCAGATGTGGTTGGTCTTCACCTCGAACAGGTCGCAGACCTCGGAGGCGATGTTCAGCGACGCCACGCATCCGGCCGGCTCGTCGGAGAGGTTCCGCAGGACGATGTCCTCGCACATGCCCCCTCCCGTGAAGCGGTCCCTGATCACGAGCAGCGTGCTCTCGGCCTGCCCGGGGCGCCGGGTGGCGCGGCCGATGAAGGTCGCGTGGTACGGCTCGGCCACCAGGACCTGCAGTTCCTCGACCGGGGCGTCGTCGATGCGCAGCTCCCACCGGGACAGCAACCGGGTGTCGGCGAAGAAAACGCCCTGCGCCCCTCCCTGGAGGATGTCCCCGTTGCGCGCGGAGACACAGAAGGAGCCTCCCGCGACAAGCGTCATGGTCGCCTCGCCGAGCGCTCTCGGCTGCCCTTCGAATGTCCATCCATCCACGATTACGGCCCTCTCGTCCGATTTCGTGCTGTTTGGCCCTACTACTTGCCTGCTGGGCGATTTTACGCGGACGGGTGGCTGGGCGCGAGGCCGCCACCCTCCGCCGGGATCCTCAAGCACATCCTTTTGCCGGGCCTTGACCTGCGGTTTCTTAGTCTTCGGGCCATGCACAAGTGGGTCGGCGTGAACGGCTACGAGGTGGACGTGATCGTCCTGGACGGCTGCCAGGTCCTCCGGGTTCGTCACCTCGGTTACCACATCGCCTTCTGCGGCTCGGTGACCGAGGTCGCCCGCTACGTCGACCTCGCGGAGCTCGTCGAGGTCGCGGATCTCCCCCAGCAGCCGACCGCCTGAGCTCTTTTCCGGCCGGTACGGCACGCGTGCGACATCTGTGTAACCCTCCGGGCAATCCGGATGCCGGTCCCGCTCCGAAGCGCCTACGTTGGTGGCGACCTGGCGGCCAGGAGGGTGCATGAGGGCTAAACGGGCGTTGCGTCTCGCGGACGGGCAGGGCCCCGGAACCGAGCGGCAGAGCGGCTCCGAGGGCGGATCGGGCCCCGAGGAGCTGCTGGAGCGGGTGGCCCGCGGAGACCGCGCCGCCTTCGAGCATCTCTACGGCCTCGTGGCCGGGCCGGTCTACGGACTGGTGCTCCGTGTTCTCCGCGATCCCGCCCAGAGCGAGGAGGTCGCCCAGGAGGTGCTCGTGGAGATCTGGCGCAGCGCCGCCCGATACGAGCGGGCTCGCGGCTCGGCGATGTCGTGGGTGATGACGATCGCCCACCGCCGCGCGGTGGACCGGGTCCGCACCGCCCAGTCGGCCGTGGACCGGGAGGACCGGGCGGCGCGGCTGGAGGTGCGGCGGCCGTTCGACGAGGTGGCCGAGTCGGTGGAGGGCCGTCTGGAACGCGAACGGCTACGCCGGTGCCTGGACGGCCTGACAGAGTTGCAGCGCGAATCGGTGACTTTCGCCTATTACGGCGGATACTCCTACCGTGAGGTCTCCGAGCTTCTGAAGGTGCCGCTCGCGACGGTGAAGACGCGGATGCGCGACGGCCTGATCCGGATGCGCGACTGCATGGGGGTGGAACGGTGAGCAACGAGACGCGCAGTCGCGACCCGCACACGCTGGCGGGCGCTTACGCCCTGGACGCCATCGACGACGACGCCGACCGCCTGCGGTTCGAGGATCACCTGGCCCGGTGCGCCGAATGCGCTCAGGAGCTGCGCGGCCTGGTGGAGACGGCCGCCCGGCTCGGCCAGGCCGCGGCCGTGGAGCCTCCGGCCGCGCTGCGCGAGCGGGTGATGGCGGAGATCGGCCAGGTCCGGCAGCTGCCCCCGCTCCTGCTGCCCGGCTCCTCGGGTCCGGGCCCGTCGCCGTTCACCCGCTGGTGGCCTCGTCTCGCCGCCGGACTCGCCGCGGCGTGCCTGATCGCGGCGGCGGCTCTGGGAGCGGTCGTGATCAAGACCCGTGACCAGCTCGAACAGGCCAGGGCCGGCAATCGCCAGATCGCGGCGGTCCTGGCGGCACCGGACGCCCGCACGGTGACCGGCACCGGCGTGGACGGCCGCGGCGCGACAGGGACCGTGGTGGTCTCCCGGTCGCAGGGCCGGCTGGTGTTCGTCTCCAGCGGGCTGGCCGCCCTCCCGGACGGCAAGACCTACCAGCTCTGGGAGATCACCTCCGGGCGGATGCGATCGGCCGGGCTGCTGCGCCCGGACGACTCGGGGGACATCCCGCCTGTCGTCGCCGCCGGGGCCGGCCGGGCCGATCAGGTCGGCCTCACGGTCGAGCCCGCCGGGGGCTCGGCGCAGCCCACCACCCGGCCGCTTCTCCTCCTGGACCTGCGCACCGCCTGACCTGCGCCCACTGAACCGGCCGGCGACGGCCAGGGTCAGACCCGTCACCCCGCCACCGTCACCTGCCCGTCCGCCGGCCCCGGCCCTCCCGGCCGGGGTCGGCGCGCGTCTGGCTGGGCCTCCAGCTTTCCCGCCGCCGCGCCAATCCGAGCGGGAAGGCGCTCCGAAGGCGTGTCGTGAACATCGGAAAGCCCCCCGTCCGAGGGCGCGGCGCGGGCCGGGCGCTCGGTGCGCTGTGCGGAGTGGCGGCCGTGGCGGCGGCGCTGGGGGCCGCGGAACTGACCGCCGCTCTCCTCCGAGCGCAGGCCGGTCCCCTGGTCGCGGTGGGGTCCGCGTTCATCGACCTGGCCCCTCGCCGGCTGAAAGACGCCGCGATCCGCGCCTTCGGGGCCGACGACAAGCTCGTGCTCCTGATCGGGCTGGCGGCCACGGTGCTGGCGGTCGCGGCCGTGGCGGGCCTCGCCGCGCGCCGCCGCCCCCGTCTAGCGCCGGCCGTTCCGGCGGCCCTCGGGCTGACGGCGGCCGCCGCCGCGCTGTCCCGGCCCGGGGCGGTCCCCGCCGACGCGCTGCCCTCCTTGGTCGCGGCCGTTGTCGGCGCGCTGGCGCTCCGCCTTCTGCTCAGCTCCCTGAGCCGGCGGGCCGTGCGCCCCTCTCAGCTGCCTCCTGTCCCGGAGACCGGTACGACGGCGCCGGGGCAGGAGGCGTCCTCGCCGTCCACGCCGGGCCCCCCTGACGGCGTCGTGCCCGGCCCCCTTGAGGGCGGGCTCTCCGATCGGCGGGCGTTACTCCGCGCGGGTACGGCGACGCTGGCCTTCGCCGCCCTCACCGGAGGGACCGGACGCGCGATCACGGCCGCCCGCGACAGCGCCGCGCGCGGGGCCGGCCTCGTGCTCCCGCGACCCGCGGAGCCCGCCCCGCCTCTCGCCCCGGGCAGCGACCTCCGCATCCCCGGCCTCAGCCCGTTCACGACGCCCGATGACGGCTTCTACCGGGTCGACACCGCGCTCGTGATCCCACGCGTCCCGCCCCGCGACTGGCGGCTACGCGTCCACGGCCTGGTGGAGCGGCCCGTCGAGCTCACCTTCGAGGAGGTGCTCGGCCGCCCGCTGATCGAGCGGGACATCACCCTGACCTGCGTGTCCAACGAGGTCGGCGGGCCGTACGCCGGGAACGCGCGCTGGCTCGGCATCGACCTCGCCGCGCTGCTCCGAGAGGCGGGGGTGCGCGCGGGGGCCGATCAGATCCTGTCGCGCTCCGCCGACGGCTGGACCTGCGGGACGCCGGTGGAGACCGTTCTGGACGGCCGCGCCGCGCTGCTCGCCGTCGGCATGAACGGCCGGGCGCTGCCTCCGGCGCACGGCTTCCCGGCAAGGTTGATCGTCCCCGGCCTGTACGGGTACGTCTCGGCGACCAAGTGGGTGACGGAAATCAAGCTCACCCGGTTCGCCGACGAGCGGGCCTACTGGGCGGCGCGGGGCTGGGCCGAACGGGCGCCCGTCAAAACCGCCTCCCGCATCGAGGTGCCCAAGCCGTTCGCCCGGTTGCGGGCCGGGCCGGCGGTCATCGCCGGAGTCGCCTGGGCCCAGCACCGGGGCGTGGCCGCCGTCGAGGTGCGCGTGGACGGCGGGCCGTGGCGGCAGGCCCGGCTGGCGCCCTCCCCGGGCCCCGACACCTGGCGCCAGTGGCACATGACCTGGGACGCCACCCCCGGCGACCACCGCCTGGAGGTCCGCGCCACCGACGCCGCCGGGCTCACCCAGACCGCCGACCGCGTGCCGCCGTTCCCCAGCGGCGCGACAGGCAGGCATTCGGTCCTCGTGACCGTCCTCTGACCCCCTCCCGTCCACCATTCACTCATCACGAAGGAAACCACTATGAAGACCCGTCTTCTCGCCCTCTCCGCTCTCACCGTGGCGCTTTCACTCACCACGGCGTGCGGCGGCAGCGGCGCCGGTGACAGCGCAGACAACGGCGCGGGCAACGGCGCGGGCAACGGCGCCGCGGCTCCGGCGGCGAACGGCGCCGCGTCCGCCGCGGCCACGCGGTCCACCATGGCCGCGGCGCCGTTCGGCGCCGCCTGCTCCGCCGTGCCAGCTTCCGGAAAGGGCAGCTTCGCGGGGATGGCGGCCGATCCAGTGGCCACCGCCGCGTCAAACAACCCCGTGCTGTCCACCCTGGTCACCGCGGTGAAGAAGGCCGGGCTGGTCGACACGCTCAACGCGGCCGACGGGATCACGGTGTTCGCGCCCACCAACGACGCGTTCGCCAAGATCCCCAAGCAGCAGCTCGACCAGGTCCTCGCCGACCAGAAGACCCTCACGAGCATCCTGACCTACCACGTGGTCAAGGGGCGTAAGACACCCGCCGACCTGCGGAACGGCTCTTTCCCGACCCTGCAGGGCGGCGACGTCACCGCCACCGGCTCCGGCGAGAGCTTCACGATCAACAACGACGCCAAGGTGGTCTGCGGCGACGTCACCACCCGCAACGCCACCGTCTACATCATCGACACGGTGCTGATGCCCAAGAAGTGACGACCGGTGAGTGATCCAGGGAGGGGTGAGCCAGAGGACCGGCTCACCCCTTCCCGGTCACACCCGGCGATGCGCCGCCGGCTGACGGTGGTGTCGTGGAGCGGCATTCCGTGTCCGCGGGCCGTACACATTGAACGACTGGGCCACCTGCTGCCCCTTGAGCTGAGGCAGGGACAGCGGGTTGACGGGGGTGGCGGACACGCCGTCGCTGGACATCGGCACGAAGACGACATTCGGCGACTCGGGATCGACGACGGGCATCTTGAACTTCTTCGGGCTCCGGGTCTGGATCTTGATCGGCGCCACCGCGGGCGGCTTCGCCGCCGTCTCCTTGAGCTGGGCGCTCCCGCCTTCCGGCCGAAGCGCCATCTCGTGTGCGCCCATCTCGGGCGTCATCTCCGGCGCCGTCTCCGGGGCTCCCTCAGGAACCGAGGACGACCCGGCGGGCTGATCCGGCTTGGAGCCGTCGTTCACCTGCACGGGCAGAGTGACGAGCTGGTGCCCCGCCGGCCGGGTCTGGCCCTTCTCGTAATCGTCGAGTGCCTTTCTGGCCTTCTCGATCTTGGCGGCGACGCTCTTCGGCACCGTCGGGGCCGGGTCGGCGGGCCTGGCCGCCGGTCCGGCCAGGAGCGCGGCGGCGAAAACGGCAGTACAGATTGGCATGATGCTCCCCCAAGGTCATGGACCGTACGAGGAAGACGGTAAGCATCCCATGCCCGTGTGATCACGCACCTGGCGGCCAATGTCCGGTCAAACGGTCAGCCGACCTCGATATTGGTCACTCCGGCCGTGGCGCCGACGACGAAGTTGCCCTGCCGGACCACGTTCGGGTGGTCCGCGCACTGCGGCTGGTTGGTGATGTAGAAGGCGTAGCTGCCGACTCCGCCGAGGTCGGAGTAGTTGCCCGTGAAGACGTTGCCGCAGCCATAGCCCTGGCCGTACTGCTCGTGGGTCTCGTATCCGTTGGCGAAGACCGATCCCGGCGTGGCGCTGTAGCTCCCGCGGTTGCCGGTGATCTCGTAGAAGCTGCCCTTGATGTCGAGCCAGCTGTCCGCCGAGTTCTCGCCGCTCAGGCCGCGCCCGTCGAAGACGTTGCCGATGACCGAGCCGGAGACCGTCCCTTCCTTGATGTCGATGTGCTCGGCCGCGATCCCCGGGCCGAACCGGTTGCCGATCACCCGCACGCGGTCGCTCCGGTCGGGCGTGCCCGCGCCCGCCTCGCCGTAGCAGCGCCAGTTGCCGAACGCCGAGCCGATGTAGACGCCCTCGCCGATGCCGGGCTTCTCGACGCCGGTGTCGTAGATCCGCGAGCCGATGATCGCACTGTCGGTGGTGGACGCCCGGAAGTGGACGCCCTCCTCCTGAATGTCGTAGACCGTGACCCCACTGATGATCACGTCGGTCGACCGGTCGATCACGATGCCCTTCTTGGAGTGGGCGATCGTGAGCCCCTGGACCCGCCAGTGGCTCGCGCCGTACAGCCAGAGGCCGTAGGCCGAGTGCGCCCCGGGGGCGGGACAGGGCAGCGGCGTCTGCTCGAACCAGTCGTTGACCAGCACCGCCTTCGCGGAGCCGCGCAGGGTGATGGGGGCGGCGGCGGTGCCGGACACCGTGGCGACCGTCTCCCCCCGGTACTCGCCGTCGGCAAGCTGGATGACGTCGCCGGGCTGCGCCGTCCGCACCGCCTCCGCGAGCTCGGCCGAGGTGCCGACCGGCACAAGGCGGTACGGCTTGGCCTGGGCGGCGGCCGGGACCGCGGCGGCGACCAGGACGACCGCGGTCATGACGCTTACGGCTAAGCCGCCCAACCGGCGGAAACGGCGCATGACAAACCCCTCACTATTCACATGTGTGAACGACAGTCAGGATGCTGAACAGCCGTAAATGTAAGAATCCTTAACGAAAGTGTCAAGGGATCCCGCGCGGCCACGGCCCCACGCGCCGTGGCGGCACCTCCGGCAGAGGGATCGCCCCAGGTCAGGCATAGGCTGCTGTACACACCCAGTTCTGTCACCCGACGGAGGTGAGACAGAGTGGACGACTTCCGGGTTTCCATAGCACTGCGGCACCCCTTCGCGATCATCGCGGTGGCCGGAGAGCTCGACATCGCCACCATCGACCAGTTCCGGACACAGGTCGAGGCGCTCCTCGCCCAGGAGATCCCACGGCTGGTGTTCGACCTGTCCCAGCTCCGCTTCATCGACAGCAGCGGGATGCAGGTCATCTTCGAGGCCTACCACCATCTGGGGCGGGGCGACCATGTCTCCGTCTGCGGCCTGACGCCCATCGTGCGGAAGGTGTTCGACGTCCTCGGGCTCACCGGCCAGATCGCCATCTACCAGACCTGCGAGGACGCCGTCTCCCAGGCGGCCCACGGCTGAATCCCCGGTTCCGTCACCTCACGGCTCGATCAGAGCTTTCATTGGCTGCCAAGGCGAGGCGTCGAACACCAGCATGATCGAGACGATCTTGCCGGCGTCCAGGCGGAAGTGCTCGGCTGTGCGCTGGACGCCGGCCGGTGTCGCGGTATGCACGTCATAGACGAGCGTCGCTTCCGCTTCACCGTACAGCTCGCTGATCAGCTCGACCCCGGTCACGATCGACACGAACCCCGGCAACGTCGCCAGATGCCCCGTCCGGTCGTCGGAGCTGATGAATGGGCTCTGGAATCGAAACGGCTCTCCCAGGTGCGCGGCGGCTGCCGCGATGTCGCCGCGGAAGCGGGCCTGGTGATACCCGCGTACGGCGCGGCGAGTTTGTTCACGAGTCGTCAGGGTCATGGCTGGGCTCCGATCTGGCGAAGGTGGTCGGCGAGGCGATGCTGATTGGTGGCCAGCCGCAGGCACATGTCGCGGAAGAGGACCAGTTCTTCCGGCGTGAACCCCCGGAACATCGCCCGCATTGCGAGCTGCGACGGCCGGCGGAACGCCTCGATCCACGCCCGACCGGCGGGTGTGATCTCGGCCAGGACTGACCGTCGATCCCCCGGGGCGGGGACCCGGCGGACCAGCCCGTCGCGCTCCAGCGTGTCCACCAGGCCGGTGACATTACGGGAACTGACGCCGGCGGCGCGGGCGAGCTCGCCGATGCTGATCCCCTGGTCGCTGCCGCTGAGCCGGATCAGCAGGTCGAGGGCGCCGGCGCTGACCCCCCTGCCCTCAGAGCCATGCGCGCGCATGCGCTCGATGGCGTGGTAGGCGGTGCGGACGGCGGCGGCCGCCTCAACAGGGAGCAGGTCGTCCTCGCCGTCAGCGAACTGGGTCATCGCCGCCCTGACACGGGGATCGTAGAGGAACCCGCCCGAATCAGACTCAAAGATATGTACATCGTTCATAGTAAAAATCTAGATTAGTACGTACTTCCAAAACTCGCCAACGCTCGATGAGTCATGCGCCAATAGTTGATATTGATGGGCGTCGCTCGCCATCGACTGGGACGCCCCTGTCGCCGACGCCCCGCAAGCGTCCCCCAGCCGGACATAGCGGCCCACGCCGTCAGGCCTGACCCAGCAGCACGCGGAACACCGTCCGGCCGGGGCGGCTTTCCAGGTCCCTTTCGAGGTTCACGGGTGCCGCCGTGGGCGGCCACCACCGCGCGGACGATGGATAGCCCGAGGCCGCTGCCGCCGGACGCCCGGGAGCGGGCCTTGTCCGCCCGGACGTTCCGGACGTGCCGGGACGCGCCGCCCGCAGGCCAGTTGGTCCGACCTATCATCTCGGGGCGAACGCCGTACGCGACCGGCCAAGGTACCGCCCGCGCGGCAGGGACGAGCGTGAGGGAAGGCGCACATCCTCGACCGAGACGACGTGATGCCGGTCATTGGACCGCAAAGCCGCGCGAATAACCGATGAAGTCAGGCACCCGCCGCTGGCGTGGGGCCACGCTCACTTGTACTCGATGACGCGCCGGGCTGATCGACCGGAGGTCTTGACCGGAGTCTCCACTGTTGTAATCATCGGATCTCTGTACAGGCAGGCTTGCTGAAATTCATCCCCCCGGTCAGCCTATTGAGAGACGTTGCCCATGCGATTCGGATTGCGGCGCCGTGCCCGGCGTCGAGCATTGCCATCGGACCCCCGCCCACGCGGATGGCGCGCACTGTGCGCCGCCCTCGCCGCGACGGCGATCCTCGCCGGCGCCGTTCCCGCCGGCGCGGAGGTCGAGCATCCCCGGCAGCAGTGGCTGCGCAACTCCACGGCGGGCCTGTTCCTGCACTGGGGCATGTTCACCGCGCCGAAACACCTCGACTGCGCGCAGTGGGAGCATGACGTCACCGAGGGCGGATGGACCCCGGACTACTGGGTCGACGAGGCCACCAAGCTCGGCGCGTCGTACATCGTGCTGGCCACCTTCCACAGCAGGCTGGGCTACGCGCGGCCGTGGCCGTCGAAGATCCCGGGGAGCTGCTCCACGAAGCGCGACCTCCTGGGCGAGCTGGTCCAGGCAGGCAAGGCCAAGGGCGTCCACATCATCCTGTACATGACCGACGACCCCCAGTGGCACAACGAGCAGGGCGTCGAAACCCTCGACTCGGCCGCCTACTCGGCGTACAAGGGCAAGCAGGTCGATCTGACCACCCGCCCCGGCTTCGGCATGTTCAGCTATGACCTGTTCTTCGAGGTGATGGAGAACTACCCCGACCTGTCGGGGTTCTGGATCGACAACGACAACGAGTACTGGGAGCAGAACCACCTCTACGAGCAGATCCGCGAGAAGCGGCCGTCCTGGTTGCTGAGCAACAACAACGAGGACACCCCGATCATGGACACGGTCAGCAACGAGCAGAAGACCGGCATGACGCCGGCCTATGACTACCCGCAGGCCGCGTTCACGCCGCTGCCCCGGCTCACCGAGGCCGACTACAAGCTGCCCACCGTCGGCGACTGGTGGTACAGCGGCGGCGACTCCCCCGTCGACTTCCGCCTCAGCACCGGGCGCTACATCACCAACGCGGGCTCGTCGATGAAGTCCCTGATGGCCGAGACGCCGATGGTGAACGGCAGGTTCCCGCCGAGCCAGGAGCAGTTCAACGCGTTCATGGCCGGGTGGGTGCCGCCGATCAAGTCGTCGCTCCAGGGCACCGAGGGCGGCGGCTACATGTACGGCGGCATGCAGCCGGGCTTCTGGAACGACGGCGCCCACGGGGTCGTCACCGTCGAGCCCGGCGCCAAGGTGCAGTACGTCCACGTGGTGACCCCGCCGGCCACCAACGTGGTCCGCCTGCGTGACAACGGCTACCAGGTGACCCGGGTGTCCGATCTGCGGACGGGCGAGCGCATGCGGTTCAGCCAGTCCGGCGGTTACCTGACCATCCTCGATATCAGCAAGTGGGACACCTACGACACGGTGTTCAAGGTCGAGACGGCCGGGCAGCGCTACTTCCACTCCGGTCTCAAGGCGACCGCGTCGGCCTCCCGTGAGGGACACCCGGCGGGCAACCTGGTCGACGGGAGCTTCCAGAACTACTGGGACAGCGACGCGACGCTGCCGGTGTCCGTGACGCTCGACCTCGGCAGGCCGCGGGCGGCGACGTACCTCGCGGTCAACCAGCGGGAGTGGTCGCCGACGTACGCCCGCGAGACGTTCGGCCGGCCGGAGGACTCCGCCCGGATCAAGGACTACCGGGTCTACGTCAGCAACGACGGCAAGCGGTGGGGCGAGCCCGTCCGGACCGGCGCGATGAGGAGCGCCCGGGGTGTCCAGTTCATCGACATCGGCGAGCAGCACGCGCGCTACATCAAGCTGGAGGTCCTGAACACCTGGGGCGGCGCGCAGGCGCCGGTCTTCTACAAGCAGCTCCAGATCGACGAGATCAAGGTGGCGTACGACTACCCGCTGTCGCTCGGGGCGTCGGCGCCGCTGGAGGCGGAGTCGTGGCGGAACGCCCGCGACGGCCGGGTCCACCCCGGCCGGTGCGCGGCCTGCTCCGGCTCGCTCCAGGTCACGGGGTTCGGCGGCGGGACGCGCAACGCGCTCACCTACCGCGATGTGACGGTCGCGCAGGCCGGTGACTACCGGCTCCAGGTCGACTACACCGCCGCCGCCGACACGACGCTGTCGGTGAGCGTCAACGGCGCCGCGCCGGTCGACGTGGCGGTCGCCGGGGGCAACCCGGACGTCCCCGCCTCCACGGCGATCCCCGTACCGCTGCGCGCGGGGGCCAACACGGTCACGCTGTTCAGCAGGGCGGCCCGGGGACCGGGGATCGACCGCATCGCGGTCGCGCCGCTCCCGCCGGCGCCGTACGTGCCGAAGACGACGTTGACCGTCGACCCGGCGGGCCTCCAGTGGGTCAGCGCCGGTCAGCAGTCGATCAAGGTGTCGGCGACGCTGCGGCTGGACGCCGACGACGCGATCGACCAGGTCAAGCTGGCCCCGGTGGTGCCGCAAGGCTGGTCGGTCGACGGCCCCGCCGTGACGGCGGCCTCCATGCGGCTCGGGCAGACGCTGTCGGGCTCGTGGACACTGACCTCGCCGCCGGGGCAGAACGTCGGCTCGACGGACATCCCGATCACCGCGTCGTTCCAGACGCTCGGCCGGCCGGCCCAGGTCACCAAGCAGGTCGGCGTACGGCTGCGCCCGGCCGACCGGGTGTTCATGCGGGAGGCCGAGGACTCGCGCAACAAGATCGGCAGCGCGGGCGTCACGAGCTGCGGCAAGTGCTCGGGTGGCCAGAAGGTCCGCAACATCGGCGGCAGCCCGGAGGCCTACGTGCTGTTCGAGAACGTCGCCGTGGACACGGCCGGGCAGTACACGCTGTACATCGACTACACCGTCAACGGCCCCAGGTCGTATTTCGTCAGCGTCAACGGCGGAGCCCCGGTCGAGGTGAAGGTGAACGGCCAGGGCAACGCCACCCCGCAGACGGCGTCCATCCCGGTGACGCTCACCGCCGGCGCCAACACCGTGAAGATCTACAACGACGCGGAGGGGGCGCCCGACCTCGACCGGTTGTCGATCGGACAAGCCACGGGCTGACGGGGGCCGGAGCCGGTGATGAACAGAGAGGCCGGGACGGCGTGATCGTCGTCCTGGCCTCTCCGGCGAGAACGGCCGCCGCGTCGGCCGGCGGCCCGGCTTCTTAGGTCATCCGACGCAACCGCACGACTCTCAGTCGGATGACAGATGCCTCCGATTCAGGCGAAGACCTACCGTGATCTCTCGTCGGCGCCGCCCGGAGCGGCGCGTCTCCCCCACCTCGGCCTGAGACGGCCGGACGAGAGGTAACCATGTCAACCGGAATGCTTGGATCCATCGCGACGCGGTGGAAGCGCCTTGTCCTGATCGCCGCGGCCGCCATGCTGGCGTTCGCGATGGCGGGCGCCGCCTCCACGGCGAACGCGGCCACGGTCAAGACCAAGGCCAGGACCGCGAAACCGACGATCGTGTTCGTGCACGGCGCCTTCGCCGACTCGAGCGGCTGGAACGCGGAGATCGCCAAACTGCGGAGCCTCGGCTATCCCGTGATCGCCGCGCCGAACCCGCTGCGCGGCCTGACCGGCGACGCCGATTACGTCCGCTCCATCCTGCAGACCCTCAGCGGCCCGATCGTGCTGGTCGGGCACTCCTACGGCGGCGCGGTCATCACCAACGCGGCTCGCGGCGTGGCCAACGTGAAGGCACTCGTCTACGTCGGCGCCTTCGTCCCCGACAAGGACGAGACCGTCGGCAATGTGCTGGACCCGCAGAAGTACCCCGGCTCCCTGATCGGACCCGACACGACGATCGGCCGGCCGTTCCCGAACCCCGCCGCGCCGAACGGCGTGAACGTCGACGTCTACATCAAGCCCGAGAGCTTCCGGTCGGTCTTCGCCGGTGACGTGGCGGCGGGCACGGCGGCCCTGATGGCCGCGACCCAGCGGCCGCTGGCGTTCAGCGCCAACAACGACCCGTCCGGCGAGCCCGCGTGGAAGACGCTGCCGAGCTGGGACCTCATCACGCTCGCCGACCACGCCATCCCGCCGGCCGGTCAGCGGTTCATGGCGGAGCGCGCGCACGCCCACATCCGGACCGTGGACTCCTCGCACGCCGTGATGGTGTCGCACCCCGGCGCCGTGGTCGGGATCGTGCTCGACGCCGTCAGCCACGTCAGCTGACCGGCGGAGACCTCTGATCCGCACCGGGGGGCCGGGCCGCGCACGGCGGTCCGGCCTCCGGGCACACCTCGAAAGGAAGAACCAACGATGGATCTCGGACTGAGCGGCAGGGTGGCGGTCGTCACCGGAGCGAGCAGAGGGATCGGCCTCGCGGTCGTGCGGGCGCTGGCCGCCGAAGGCGTCCAGGTGGTCGCCGGGGCTCGCGGCGGCTCCCCCGAGCTGGACGAGCTGGTGAAGGCGGGCCAGGTGCGGCTCGTCCGGGTCGACCTCACCGAGGAGTCCGGTCCCGACCGGCTCGTACGGCAGGCGGGTGACCGGATCGACATCCTCGTCAACAACGTGGGCAGCGCGCCCGCCCGCACCGGCGGGTTCCTCGAGGTCACCGACGAGCAGTGGCAGGCGACGATCGACCTCAACCTGATGCCGGCCGTACGGACCACGCGGAGCGTCCTGCCGGTGATGCTCGCCGCGAGCCGGGGGTCGATCGTGAACATCGGGTCGGTCAACGCGACGCTGCCCGACCCCGCGGTGATCGACTACAGCGCCGCCAAGGCGGCCCTGGTCAACTTCTCCAAGGCGCTGTCCAAGGAGGTCGGCCCCAGGGGCATCAGGGTCAACACCGTAAGCCCGGGCCCGGTCGCGACCGCCCTGTGGCTGGGCGCGGGCGGGGTCGCGGACACGGTGGCCCGGGCGACGGGGATGAAGCCCGAGGAGGTCGTCGACCAGGCGGCGCACAGCTCCGTGACCGGCCGCTTCTCACAGCCGGACGAGATCGCGGACATCGTCCTGCTGCTCGCGAGCGACCGGTCGTCCAACGTCACGGGCGCCGATTTCACCGTCGACGGGGGTCTCATCCCGACGTGGTGACGGTCCCTTACTCACCGCGGCGGGCGACCCCACACGGTACGGCTCAGTGCGGCGACCGCTCTCCGCACCCGCTATCTCGCGATCTTCGAACTCCAGCTTGAGGCAGTGCGACGGCCGGCGCTGGCCTCAGCCCTCGCGGGCTTGCAGGACATGTCGACGCGACTCACCGCCGATCACCACGCCCGGCTCGGTCTCCCCATCCCCGTCGAGAGAATCCCCACCCCTGATCACCCTCTACGGTGGTGCGCTGTTCACCCTGGTGACCACACCACCCCAGCTCATCAGCAAGGATGCCGTCCGAAGCGTCGCCCATGCCATCGTGCGGGGCGCGTCACCCGAGAGCGCACAGCCGTGGCAAGTCGCTGACTTGTGAGCGCTGGCCAACTTCGACGACGCCAACCTGCGGTCCTCGGCCCTCCATGGACTTAAGAAAGATCTTGCGCACACCGAGTTCCCCGCCGCGCGGTGTCTCGGAAACGGACGACATTCAGCCCACCTCACCAGCGGCAATTAGGAGGCCCGTTCAGAGCTCAGGGTACGGCGAAGGGCCCAACGGCGGAGGGGGAGCGCCACACCGGCCCGTGCCGCCGATGACGGTGCCTGGATCAGTCGGTTGACTGAAGCGGACGCCATGACTGTCCCGGCACGCTTGGCTCATCGAGAATGTTCCCCAGCGAAACGGGCCACCACCATGACCAGCGCACCGATTCCCATCGTCTTCATCCACGGCCTGTGGCTGCACGCCAGCTCCTGGGCGCCGTGGGTCGACCTGTTCGAGGCCGCGGGCTACCAGCCGGTCGCGCCGGGCTGGCCGGGCGTCGCCGATTCCGTCGAAGCCGCCCGCGCCACCCCGGACGACATCGCCGACAAGGGCATCGACGACGTGGCCGGCCACTACGCGGCGATCATCGACAGGCTGCCGCGCCAGCCGATCCTGATCGGCCACTCCTTCGGCGGCATGATCGCCGAGAAGCTGCTCGGCATGAACTACGGGGCCGCCGCGATCGCCATCGACGCGGCGCAGATCAAGGGCGTGCTGCCGCTGCCCCTGTCGTCGCTGCGGTCGACCCTGCCGGTGTTCAGCAACCCGGCGAACAAGCACCGGGCGGTGTCCCTCACCGCCGAGCAGTTCCGCTACAGCTTCGGCAACGCGGTGAGCCCCGAGGAGTCCGACGCCCTCTACGAGCGTTGGACGATCCCGGCGCCGGGCAGGCCGCTGTTCGAGGCCGCGGTGGCGAACTTCTCCCTCCACTCGCCGGCGAAGGTCGACACCGGCAACAGCGAGCGCGGGCCGCTGCTGCTGATCATGGGCGGCCAGGACCACACGGTTCCGGAGGCCATCACCAAGTCGACGCTGAAGCAGTACCGCCACTCCGAGGCGGTGACCGATCTCGTCGAGTTCGAAGACCGCGGCCACTCGCTCACGATCGACAGCGGATGGCGGACGGTCGCCGACACCTGCCTCGACTGGCTGCGGAAGCAGGGACTTTGACAGCAATCACCGATCAAGCGAGGAGGTTTTCGATGGACACGATGATGGCGCTGCGAGCGCATACCCGGGGCGGCCCGGAGCAGCTGGTCTACGAGACCGCCCCCGTCCCCGTCCCGGGGCCCGGGGAGGTGCTCGTGGCCGTCCACGCGGCGGCGATCACCTTCACCGAGCTCCTGTGGGACAAGTCGTGGACCGATGAGCAGGGCGCGGACCGGACGCCGGTGATCCCCTCCCACGAGGTCTCCGGCGTCGTGGCCGCGCAGGGCCAGGGGGTCACCGACTTCGCCGTCGGCGACGAGGTCTACGGGCTCATCGAGTTCACCCGCGACGGCGCGGCCGCCGAGTACGTGACCGTTCCGGCCGACGCCCTGGCGCACAAGCCCCGCACGGTGTCGCACGTGGAGGCGGCCGCGCTGCCGCTCGCCGCGCTCACCGCCTGGCAGGCGCTCGTCGACCACGCCCGCCTCACGTCCGGTGAGAAGGTGCTCGTGCACGGCGGGGCCGGCGGGGTGGGCGTGTACGCCGTGCAGGTGGCCGCGAGCCTCGGGGCCCAGGTCGTCGCCACCGATCTTCCCGTGCACACCGGCATGGTGAAGGACCTCGGGGCCGAACGCTTCATCGACATCACCACCGAGGCGTTCGACGAGACCACCTCCGGGCTCGACGTCGTCCTCGACACCGTCGGCGGCGCGACCCTGGAGCGCTCGTACGGCGTGCTCCGCCCGGGCGGCCGCCTGGTCACGCTCGGGGCCCCGCCGTCATCGGAACTGGCCGGCAAGCACGACGTCAACGCGATGTTCTTCGTCGTACGGCCCGACCGCCCCGAGCTGGCCCACATCGCCACGATGGTGGACGGCGGCCTGCTACGGCCGGTCGTCAGCCAGACGTTCCCCCTCGCCGAGGGGCGGACCGCCTTCCTGAGCGGCAAGCAGCCGCACCCGCCCGGCAAGACCATCCTCGTCGTCCGCTGAGCATGCCCGGTTTAGCCACCTTCACCATGGTCTGAGAACATTTCCGGGTGAGCGCGGGGCTTACCCTCTACGGGCGGGAGCGGGAAACGCGCCTCCTCGACCGGTTACTGGACCGTTCACTGGATGGAGTCCACGGGCGAGGCGGCGCGCTGGTGCTCCGGGGCGACGCCGGCATCGGCAAGTCCTCCCTGCTGGCGGCGGTGCGCGAAGGGGCGCCCGAGCGGGGTTTCGAGATCCTGAGCACGACCGGTGTCCAGGCGGAGGCGCACCTCCCCTTCGCCGGGCTGCACCAGCTTCTCCAGCCCGTCCTGAAAGGCGCCGACCGGCTTCCCGGACCACAGCGCCGGGCCCTGCTCGCCGCCTTCGGGATGGCCGACTCGGCCGCGCCGGACCTGTTCCTGATCGCCCTGGCCGCCCTCGAACTCCTCGCCGAGTCGGCGGCGCGCGCACCGCTGCTGCTGATCGTCGAGGACGTCCAGTGGCTGGACCAGCCCACGTGCGACGCGCTGGCCTTCGTCGCCCGGCGGCTGGCGGCAGAGCCGGTCATCATGCTGGCCGCTCTCAGGGACGGGTTCGACAGCCCCCTGGTCAACTCGGACCTGGACGAGCTGGTTCTCGGTGGGATCGACGACGAGGCGGCGGGCGCGCTGCTGGACGCTCGCGCGCCGGGCCTGCCCACGGCGGCCCGGGAGCGGGTGATCAAGGATGCGGCCGGCAACCCGCTCGCGCTGGTGGAGCTGCCCGGCGTGCTGGCAGGGCAGGCCGGGGGGCCGGTCCTACTCCCCGAGGTGCTCCCGCTGACCGCGCGGCTGGAGCGGGCCTTCGCGTCGCGGGTGGCCGGCCTGCCGGACACCACCCGGATGGTGCTGCTCGCCGCCGCGGTCAACGACACCGAGGACCTGCCCGAGATCCTGGGCGTGGCCTCCGTCCTCTGCCAGACGACGGCGCCCGCGGAGGCGGTCGAACCCGCGATCGACGCGGGCCTCGTCGACATCGGCGGTGTCACGAACCTCCGGTTCCGGCATCCGCTCGTGCGCTCCGCGATCTATCACACCGCGCCCGGGCATCGGGTCCAGCAGGCGCATGCGGCACTGGCGACGCTCCTGGCCGACCAGCCGGACCGCCGCGCCTGGCACCGCGCCTCGGCGACCGTGCTGCCCGATGAGGAGGTGGCGCTGGAGCTGGAGCAGGCGGCCCGCCGGGCCCGCCGGCGTGGCGCCGTAACCGTGGCCGTCACCGCCCAGCAGCGGGCGGCCGAGCTCACCCCCGACCCGCGACGTCGCGGAAGCCGCCTGCTGGACACCGCCGAGATGGGCTACGAACTCGGGCGGCAGGCTCTGTCAGACCGCTTGCGGCGGGAAGCCGAGGCGTTGCCGCTGAGCCCGCGGGACCGCACCCGTGCGGTCTGGCTCCGTGGCGCGTTCGACGACGGCACGCCCGGCGACGCGGCCGGTCTGCGGGAGCTGGTCGCCCTCGCCGACGACGCCAGGGCCGGCGGCGACACCGACCTCGCCCTGCAGTTGCTGGTCAGAGCGGCGCGACGCTGCTGGTGGGGTGACTTCGAGCCCGCCGTCCGCGTGGAGGTGGTCGCGGCCGGCGCCCGGATGGGCGCCGCCGAGAGCGATCCGCGGCTGCTCGCGATCCAGACCGTCCCGGATCCGGCCGGGCGGAGCCCGGCCGTCGCCGACCGCCTTTCCCGGTGGGATCCGGGCGAGACCACCGATCCGGCCGACGCGGTGGTGCTCAGCATGGCGGCGTTCGCGACCGGCGATTTCGAGCGCTGCCTGATGTTTCTCGCCGGCCCGATCGACCACCTCCGCGAGCAGGGTCGCCTCGGCCCGCTGGCCCGGGCGCTCGTCCTGCGGGCGAGCAGCGCGTGGCACCTCGGGAACCTGAGCGTCGCCAGGCAGGCGGCGCAGGAGGGCCGCCGGCTCGCGGAGGAGACGGCCCAGCCGGTGTGGGCCGCTTCCGCGATGGCGTGGGAAGCGCTCGTGGCGGGGGTGCGGGGCGAGCACGAGACCGCCGAAGAGCTCGCCGACGAGGCCGAGCGGTGGGCATCGGCCACCGGCAACACCGCCCTGCTGAGCAACGTGCAGCTGGCGCTGGGCGTCATCGCCCTGGGCAGGGAACAGTACGCCGCCGCCTTCCAGCAACTGCTGCGCCTCTTCGACCCCGGCGACCCCGCCTATCACCACGTCCAGCGGTTCTGGGCCATCGGATACCTCGCGGAGGCCGCGTTCCGCGGCGAACGCCGCGACAGGGCTCGGGCGGTGCTGGCCGAGCTCGAGCCGCTGGCCGCGCTGACGACGTCGTCCGGGATAGGCCTGGGCATGCGGTTCGCCCGCCCGCTTCTGGCCGACGGCTCCGGCACCGAGGCGCTCTTCACCACCGCGCTCGAAGCGGACGTGAGCCGCTGGCCGTACCACCAGGCCCGCCTGCACCTGGCGTACGGCGGGTGGCTCCGGCGGCAGCGGCGCGTGGCCGAGTCACGGGCTCCGCTGCGGGCGGCGATAGCGGCGTTCGACAGCCTCGGGGCCGTCCCGTGGAGCGAGCGGGCCCGCCGGGAGCTGCGCGCCGCCGGTGAGACGAGCCGGACCCGCGACTCCGCCGGGTGGGATCTGCTGCTCTCGCCACAGGAGCTTCAGATCGCGCAGCTGGCCGCGGAGGGTCTCTCCAACCGGGAGATCGGGCAGCGGCTGTTCCTGTCGCACCGCACCGTCGGGTCGCATCTCTACCGCATCTTCCCGAAGCTGGGCATCACGTCGCGGACGCAACTGCGGGGAGTGGCGAGAGACACACCCGATTAATTGGAATCTAAGCCTCCAATTTGTTAGCGTCATGGTGTGCGACTCACGAAGTTCACCGACCTGTCCCTGCGCGTCACTATGCGCCTGGCGGTCGCGAAGCAGGGGACGACCCTCACCACCCGGCAGGTGGCCGAGGCGATGGCCATCTCGTACACGCACACGGCCAAGGCGATCGCCCGGCTCCAGCACCTCGGGGTGGTGGAGGCCCACCGGGGGCGCGGCGGCGGCCTGGCGCTGACCGGTTTCGGCCGCTCGGCGTCACTCGGCTGGCTGGTCCGCGAACTGGAAGGCGAAGAGGAGGTCGTCGCCTGCGAGGGCGAGACCCCCTGCCCGCTGCGGGCCGCCTGCCGCCTGCGCGGCGCGCTGCGCCAGGCCCAGCAGGCCTTCTACGCCTCCCTCGACCGGCTCACAGTGAACGACCTGGTCACCTCGCCGACCGGACCGGTGCTGCTCGGCCTCAGCTGATCGGAGGCACATGGCGAGTCATCGTTCACAGGGATAAATATGAAGATCACATATCAATTTGGAGGAATCATGCTCTCCCAGGAATCGAGCGCGATCGTCCGCGCGACCCTGCCCGTGGTCGGCGCCGCCATCGAGGACATAACCGCGCGCTTCTACGGCTCGATGTTCGCCGACAACCCGGAACTGCTGCGCAACCTGTTCAACCGGGGCAACCAGGCCAACGGCGAGCAGCGCAGCGCGCTGGCGGGCTCGATCGCCGCCTTCGCCACGATCCTGGTGGAGCGCCCGGACGACCGGCCGGACACGATGCTGGCCCGAATCGCCAACAAGCACGTCTCGCTGAGCATCACGCCCGACCAGTACGAGCTGGTCCACAAGTACCTCTTCGCCGCCATCGCCGACGTCCTCGGCGACGCCGTCACCCCTGAAGTGGGGGCGGCCTGGGACGAGGTCTACTGGCTGATGGCGAACGCGCTGATCGCCCTGGAGGCGGACCTCTACCGCGAATCGCACGAGGGATGGCTCCAGGCGACCGTCGCCGAGCGGCGGGCCGAGACGCCGGACGCGGTCTCCTTCACCCTCCGGCCCCAGATCCCCCTGCCCTTCAAGCCCGGCCAGTACATCAGCGTCGCGGTCACCCTGCCCGACGGCGCCCGGCAGATCCGGCAGTACAGCCTGTCCCGCGCCCCCGAGCGGGGTGACTGGCGGATCACCGTCAAACGGGTGCGCGGCGCCGCCGCCCCGGACGGGGAGGTGTCGAACTGGCTGCACGCGAACGTCCGTCCCGGCGACGTGCTGACGATCTCGGCGCCCTTCGGCGACCTGACGCTGCCCCCGGGGGACACTCGACTGCTCCTCGCCTCGGCCGGGATCGGCGCCACGCCCATCCTGTCGATGGTCGACCACCTGGCGACCACCGAGTCCACGCGACGGGTCACCGTCATCCACGCCGACCGCGCCCCGGCCGACCACCCTCACCGAGAGGAGCTCAAGCACCTCGTCGACGGCCTCCCCGGCGGCACCCTGCACCGGTGGTACGAGGAAGTCCACGGGTGCGCCTGCGACCCGGCGCCCAACGTCGGCCAGGTGGACCTCGCCCGGATCGAACTGCCGGAGCGGTTGGTCGCCTACCTCTGCGGGCCGGTGCCGTTCATGCGGAGTGTCCGCTCCCAGCTGCTCCGGCGCGGGGTGCCCGCCTCGGACATCCACTACGAGGTGTTCGGTCCCGACCTCTGGCTCGGCCAGGACTGAGACCCGATCCGCTCAGCGGCGCAGGGCCCACTCGACGCCGGGGCAGCGGTCCATGACGACGTCGAGGCCGGCGTCCAGCGCTCGCTGGGCGGCGGCCTCGTCGACGACGTCCAGAGGCAGCCATACGGCTCCCACCCCGGCGGCGATGGCCTCGTCGACGACCGCCCCGGCGAACTCCGGCCTCCGGTAGACGCCGACCACGTCCACCGGGCCCGGCACCTCCGCGAGGGTCGCGTAACCCTGCTCTCCGAGGACGGTCTCAGCCGACGGGTGCACCGGCACGATCCTCTTGCCGCGCCCCTGAAGCAACCGGGCCTGGTCGTAGACGGTCCGGGTCGGGTTGTCGGCCAGGCCGACGAACGCCCAGGTGCGCGACTCCTCGAGCAGCCGCTTGATGACATTGCGATCCGCGAAGCGATCTCCCATGCCTCGTTGCAACACCGCGGGGCTCTCGCGTCATCCGCGTGATCATGCAGATGTTCCCGCACGCACTGTCCTGCCTGGCGCTTTGCGCGGCGTCTTCATGCACGTGTTCCCGCAGGCACCGTCCTGCCTGGCGCTTTGTGCAGCGTGATCATGCATGACGAGGGTGCGCCCGGCGGACGGACACCGCGTGATCACAAACGGTGTCGGCGCTGATCAGACCGCGTACGGCGGAATCCATGCATGATCACGATCCGGCGAACCCACGTCCCCCAGCTTCCCGGGAAACCCTGCGTGATCACGGCGACGGTTAGGGCCGGCCGTCACGGTGTGGCGAGCGCCTCGGTGGGCGGCATCCGGGCCGCGCGGACCGCGGGATAGAACCCGGCCACTCCCCCGATCACCAGCGTCGCCAGCACACCGCCCGCCATCGCCCAGACCGGGACGATGGACGGCCAGCCCTGCGAAGTGGCGTAGGCCGCTGTCACGCCGATGCCGAGGACCACTCCCCCGATCCCGCCGATCGCCGACAGCAGCAGCGACTCGGCGAGGAACTGCAGCCGGATCTGCCCCCGGGTGGCGCCCAGCGACCGGCGCAGGCCGATCTCGGCGCGGCGTTCCAGCACCGAGATCACCATCGTGTTGGCCACGCCGACCCCGCCGACCAGCAGGGCGACGCCGCCGAGCCCCAGCAGCAGCGCGTTCAGCGTCGCGTCGGTGGCCTGCTTGGCGGCGAGCGCGTCCGAGGGGCGGGAGACCTCGACCTCGTTCGGGTTCTCCGGGTTGGCGGTGGCCGCCAGCACGTCTCGCACCGCGACCACGTGCCGCTCCTCAGCCCTCGTGTAGACGGTCGTGGGATATCCGTCGAAGCCCAGCCGTTTCTCCGCGACCGGCCAGCCGACGAGGGCGGAGGTGTCCAGCTCCGGGGCGAGCGGCACGGGGGCGAGCACGCCGACGACGGTGAACCACTGCCCGCCGAGCCACACCCGCTGGTCGGGTCCGGCCCCGGCGACGCCGAGCCGGTCGGCGGCCCTGGACCCGAGGACCACGGCCGGGTAACGGTGGGTGGCCTCGTTCAGCCAGGCGCCGCCGGCGACGGTGGCGCCGACGCCCTTCAGCAGGTCGAGCCGGGCCGCCTGGACCGAGATGCTGCCGGTCTGGCCTTCGGGGATGTGGTCGTTGCGGTAGACCTTGGCGCTGGTGCTCCCGATGGCGGTCACCGACGTGACCGGCGCGATCTGGCCGATCATGCCCTCCGCCTCGGCCGGGAGGTGGGAGCCCTCGCCGAAGAGCGTCTGGCCCGGCGAGACCTTGAGCAGGTTGGTGCCGAGGGCGGACAGCTGCCGGTTGAGGTCCTCCTGGCTGGAGGCGGAGATGCCGACCACGCCGAGCATCGCGGCGATGCCAATGGCGATGCCGAGCGCGGACAGGAACACCCGCAGCGGCCGGGCCCGCAGGCCCGCCCCGCCGACCCGGACCACGTCGCCCGGGCTGAGCCTGGCCGGTGCGAGCCGTACGGCGCGCGGCGGTTCCGGAGTGGTCAGCATGCCGGCACCCGCTCCCTCTGTGCCCGATCCCTTTGGGAGTCGTCGACCACGCGGCCGTCGAGCATCCCGATCTGCCGGGGCAGGCCGGCCGCGATGTCCCGGTCGTGCGTGATGACCACGACGGTGGTGCCGCCCTCATGGAGCTCGCGGAGCAGCGTCATCACCCCGGTGCCCGACGCCGAGTCGAGGTTGCCGGTGGGCTCGTCGGCGAGGAGCAGGTCGGGCTCGCCCACCACCGCGCGGGCGATCGCCACGCGCTGCCGCTCGCCGCCGGAGAGCTCGTGCGGGCGATGGGTGAGCCGATGGCCGAGCCCCACCCGGCGCAGCGCCTCCTTCGCCCGCCTGCGCCGCTCGCGGATGGAGACGCCCGAATAGAGCAGCCCGTCCGCCACGTTGTCCAGGACCGGCACCCCGGACGCCAGATGGAACTGCTGGAAGACGAAGCCGATCGTGGTGGCGCGCAGGGCCGACAGCTCCTTGTCGGAGAGCCGCGCCACGTCGCGGCCCGCGATCCGCACGGTTCCGCTGGTGGGGCGGTCCAGCGTGCCGATCATGTTCAGCATCGTGGACTTGCCGGAGCCGGACGGCCCGACGATGCCGACGAGCTCGCCGTACCGGACGGTCATGCTCGCTCCGCGCAGGGCGGCCACGTCACCGCCGTAGACCTTGCTCACGTCCCGCAGCTCCACGATGCCCCCTCCCTCCTCGCTCATTTGGGGACCACCACGGTCGCGCCTTCGTCGGCTCCGGTCACCTCGACCTCGCCGTCGGCGAACATCCCGGTCTTCACCGGCACGTAGCGGGTGGCGGGGCCCTCGACGACCTGCACGCCGTACCCGCCTTCGGCGAGCGCCACCAGGGCGCCGACCGGCACGGCGAGCACGTTCTCACGCCGCGCGGAGACGATCGTGACCTCCACCGGCGCGGTGTCGTACGTCCTGAGCCTCTTGTCGTCGCGGACCGAGATGACGACCTCGATCGTGGTCGTGGTCTCATCCTGCGTGCTGCTCTGGGTCGCCACCTTGCCGATGCTCGTTACGGTGCCGCGCACTGTGGCGCCGTCCGGCAGCTCGACGGTGGCTTTCAGGCCCTTTCGCACCAGATGCCGGTCGGCGACGTCGAGGGCGACCGTCACCTCGCGAGTGGCGCCCGTGTAGGTGAGCACGGGGCCGTTCGCCTGGGCGCCGAGCGCGGTCTTGAGCTCCGCCACCCGCAGACGGCCGTCGTGCACGACGACGTCGGCGGGCTCGACCCGGCCGGTGACCTCCAGCCCCAGGTCGTCCTGCCACTGCTCGACGGCTTCCCGGGTGGCCGAGGTGAACTCGTCGTCCACGGTGAAGCCGTCGTACCCGAGCTTGGCCAGGTTCTCCTCCAGCAGCTTGACGTCCCGTCCCTCGACGCCGTTCTGGAGGACGCGGTAGAGGGGCGTACCCCCATAGAGGAGGGGCACGCGATGGGCGTCGGCGCTGTAGACGGCGTGGCCACGGGTGATCGCCGAGCCGGGCGACGGAAGCCAGGTGATCGTCCCCTGCCCCCGCCCAGTTACGGTGGCGGTGTCGCCGAAGCCGAGGGTGCCGTCGACGGTCTTGGTCTCGGTCAGCGTCGTCCGGACGACCTTGGCGGTCGCCGGGGGCGTCCGCTGGGCGACGGCCGCTCCGGTGTCTCCTCCCACGCCGATCGCCGCGGCGGCCACGGCGGCGGCGAGCAGCGCGGCGCCACCGGTCACCCCGACGAGCTTCACCGCCCTCACTTGGGGACTCCGATCGGGCCCATCTTGTCCCTGCATACCTCCATGGCCTTCTTCAACTTGGGGTCGTCCGGCTTGATCTTGCTGTTGGGGCCGCCGATCCTGATGCCGATGCCGCCGCCGCTGAAGTCCGGGTCGGGCATGTCGACGCCGTTGTCCCGCATGCACTGCGCGAACGCGCGTGCCTTCTCCTGCTGCTCGGGAGTCATCTCGCGCCCCTTCTGGCCGAACGGGGACAGGCTGCGGCAGGCCTGCATCGCCTTGTCGACCTTGGAAGGGTCGCCCTTCGCGTCGACGCGGATCTTGACCCCGCCACCGCCGTCGGAATCCGGGTCGGGCATGTCGACGCCGTGGTCCCGCATGCACTGGGCGAACTTCCTGCCCTGCTCCTCGGGATCCACCGAGGCGGTCGGACCGGCGCTCGCCTGGGCGGTGGTCCCGGTGGTCCCGGTGGTCCCTGTAGTCCCGGCGCCCTTGACCGAGGCGACCCCCGCCGTGTCGTCCTGCTGTCCGCATCCGGCGGCGAGCGCGAGGAGCGCCACCGCCACAAGTGTCCTTCTCATGGGACCGATGCTGGTGAACGCTGATCGGAACGAGCCCGGAGCTACCTCGGAGCACCCTCGGAGTCCGGTCTCGGGGTGATCTCGTGCGGGGACGTCCGCAAGGGCAGCAGGACCCGGAAGGCGGCCCCGGAGCCGGAGGCCGTGCGCAGCTCGACCCGGCCACCATGGGCCTTGACGATCGCGGCCACGATGGCGAGCCCGAGCCCCGCACCGCCATCGGCCCGGGAGCGGCTCTCGCTGACCCGGTAGAGGCGCTCGAAGACGCGCGGCGCGTGCTCGGCCGGGATCCCCGGCCCGGTGTCGCGCACCTCGAACACGCCCAACGGCTCCGGCCGGCCCGCGCCGACGGCGGCCGTCGGGAAGGTGTCGGCCGTGCCTGTGCCCACCCGGACCGTGATCTTCGCGTCCGGCGGGGTGTGCGCGAGGGCGTTCGCGACGAGGTTGGCGGCGACCTGCCGCAGCCGCGACTCGTCGCCGAGCACCACGACCGGGCTCAGTGAGGAGCCGAGCCCGGCCAGCCGTACCTGCCGGTCGGGGACGCGGGCGCGGGCGTCGCGGATCGTGTCGGCGGCGATCTCCAGGAGGTCGGCCGGGCGGGCCTCCAGGGGCCGTTCCTCGTCGAGGTCGGCCAGCGCCAGCAGGTCGTTGACCAGCACCCCCATCCGGGTGGCCTCCTCCTCGATCCTCCGCATGGTCTCGTCCATCGGAGGCCCCGGCGGGGTCCCTCCCCTGCGATAGAGCTCGGCGAAGCCGCGGACCGAGGTCAGCGGGGTGCGCAGCTCGTGCGAGGCGTCCGCGAGGAAGCGGCGCATCCGCGCCTCCGACTCGGCCCGCGCGGCGATCTCCCGCTCCACCCGGTCGAGCATCACGTTCATCGCGATGCCCAGGCGGCCGGGCTCGGTGTGCGGGTCGGCCTCCGGCACGCGGCGGCTGAAGTCGCCGGCGGCGATGTGCCCGGCCGTCTCCTCGATCCTGGTCAGCGGGCGCAGGCCGAGCCGTACCAGAGCGGCGGCGGCCAGGCCCAGCAGGAGGAGCACGCCGGCCATGACCCCGCCGTCGATGGCGAGCAGCCATCTCTGGATGGCCTCGACCTCGGCGAGCGACGCCGTCATCACGACGGCTCCGCCGTCGGGCAGGTCGACCGCCATGACCCGCCACGACGGCCCGTCCGTGCCCGGCACCGTGTACGGCTCGCCCTTCCGCATCTGATCGTACGGCCCGAGATCCGGCCGGTTGCCCGGTGCCGACGGAAACTCGCCGGCCAGCTTCCCCTGAGATGTGAACAGGAAGATCTGCCTGTCTCCGACGATCCGCGCGACGACCTTCTTCTCGAACGGCAGGACCGTGACTCCTCTCCCCTCCGGCAGGGGGAACGGCAGGGGCTGGGTCATCGAGGCCATCTGGGTGGTCGCGCGGAGCTGCTCGTCCAGCCGGTCCAAGAGGTAGTCCCGCAGCAGACCCAGGCCGGCCGCGTTGGCCAGCACCAGCGCGACGCCGGTCAGCGCCACCGCGGCGACCACCAGCCGCGTGCGGACCGTCCACTGGTCCGGCCCCCTCACGCGTCGCCCCCGCGCGGCAGCCGCAACGTGTAGCCGACCCCGCGCACGGTATGGATCAGCGGCGGATCCCACTTGTCGATCTTCTTGCGCAGGTAGTAGACGTAGGACTCGACGATGCTGGAGTCGCCGTCGAAGTCGTACCGCCACACGCTGTCCAGGATCTGCGCCTTGCTCACCACCCGCCCGGCGTTGGCGAGCAGGTAGGCCAGCAGGTTGAACTCCGTCGGCGACAGGTCCACCAGTTCCCCGGCCCGCCGCACCTCGTGCGCGTCCGGGTCCAGCCGCAGGTCGGCATAGGTGAGCAGGTTGCCGTTGTGCGGCTCCGCCACCCGGCTGCGGCGCAGGATGGCCCTGATCCGCAACACGACCTCCTCCAGGCTGAACGGCTTGGCGACGTAGTCGTCCGCGCCGATGCTGAGCCCCTGGACCCGGTCCTCGACCGTGTCCCGCGCGGTCAGGAACAGCACCGGCACCTCGCCGAGCCGCCGCGCCACCTCGAACCCGTCGAGATCGGGCAGCATCACGTCGAGGACCACGATGTCGGGCTCGAACTCCCTGGCCACGGTCAGCGCCCGCGACCCGCTCTCGGCCGTTCTCACGTCGAAGGACACCAGGCGCAACGTCTGCGAGAGCAGGGCGCGGATGTTCGGCTCGTCGTCGACGACGAGCACCTTGGCCATGGGACTGGGGGGCCGTTCCATGACTCCTGGTCTACCGGACGTTCCTCAATGCCCGCTCAAAGCCTCGGCGTCCGCTCAGCGCGCGGCGGTTCCCGGAGGGCGGTGAGGAGGGCGAGCGGTGTCGCGGCAGCCGGCTACCGGGGGGCCCGCGGGGCTATTGGGCTGGCGGGGCGAAACGGACCGTCTGATCCCGGACACGGTCGTCGAGGTCCGCCTGGAGCAGGTCGTTGTCCACGCCCGGCTCGCCGGGCACGAGCGACTCCTCGGCCCCGTCGACCTCCGCGGCTTCGGGCACCCAGCCGCCGGTGTCCGCACCGCCCCAGCGTTCCGGGCACGACGCCGGCAGAGAGCGCGACCCGTCAGCGGATCGCGTGACCAGTACGGCTGCCGCGCATACGGCTGCCACGGTGACGGCGATGCCGAACAGGGAGAGAATCCTCACACCGCTGAGACGTCACTCAGGCCCGATCGGTTCGATCCGGAACCCCAACTGGCTGTACAGCTCCAGCTGGTCGTAGTACTCCCTGTGCGTGGTGATCTTGCCGTTCTCGACGTGGGCCGCGCAGGATCCGCGGACGGCGATATGTCTGCCGGTTCCCTCGACCACGTCCCCGCCGGGGAGAAGAAGGGGCCCGCTATGAGTGCCGGTGAGCGTCCATTCGGTGACCGCGGGATCGGCGCAGGCGACCTTGTACCAGGTCGTGACCCGCAGATCGGCGAAAGCCTTGAAGTACTGCTCGTAGAACCAGGCGATCTGCTCAAGACCCTCCGCCACGCCCACCGGGGTCACCAGAACGGCGTCCGCCCTGTAATACTCCAGCATTCGGTGCAGATCGTGTTCGTTCAGCGAGTTATACAGTCGATCTTTTACATCCCACGCAGTGAGCATGCTGACCCCCCTTTACCTCGGCAACGCTACCCGCCGCCATCAGCCTCCTACCAGACTTATCGCGACAAACCATGACATATAGCAATGCTATCCACGCTACATGACACCCTATAGCGCATGATTTGCGCGCTCGGGGCGTTCGACGCCCTCCAGGAATGCCTACCTATGCTATAGGTGTTAGTGTAGCGGTATGGTACGCGATCAACGTGAGATCCCCGTCCGCGACCGGTTGCTGCTCGCCGGCGTCCAGTTGCTGGAGAAGGCCGGCGGGGGCGACGTGTCCACACGCGCCGTCTGCGATCTCGCCGGCGTGCAGGCGCCGACGCTGTATCACCACTTCGGCAGCAAGGAAGGCCTGCTCGACGCGGTCGTGAGCCACGGGTTCCGCCAGTTCCTGGCGGCCCGCCGCGATCAGGCCTCGGCGTCGGCGGACCCCATCGAGGAGATCCGGCAGGGCTGGGACATCCACGTCGAGTTCGGGCTCCAGCATCCGGCGTCCTACGCGCACATCTACGGCCGAGTCGAGCGCGGCAAGCGCTGCGGCGTCGTGGCGGAGGTGGAGGCCATGTTGCTGCAGGCGTTGGCGCCCGCCGCGCGACAGGGCCGCCTGGCGGTCACGCCGGCCGACGCCGCCGCCGAGGTGCTCGCGGCCAGCAGCGGCGTGATCCTCACCTTGATCACCCAGCCGGAGGACGCGGTCGACCCGGGGCTGTCCACGAGAGTGCGCGACGCGATCCTCGACTCGATCACGACCGGTAGCACGAGCCCCGTGTCCAGCGGCGGAGAGGTCACCACGGCGTCCGCCGCGATCGCGCTCGCCTCCACGCTGGAGGACGCGCCGACAGTTCTCAACGACGCGGAGACCGCCCTGCTACGAGACTGGCTGGGCCGTATCGCCAGCCCGGCGAGCTCCGGCGCACGCATATAACACCGCGCACAACACCACATAAACGGCGCACACCACCGGCCCCTGCCATACCCTCCCCCACCGGTTTTCAGGGCTGGTTTCAGGGCCGGTTTTCAGGTACGGCGCCACACCCGCGACATGTCGGCCGGTGCGGACCCACCGGATGACGTGGCCGACGCGGCCGCGTGGCAGGCGCCGTAGCCGTCGGCGCGGGTGACGATCCGGCCCGACTCGATGCGGACGGCCGTCTCGGTGGCGTCGCTGACGGCGGGCACGCCGGCCGCCGCGGCGAGGGCGCCCGACTCGTCGCAGACCAGTTGCAGGCGCGGCCACGCCCACCGGGGGAAGGCCTGGCGCAGGCCGACGCACAGGTCGGCGATGGTCAGCCGCGCCAGAGGCACCAGCTCGCCGGGAGCGCCGGTGACGAGGACGGCGGTGACCGTGGCGCCGGGCGGCGCGCCCCGCACCGCCTCCTCGGCGGCGGAGAGCCGGTGCGTCCCGAGGACCACCACCACGCCGTCGCCCGTGAGCCGCGCGGCCTCCCCCCGGATCAGGTCCACCGCGGGCGGCGGAGACCACGGATCGTCGGCCGGTCGCGCCTGCGGGACGATGGGCGGGGGTGGCCACCGGTCCCCCAGGTCGAGGTCCGCGAGCCGCTCACAGGCGCTGACGACGTTGAAGGGCTCGATGAAGCCCGGCGCGGCGGCCGCCATCTGGCTCGCGCCGTACAAGGTGGTGAGCGCCGTCTCGGCCACGCGCACGAGGCGGCCATCGGGCGTCTTGGGCGGCGACAGGCGCTCCATGGCCAGCCCGAGCAGGATCGCGTCGAGCCTCATCAACTGCGCGAACGGTCGCCGCATCCGCTCGTCGGCGAGGACTTCGGGGATCAGGTCCACGCCGAGCCGGCCCGAGCCGTGCTTCTCGTCGGTGGCGAGCGGGAGCCGGGCGACCCACGATCGAGCCAGCGCGCCGAGCGCCTCCCGGGCGGTACGGCCGGGCTCGGAAGATTCGGCGAGTGCCCGCTCGGACGCACGCTCGGCCAGGTCGGCCAGCACGGCGAAGTAGAGCGCCCGCTTGCCGGGGAAGTTGGAGTAGACCGCGCCGCGGGTGAGCTCCGCGCGCTCGGCGATGCTGTCGATCTTCGCGTCTCGGAAGCCGTGCTCGCTGAACTCGTCCCTGGCCGCGGCCAGCACCTTTGCGCGGTTGCGCTCCTGCAGCTCCGCCCGGGTGAGCCGGCCCATCGTCCTCCTCGTTGCGATCGGTCCCGAGCTCAAGATATCGTGACCATTCAAATGATGAGATCATCTGTTAGCACCATCCGAAATGCCGTCCGAGACGTGGAGTGTTCATGACCGGCCCCAGCAGCGACGTCCCCGAGATCGACCTGACCGGCGCCGACGTGCTGCGCGACCCCTTCACCGCGTACGGGCGGGCCCGCGAGCGCTCCCCGCTGGCGCGGCTCCTCTCCCCGGGTTTCGGCCCGATGTGGGCCGTGACGCGGCACGAGGAGGCCAGGGCGATGCTGAGCGACCCTCGGTTCGAGCTCAACGCCGCCAGCTTCATGCGACCCGCCGTACCCGACGACTGCCTGCCGTACATGCGGACCATGGCGGAGATGGACGGGCCGGAGCACACGCGGCTGCGCGGGCTGGTGTCGCCCGCGTTCTCCGCGCGCCGCGCCGCCGAGTTCAGGCCACGGGTCGAGCCGATCGTGGAGAGCCTGCTCGACGACCTGCCGGACCACGCCGAGGGCGGCTCGGTGGACCTGCTGCGGCACTTCGCGCGGCCGCTGCCGATCGAGGTGATCTGCGAGCTGGTCGGCATTCCCGATTCCGACCGCCCGCGATGGCGGGAGTACGGCGCGGCCGTCGCGGCGGGATGGGGCCAGGGGTTCGCCGAGGCCATCCCGGGCATCATGGAGGGCGCCAAGGCGGCGGTGGCGCGCCGGAGGGCCGAGCCCGGCGACGACCTGCTCTCCGACCTCATCCGCGCCCAAGCCGAAGACGGGGACCGGCTCGGCGACGCCGAGATGGTCACGCTGGTCTGGCACCTCGTCCTCGCGGGGCAGACGCCCACGCACCTCATCGCCAACGCCGTGGCGGTCCTGCTCGCCCACCCCGGGCAGCTCGACGCGCTGCGCGACGACGGCGGCCTCATGCCCCGCGCCGTCGACGAGCTGATGCGCTGGTGCGGACCGCAACTGCTGACCATCCCCCGCTACGCGCGGGAGGATGCCGAGGTGGGGGGCGTGCTGGTCCGCAAGGGCGAACCCGTCACCGTCGCGATCGCCTCCGCCAACCGCGACCCGCGCGCGTTCGCCGACCCCGAACGGCTGGACATCACCCGGCCGTTGGCATCGCCGGGACATCTCGGATTCGCCCACGGCCCGCACTTCTGTCTCGGGGCCTCGCTGGCCCGCGCGCAGACCGAGGTCGCGCTCACGGCACTGCTGCGCCGCTTCCCCGGCCTCGCGCTCGCCGTGTCCCCTGAGGACATTTCCCTGGAGGGGATGCGCGCGCCCGACCCCGGTGGCTGGCGCCTGACGTCCCTGCCCGTGACCCTCGGGACGTTCTGACGCGGCACGCACCGGCGCCGGGGGCGGGCCACGACTCAGCGGTCGCGGGAGCGCCGGGCCCGGTAGGCGGTCGCCTTGGCGCGGTTCTGGCAGGACAGATCGCAGAACCGCCGCGAGGCGTTGCGGGTGGTGTCGTAGAAGACCCGATCGCACTCGTTGGCCGAGCACCTGCCGAGCCTGGCGCCACGACCCGCGCCGATGATCATCGCGATGCTCGTGGCCATGTCGGCGATGTACGAGTCCACCGGGCCCTGGCCGACCGCGTGGAAGGCCAGCACCAGCGGGAGTCCGGGCCGGCCGTGAAGATTCGGCATGGCGTGGTGCGCCGCGAGCAGATCGTTCAGCACGTCGGCGGCGCCCAGGACGTCGCCGTCCACACACGCGTCGATCGCGGCCCGGAGCCGTCGCACCGCGGCCGCCAGCACTGCGGCGCCGTCGGGGCCGAAGGCCGCCGCGTGGAGGCCGTCATGTGCCGACAGCGCACGCCGGATCACCTCCAGCTGATCGGTCCCGGGGCTCGGCGGCTCGACGTGCTGGCCGTGCGCGCGTTCGGTGGCCAGGTCGTTCACCAGCCGGAGGGCGAGCGCGGCGAACTCGGCCACGTAACTATCAAAAGTCTGTTGACTAGTGATGGCGGTCGCATCTATCGTCACTGGCATATCGTAACTAGACAGTGAGGAAAGGGAGACCCCCCGATGCCGGTGGCGGCCGTTCTGATGTCCGGGGGTTCTTCGCCTCATCCGCCGGGCGTGAGGTCACGGGGCCGAACCGCTTCATCGCGATCCTGTGGCTCGGCGCCGCCTCGCTGGCCGTGGGCGTCATCGCCCTCGGCGTCGGCCTTCTCACGGCCTGAGCCCGGGGCAGTGCCCCGTGCGCCGCGAGCGACGATGGATCTAATGTGTGCGCTCATGGACCTAACTGGCATAGTCACCCCCGACCGGCCCCTCCTCGTGCTCGCCGTCAAGGAGGAGGCCCAGTTCTTGGACCGCTTTGTGGACCTCGGCCTGCCGGTGCTGCTGACGGGCATGGGCAAGGTGAACGCGGCGTCCTCGCTCGCGACCGTCCTGGGCCGGGGCCCCCTGCCCTCGTCGGTGATCAACCTCGGCACGGCCGGGGCGCTTCGGCCCGGCTGGTCCGGCACCCATGAGGTCGGCACGGTGCTCCAGCACGATCTGGACACGGACATGCTGCGCGGCCTCACCGGGGAGACCTACGGGGCGCCGTTGACGCTGTCCCCCGGCGGCCCCGTCCTCGCCACCGGGGATGTCTTCGTCTCCGACGAGGCATCGCGGGACCGGCTCGCCGCACGCGCCGATCTGGTCGACATGGAAGGGTACGCCCTGGCCTCCGTCGCGAGCCAGGCTGGAGTCCCCATCCGTCTCGTCAAACACGTCAGCGACGACGCGGGAGACGGCGCGGCCAGGAGTTGGCGGGAGTCCGTGGCGGGCTGCGCCCGTGCGCTGGCCGCCTGGGCCACCTCCCACCTGGCCGGTGACAGGTGATTTGAGGGGGAGGTTATGGTGGACCGATGGTGTTCGATGAGGATTGGTCGACCTCCCCTTTAACGTGGCTCGATGAGACGATGGGGGCCCAGCTCGTCCGGGCCTCCGGCGATCCGGGGCTGCTCGCGGCGGTCGACCAGCACGCCGCCGCCGTGCGAGACGCGATCACGCTGGACCGGGAGGCGCTGGGCGACTACCTCCTGGGCTTCCTGGACGAACTTCGCGAAACCGGCTGGACGTACGCCGGTGACGGCGACTTCGCGGAGATCCGGCTGACGGCGATCTGCTGGCTCGCACGCGAGTCGGGCTTCCTCACTGACGAACTGCCGGCGTGAGCCGGCGGCCTCATTCGGGCGGCACCGACTTGGCCGTCCCGGCCTGCGGCTCCGCCGCCCGCGCCTGCCTGGCGTCCTGCCGCCCCCGGTAGTAGGCCTCCGCCTGCACCTTCATCTCGGGCGTCTGGGCCTCCGCCGTCCTCAGCCAGCGTTCCCAGCGCTGCTCCATCGGACGCACCAGGCCGCCTCCGAGACCGATGGCGAGGATCGCGCCCAGGGTGGCGAGAACGGTGATCAGGACGGGAGTCGTGACGGTGGTCGCGATGCCCATCTGGTTGAGCGCGGCGATGATGCCCAGCGCCCAGATGAACACCGACGCGGCGGTGGCCAGCCACCGGCCGTAACGCGTGCCCCCGAGCGCCCCGCTGACCAGATCGTTGACCGCACGCGCGATCGCCCCCGCCACCACCAGGATGATGATCGCGACGATCGCCTTGGGCAGCCAGCCGACCACCGCGGCCAGCAGGTTGGAGACCGGGTTGGGGCCGAACAGCCCGAAGCCCAGTTGAAGCGTGAACAGCAGGACGGCGTAGTAGACGAGCCTGGCGATGAGGCTGCTGGCGTCATAACGGGTCCGCTCCAGCATCCGGCCCACCCCACTGCGTTCCACCGCCCGGTCGAAGCCGACCCGCTCCAAGAGCTTGTCGACCACCTTCTCCAGCAGCTTGGCCACCAGCCAGCCGATGATCAGTACGACGATGAAGCCGACGAACTTGGGCACGAATGTGGCTATCTGCCGCCACGCGTCCAACAGGCCCTGACGTAGGTCCATGGCCATGACCCCCCCTCATGGGTCTACCAAACCGGGGTGTTTCCGAAGCGGACGAACCCACTCACCGCAGGACACGAGGGGAAGGCAGGTTTCCCGGCACCGCACCGAACTTTTGCCTTTTCCAGGACGGGCCACATCGGAGTCTGGAAAGCCCGCCGCGTCTGCGGCCGGAGCACGCCTGATACCCGGAGGGCATCACAAGACCTGGCGACCTTGTCAGGAAAAAGTCTACCTAGATAGAGTTATCCGGTGACCCGGACAAGGCGACCTTCCCCGCAGACGGTGAGAGTCCTGGCCGCCCTGGCGGCCGACCCCTCCACCTGGCGTTACGGCTACGAGCTCGGCCAGCAGGTCGGGCTCAAGGCCGGCTCGCTGTACCCGATCTTGATGCGGCTGACCGACCGGGGGCTGCTGGAGGCCTCGTGGGAGGCCGATCCGCCCGTGGGCCGGCCTCCCCGGCATCTGTACCGGCTCACGGGGAGTGGCCTGGCGCTGGCCGCACATGTCGCCGCCGAGCCCGGCCGTCATCCCGAGGAAGCGGTCCAGCGGGACAGACCCGGCGTCCGGGGCGAGCTGCGGAGCGCCTGGTGAGCCGGCCGCGACGCGACATGGCGGGGGCGCTGGTCGCCCTGGCCGTCCGGCTCCTCCCCGCCGCCAGGCGGGGCTGGGGCCAGGCCATGCGGGCCGAGTTCCTCCAGGTCGAGGGAGGACGGGCCCGTCTGGGCTTCGCCCTCGGCTGCGTGCGGGTGGCACTGGTGCAGCCGGCGGCGCTGCGCGCTCTGGGCCACCTGGCGGCGACGGCCGCCGCGGTGACGCTGGTGCTGGCGGGCGGCGTCACCTATCCCGGCGCCCGATTCGAGATCATCGCCCTGGTGGTGATCCTCGCGGCGCTCGCCTGGCGGGGCGGCAGGCCGGGCCTGCTCGGCCCGGTGGGACGGTCCCGGACATCCCGTGCGGTGCGAGCCGCCGGGTACGCCCTGACGTGCGGCTACCTGGTAATTTCCGTCATGGACCACCAGGGACCGCAGCTCCTGGGACCGGGCGACGGCCTTCTGCCCGGCATGATCACGCTGGTGCTCTACACCGTCGTGACGCTGGCCATGACGGCCCGCGGCTCGACGGCCGGCCCCGCCTGCCTGCTGTCCGGCATCGGCGCGGGTCTCGTCGCCGGCCTGGCGTGCTTCCTGGTCCTGCCCTTCGAGCGCGTCCTGCCGCCGCTCGCGGACGGCCTGCCGGGACACGGCCTCTGGCTGCTCCTCGTCGTGGCCGGCGCGCCGGGAGCGGCGATGGTCGTCGTCGCCCGGCGGACGCGCAGCGCCAGGCAGGCCGTCATGACCGCGCTCTGCGCCGGCGCCGTCTGCGCGGCGGTGGTCGCCCTCCTGGGCTACGGCGCGTTCCTGCTCCTCCCCGACCAGATGCCCGGCATCGTCCCTCTCAACGCCGGGCCGCCTGCCGTACGGCATGCGCTGTCCCGGCTGGAGGCCGGGGACGAGTACATAGCGGGCCTGATCTGGGGCTGTCTGCTCGTCGTCGTACTCGGCGCGATGATGCGCCCCGCGACCCGCCGGCTGACGCGCGGCCTCCAGACGCTGACCGTCGCGGGAGCGGTTCTCGCCCTCATCGGTGCGGCCGCCGGGGAGAAGGGCGCGGCCGTGATCGTCGTCGTCGCCACGCTGGTGACCGGGATGCTCGCACTGGTCACCGGCCCGCGAGGAGAACGGATCCCCGCGGGGCTTCCCCCGGCGGCGAACCGTCAGGTCAGCTCGTGAAGCCGTACAGCACGGCGATCTCCCACCAGTTCGCCGCCGCCGAGGGCTTCCCCTTCCCCGATCGTCGATCGGCGGCTTCTCAGTCCGGGATATCGCATGTTCTCAGTCGCGTCGTTCGAGGACGTTCACCGCGAGCTCGCGGACGACCGACTCGTCCACCTCGACACCCAGGCCGGGGCTGGTGGGGACCTCGGCGACGCCGGCCGCCAGCTTGACGGTCGTCCCCGAGGCGTACGGCGAGGCGATGAACTGCCTCCCGTTGAGGTCTACCGGGCCGGTGATCCCATGGGCCGCGAACAGGTGCAGCGACGCGGCCAGGCCGAGGTCGGAGTCGGTCAGGCCGGAGCCCATGAGCCGGACCCCCGAGTCCTCGGCGAGCTGGCACAGCCGCCGCGACAGGGTGAGCCCGCCGCTGCGCTGGACCTTGGCGATGGCCACGTCGATCGCCCCGAGCTTGACGAAGGTGGCCAGGTCGGTGGGGTGGCGCAGGCTCTCGTCGAGCGCCACGGGCAGGGGCGAGGAGCCGCGGAGCCTGCGCAGCCCGGCCACGTCGTTCGCGGGCAGCGGCTGTTCGAACGCGGTCACCCCGAGGTCGAGCAGCCGTCCGGCCAGCCGCAGCGCGGCGTCGCAGGTGTAGCCCTGGTTCGCGTCGACCCACAGCGGCGCCTCGGGAGCGCTGTCCCGGACGGCGGCCACCACCGACAGGTCGGTCTCCTCGTCGTGTAGTCCGATCTTGACCTTGAACGCGCGGTAGCCCGCCTCCTTCCCCTCCGCCACGGCCTCGGCCACCTCGACGGGGGTCTGGCCGGACACGATCCAGGCGAGCTGGATCTCCTCGGCCCGGCGCTGGCCCCAGAGCACCCCGACGGGCACGCCCGCCGCCCGGCCCAGGAGGTCGTGCAGGGCGACGTCGACGGCGCACTTGGCCAGCGGCGCGCCGATGGAGAACCCGCGGTTGACGGCCCGGTCGAACAGCCGGGTGACGCCGTCCAGATCCCAGGCGGGGTGGCCGAGGATGGCCGGCGCGAGATAGCGGTCGATGGTCGTGACGATCGACTCGGCCGTCTCGTACGTCCAGGCGGGGATCGGAGTCGCCTCGCCCCAGCCGTGCACGCCGTCGGCGCTCACCTTGACCAGGACGCGGATGCTCGGGCGCCCGGCGACGGCGACCGAGCCGCCGGAGACGCCGAAGGATCGCAGGGTGGGCAGGGCGACCGCGTAGGTTTCCACACGGTCCACAGTCAGGGAGTTCAGGTTCACGGACATCCTTTCGGCGGAGGAGGTGCGGTGCTCGCGCGCAGGACGACCTCGCCCTGGACGCCTTCGACCCGGCTGCGGAGGGTGCTGCCTGGCCGCATGGTAATCGCCAGCGCGCGTCTGCCCAGGTCCTCCAGCGGGAGGGCGACCGTGGTCAGCGGCGGGCTGAGGTCCTGGACCAGGGGAATGTCATCGAATCGGGCGAGCGACACATCGGCTGGTACGGAGAGTCCGTGGTTGCGCGGGGCCGCCAGCGCGCCCACGGCCATGAGGTCGGTCACGGCCAGGACGCAGGTGGCGCGGAGTTTTCTCGACCGCCGATGGTGCCGGCTGACTCAGCCGTGCAGGGCTTCCTTCAGTACGGCGACGGCCTGCGCGACGGCGGCTTTGGCCGCGTGAGTGTCGTGCATGGAGTTGACCATCACGAAGTCGTGGATGATCGCCGCGTACCGGACCTGCGTGACCGGAACGCCCGCCTCACGCAGCTTGCCCGCGAACGCCTCCCCCTCGTCCCGCAAGACGTCGGCCTCCGCGTTGATGATCAGCGCGGGCGGCAGCCCGGTCAACTGCTCGGCGGTGGCGCGCAGCGGCGAGGCCGTGATCCGCGCGCGGTCCTGCTCACTGGTGGTGTACTGATCCCAGAACCACTTCATCCCCTCGCGGGTGAGGAAGTACCCCTGGGCGAACTCCGTGTACGAAGGGGTGTCGAAGTTGGCGTCGGTCACCGGGTAGAACAGCACCTGCTGCACGAACGAGACATCACCCCGCTCTTTCGCCATGAGCGTCAAAGCGATGGCCATGTTGCCGCCGACCGAGTCACCGGCAATAGCGATCTTCGAAGAGTCCAGCCCCTTCCCGGCGCCATCGGTGGTGACCCACTGGGCGACGCGGTACGACTGCTCGTTCGCGACCGGGTAGCGCACCTCCGGGGAGCGGTCGTACTCGGGAAAGACCACGGCCGCGTTCGCGCCGACGGCCAGGTCGCGCACGAGGCGGTCATGGGTGTGCGCGTCACCGAACACCCAGCCCGCTCCGTGGGCGTAGATGATCACCGGGAGGGTTCCGACGGTGCCCTTGGGCTTGACGATGCGGACCTTCACCGAACCGGTGGGGCCGCCTTCGACGATGATCCACTCCTCGTCGATCTCAGGCTTGAAGATCGGGCTGTCCTGCACCCCGTCGACGGCCTTGCGGCCCTCCTCCGGAGCGAGCTGGTAGAGGAACGGGGGCTCCGAGGTCGCGTCGACGAACTCCTGCGCCGCCTTCTCAAGCGAGATGCCCAAGGGGTTTCCTGCCATGGTCGTACCTCTGTCTCTTGTCGATGTGCCGCGTTGGACGGATCAGCCGGGTCAGCCGAGTTCGGCGATCGCGTCGGTGATGAACGCGGCCACCTCGGCCGGGTGGGTCTGCATCACCAGGTGAGGGGCATCGATCTCGATCACCTTCCGCAGCCCCGCCCGCTTGTAACCGAAGCGCTCGACCTCGGGGTTGATAGTGCGGTCGGCGCTGGAGACGATCCCCCAGCCCGGCTTGGTCTTCCACGCGGCCACCGATGCGGGCTCCCCGAACGCGATCGCCGACAGAGGCCGCTGCGACACCGCGAACACCTTCGCCTCGTCAGCGCCGACACCGGCGGCGAACACGGCGGGGAACGCGTCGATCTTCACCGACACATCCGTGCCCGGCTCGCCGCCCTCGATCGGGTACGGGGAGTAGACGAGATTCGCCGCGAGCTCGGAGTCCGGGAATCCGCCCTGCAGCTGTCCCAGGCTCTCGCCCTCTTCCAGGGCGTAGCCGGACACGTAGACGAGACCGACGACGTTCTCGGCGACACCGGCGACCGTGATGACGGCGCCCCCGTAGGAGTGGCCGGCGAGGATGACCGGCCCGTCGATCTGCTCGACGAACGACTTGATGTAAGCCGAGTCGCCGGACAGGCTGCGGTTGAAGACGGGTGGTACGAGGACCTTGTAGCCCTGGTCGAGCAGCCGCAGCGTCACGGGCGCCCAACTGGCGGCGTCGGCGAAGGCACCGTGCACGAGCACGATGGTGGGAGTCGCGGACACAGATATCTCTCTTTCTTCTGATGCGTCGGGTAAAGCTGTTGGGCCCCTCAGGCCGGACGCGCGAGGCCGCGGTCCTTTCGGTCTCAGTGAGGCCGGAGCCGTGCCCCCCTTTGCGGAGATGAAGGGAGGGCCACGCCTGCCAGCATTGTGGAATCACCCCTCCACGACCAACGCGGTGCGCGAATCGCATCGAGGCGCTGCGCTCACAGTCAATGAGTGCGCTCTCCCAGGTGGGAACGGCTTCGGCGTGGCTCATGAACCTCTCCGGAGCGATAATCGCCGATTGCGCGTCCCGACCGCCGGATCGGACTCGGCTTTCGAGCGTCGCCACTGGAGTGGCGAACAGCCGTACTCTCGGCGGAACGCGCGAGCGAAGCTCGCGGCACTGCCGAACCCCCAACGCCGGCTCACCGTTCCGACGAGTCCGCGCTCATTCTGCTCGGTAAAGAGATCGTCGCGGGCGCGCTCGAGCCGGAGCCGCCGGATCAGAGCCCCGATCGTTTCCGGCTCGGTCGCGAACGCCAGATGTAGCGCACGAACGCTGATGCCAAGGTGCCGCGCGACGCCCTCGACGCTCAACCCCGGTTCTCGCAGATGTGCTGAGACGTGCAGCCGCGCGCGGTCTCTCACTTCGCTTGGGCGGCTCAGCGATCTCGGTCGGCTCCCGGCCTCCGCGCAGGCCGCGATGAGGGCGTCCGCGGTCGCCGACAACCGTTGCCGGTCCAAAAACGAGATTTCGGCATCGACCGCCCGGATCGCCTCGACGAAGCCGTCGGCCACCGCTTCGAGCGCGCCTTTTCGGGGAGGAGAATCCGGCGCCGCGCCGAACTGCCCGTAGCTCATCGGTTCTGGCCGAGGTCGGCTCTTCGCCATTCCGTCGGAGAGATGCCGAAAGCCTGCCTGAACGACCTGCTGAAGTGAGCGCCGCTGGTGAATCCCCAGCTGCGGGCGATCGCGCCCACCGGAAGATGACTGAAAGACGTGTCGGCGAGGTCGCGGCGTACGGCTCCCAGCCTCAGCTTCGCAATCGTGCGCGCGACGGTGTCGGGTTCGGCTTCGAACACCGCGTGCAACGTTCTGAGGGAAACGGCGAGCTCTCGCGCGATCATGTCCGGACCGAGCAGAGGGTCGGCGAGGTGCGAGCGAATGTACTCGTTCGCGGCGGCGGCGAGCCCCCGCTGGTGCACTTCAGCAGGTGAAGTGCGCCCGAGTTCCGAGTCTCCCAGCAGCGCGACCACGTCGACTATGGCCGCCGCTACCGCCTCACGGCCGATCGGGTCGAGGTCCGGCTCGGCTTGAGCGGTGCGAGACAGGAGAGCTCCGAGCACGGATCCGATACCCGATCGGGCCCCCACCGGACGGCTTGCGAGCGCGGCCAGCCGGGACGAGTCGAACCCGAGAAGGCGTTTGGGCATCTGCACGATCGACACCGAGAACGGGTCCGGGTAGTCGAACCGGAACGGCCGCGCCGCGTCGTAGAACAGCACCTCCCCCGCGCTCGCCACCGTCGCGCCGCGACCTTGCTCAACGGCGAGGCGACCAGCGTGAACGAGATGGAGCTGCACGCCCTCCTCGGCCGTGGCGGGAACCTCGTGGAGGAGTGCGCGCACCCTCTGCGGAACCGACTCGATCGTGGCCATCGCGACGGGCCCCAGCGAATGACGGCGCATGCGGCGAAAGGGAGGAGCATCGCTGGTGGTCCTTGCCTCCATCTGCACCAGCACACACGCGGGGCTGGACGGCAGCAGCATGGCGATCACATCCTCTCCGCGACCGGCAACCTGCGAAGGCATGAAGCCGGCCCGGTTGGGGATACACGTCAGGGCTCGCGGCCACGCGGAAGCATAACCGCCCTCTTGGATCGCTTTGGACGCCCGCCGACGCTCGCACCCAACGGTGACCGGGATGGTCAGGCGGTGAGGACTCCGGTGCCCAGCAGAGCGAAGAGCAGCGTTCCGATGATGATCCGGTACATGACGAAGGCGTTGAAGGAGTGCCGGGCGACGAACTTCAGCAGCCACGCGATGGAGGCGTAGGCGACGACGAAGGACGCGGTCGTGCCCACGATGAGCGGCGCGGCGCCGACCCCGGCGCCGGCGGCGTCTTTGAGTTCGTACAGGCCCGCACCAGTCAGCGCGGGAATGCCGAGGAAGAAGGAGAGCCTCGTCGCCGCCACCCGGTCGAGGTCCAGGATCAGGGCGGTGGACATCGTCGCACCCGAGCGGGAGAAGCCGGGGAAGAGCAGGGCGAGGATCTGCGAGCAGCCCACCAGCATCGCGTCCTTGAGGGAGGTGTCCTCCTCACCGCGCTTGTGACGGCCCATCCGATCGGCTACCCACATCACGCCGCTACCGGCGATCAGCGAGCCGGCCACCACCCACAGCGAGGCCAGCGGGCCCTCGATCAACGGTTTGGCGGCAAGACCCACGGCCACGATCGGGACGGTGGAGTAGATGACCCACCAGGCGAACCTGTAGTCATGATTGTCGCGCTCCGCGCGGTTCGCCAGGCCGCGGCCCCAGGCAGAGACGATCCGCACGATGTCCTTGAAGAAGTAGACCAGCACCGCGGCGATCGCGCCGACCTGGATCACGGCGGTGAAGCCCACCACGGACGTGTCGTCGACGGGGATGCCCATCAGTCCTTCCGTGATCTTGAGATGGCCGGTGGAGGAGACCGGAAGGAACTCCGTCACCCCCTCCACGACTCCCAGCACGACGGCCTGGCTGACACTGATAGCACTCATGGCATCCATCTCTGAGGTGGGTGGTCGGGCGAGCGCACGGCATCCGCCATGCCGGGAAGGCGCACAAGGGTGGCGCCCAGATCACGCCGCAGGCTGCCCAGAGCCCGGCGCAAGCGGCTGCGCCACCGAGCTCGCTGACGCAGCCGGTCGCGGGAGCGGCGCGTGGCGGCCAGTTCGGTGAACAGTTCCTCGTAGGCGCGGGCGATGGGGGCGGGATCGAAGCGGCGAGCGGCGATGCGGGCCGCCTCCCCCATGCGGCGGCGGGTGGGCTCGTCGGCGATCAGGCCGAGCAGCGCGCCGGCCAGCGCCTGCCGGTCTCCCACGGGCACCAAGCGGCCGTCGACGCCATCGTTGATGATCTCAGCGGGGCCGAGCGGGCAGTCGGTGCTGACCACCGGGACGCCACAGCGCATCGCCTCGACCAGGGTCATGCCGAAGGATTCGGCGTCGGAGGCGCTCACGACGATCGACGCCTGAGCGAACGCACCCTCGATGGGCGAGACCGCGCCCATCAGGCTCGCGTGCCCGCGCAGGCCTCGGCTGTCGATCAACTGCTGAAGGCGCCGCTTGTCGGTCCCCACGCCGTAGATGCGCAGCGACCAGTCGGGGTGTGCGCCGGCGACCTCGGCGAACGCCTCGATGAGCAGGTCGAACCGCTTGGCGGGGACCAGGCGCCCGGCGGCGGCGACGACCTTGGCAGTGCCGTCGGCGGCCGGCAGACCGGGGTCGGGCACGCTGTTTGGCATTGCGAGGATCCGCACACCCGGCAGCCGCATCCTGGCCCGATAGACGCCGGCGTCCGCCTCGGTGGTGGTGACCACCGCGTCCAGGGTGCGGTAGGCGCGTGCGAGGCCGGCGCGCAGCCTCTTGCTGTGGGAGTCGTGGGTGAGATGCTCCTGGGCGATGCGCAGAGCATATGGCGGGCCGAAGCGGGCCAGGTAGACGTTGATGCCCGGCCGGGTGCCGATGATCACGTCCGCGTCGCACGCGCGCAGGTACTGCTCGGCCCGCTGGTCGGTGAGCCTGCTGTACTGCCCGTACCGCTTCTCAGCGGCGGGGAAGACCTCGGCAGGCCGGCGCAGCAGCGGATTCGCCGCGTCGGCCGCGTCCTCACGCAGGTCGACCAGGGGTATCACCATCACCCGCGGATCGATCGCGAACCGGGGGCGGGCGCGATCGCGCAACAGGGAGACGATCGTCACCTCGTGGCGCCCGGCGAGCGCGGCGGCGAGATTGAGCGTGGTGCGGATGGTGCCGCCGATCCCGTAGACGTTGTGGATCAGAAAAGTGATCTTCATATGGCGGCCTTCCGTAGTTCCAGCAGCTGAACAGCCCAGCCGCGCCGGTGGACGGGTTCAGTGATGAAGGTGGAGCCCTCGCCGCTCAGCGGTGCGCCCCTCACCTGTGACACCCCTGGGTCCTTTCCTGCCGTGCGCTGTCTGCGGGCATGGGCGCATGGCACACTTGGAGCGCGGCAGCTTTTACACCGCCGTAGAAGTTTTACACGACTGTAGAAGATAGCCGAGGGAACGACAAACTCATGGGTGCCAACGCGCAGGAGCGGGGCCCGAAGCGGGCCAACGGCGAGCGGGAGGCCGAGATCCTCGACCTGCTGTTACAGGCTGACAGTGCGCTGACCCCGGGCGAGGTCACCGAACGCCTCGGCGGCGAGCTGACCTACAGCACGGTGGTGACGATCCTCACCCGCCTGCACGCCAAGCAACTGCTCACCCGCAGCCCCCGTGGCCGGGCCTACGCTTACACACCCGTCACCGACGACCCCGGCTTCGCCGCCCGCCGCATGCGGACCGTCCTGGAGGAGCGGCCCGACCGCGAGGCCGTCCTGGCACGCTTCGCCGACGGCCTGTCCAGTGCGGACGCCGAACTGCTGCGCCAGTTGCTCGGGTCCGATCCACAGTCCGACCGGTAGGGGCGCCTGGATGCGCATTGCCGTCTATCTCCCGCTGCTGCTGTCCCTGCTCGCCCCTTTCGGCGCACGGCTGCTGGCCGAACGCTGCGAGCCCCGCCTCGCCACCTGGCTGCTTACCACCTCCGCGGTGGTGCTGGCGGCGGCGAGCACCATCTCCCTGGGCCTCCTGGCCGTCACCGGGGTGATCCGCATCCCGCTGCTGGCGGACCTCGGCCACTGGTCGGCTCGCGCCGCTCAGCGTGACGACCCCGCCGAGCTGTCCGTCGCCTTGATCGCCGGCCTCCTGCTCGGCGGCGCCGTACTCGCGGCGGCGCGCGTGCTGTGGCGCCGGGCCCGCTCGCTCGCCGCGGCGGCCCAGGAGGCCGCGTGCATGTCCACGCCCGACGGTCTCGTCGTCGTCGAGGACGAGACTCCGGACGCCTTCGCCCTGCCCGGACTGCCGGGGCGCGTCATCGTCTCCACCGGCATGCTTCAAGCGTTGGAGGAGAGCGAGCATGACATCCTGCTCGCCCACGAGCGGGCCCATCTGGCGGCGCACCACTATCTCTTCGTCGCCTTCACGGGGCTGGGCGCAGCCGCCAATCCTCTACTGCGCCCGCTCGCCACCGCCGTCACCTACACCGTCGAACGCTGGGCCGACGAACGCGCCGCCACCGCCACAGGCGACCGGGCCCGGGTCGCCCGCACCGTCGGCAAGGCGGCCCTGGCCGCCCACCACGCCCCCGCCCGCACCCGCGTATCGGGCGCCACCCTCGGCGTCCTCGGCCGCCGCAGCGGACTCAGCGGGGCCGGCCCGGTTCCCCGCCGTGTCGCCGCCCTCCTCGCGCCGCCGCTTCGCCGCCACCCCGGACTCGTGTTCGCGACCGCGGCGCTCCTCGCCACCGTGGCCTACTCCACCGCCGATGCCGCCGACGACCTCCACCGCCTGCTGGAGGTCGTCGGCGCCTGGTAGCCGCCTCGCCACCTGTCGGCGGCAGGCCCTGGCCGAAGCGGCTCATCGACGATGATGCGGAGCCTGGACGCGGGCGCGGACGACTACCTGACCAAGCCGTTCAGCTTCGTCGAGTTGTCCGCGCGGCTGCGGGCGCTGATCCGGCGCGGCGCCCGTGAGCGGCCGACCTTGCTGCAAGCGGGTGACCTGAGGCTGGACCCGTGACTCGGATGCGCCGCCGGCTCACGGAGATCACCGAACACGACCTCGGTGCCCGTCTGCACGTCCCGGGCACCCGCGACGAAGTCGCCGCGCTCGGGCAGGCGATGAACGCCTTGTTGGACCGGCTCCAGCGAGCCATGGCGCGCCAGCGCGGCTTCGTCGCCGATGCCGGACACGAGCTTCGCACTGCTCGACAACGCGCTGCGGCACGCTCCCGAGGGGAGCGTCATCGAGGTCAACCTGAGGGCCAGGCAGGAAAGCCGCCGGCGAACAGCCGCGATCGAGGTGCGCGACAAGGGGCCCGGGTTCCCGCCGGAGTTCCTCCCCCACGCGTTCGAACGCTTCCGCCGCGCCGATCCCGGGCGTGCCCGCAAGCAGGGCGGAGCCGGTCTGGGCCTTGCCCTCGTGGCCTCCATCGCCCATGCCCACGGCGGCAAGGCCGAAGCCGGCAACCATCCGGAGGGGGGCGCACGGGTATCGATCGAACTGCCGCTTCGCCCACCCGCATGACTCAGCGGCCAGTTCTCACTGCGACGCACGACGTCACCAACGGCGCTCAGCGCCAGGTCACCAAGTACGGCAAAAGCGTGACATTCATGTTGCTTCACATCTGACGCACACGGTCGTCTCATCCGGCGCGGTCCAGGCTGTCGATGTCCCGGAAAGACCGCTTGAAGGAATGCCTTATGAAGATCACACCCAAGATCGCCGCGATCGTCGTCACAGTGCTCGCGTTGGGCGGCGTGGGCGCCGGCAACGCTCTCGCCTCCGGCGCCGCCACGCCGGCCCCTGCCGTCAAGGCGGCGCCGACCTCCGAGCCTGCGCCGGAGTCCGAGCCCGGCACGGAGCAGGAAGGCGATTCCGACGGCCAGGACACAGCCGAGGGAAACGGGGGCCCGGAGTCCACCGAGTCCGGAGAGTCCGGAGAGTCCGGAGAGTCCGGAGAGTCCACGGAGGACAAGGAGTCCGCTGACAGTGGCGAGCCGGAGGCCGGCGAGGCGAGCGACAACGGCAAGGAGGATTCCAGCGGCGGCCACGCCGACCAGGCCGGCGACGTGCGGAACGAGCAGAGCGGCGACAACTGAACTGGGGTCGTGTCCCTTGCTCTCACTTGGCAGGGATATCACCTGACAGGGTTCTCACCTGACATGGTCAGAAGCCAGGGCTGCGGTCGCGGCCCTGGCCTCGCTCGCACCGGGCCGGCCGGGAGAGTATGCCGCCTGCTTTCTCGCCGCCGGTCTCCGCGGCTGAGCCGTACAGGAGCGGAGGTCCGGAGGAGACGCGGTCTGGCGCGTACGGCGCGAACCTTTATCGAACCTGAACGCCGCCCGTCACCAGCATGGGGACACCGCGAAAGCGGGCGATACTGGCCGGGTGACCGTCTACCGCGTCCTGGTGGTCGAGGACGACGCCGGGCTCCGCGACGTCCTCGCCCGGGGCCTGCGCGACGAGCATTTCGAGGTGCTCACCGCGCCTGATGGGGCCAAGGCGCTGCGAGCCGTCCAGGATCATCGTGTGGACGCGGTGGTCCTGGACATCGGCCTGCCGGACTCCGACGGCCGTGATGTGTGCCAGGCCATGCGGGCGGCGGGCATCGACGTCCCGGTGGTCTTCCTCACCGCCCGCGACACCCTGACCGACCGGCTCTCCGGCTTCTCCGCGGGAGGCGACGACTACCTGGGCAAACCGTTCCACGTAGCCGAGCTCGCGGCCCGGGTGCGGGCGGCCCTGCGCAGAGCGGGGCGGGAGCCGTCCATCGAGATGGAAGGGCTGCGGCTCGACCCGGTCCGGCATCACCTGGAGGTGGCGGGAGTGCCGGCCTCCCTGACTCCTACCGAGTTCCGCCTTCTGGCCTGTTTGATGGCGTCCCCCGGCGCCGTGGTGCGCAGGCGCGTGCTGCTACGTGCGGCGTGGCCCGAGGGTGCCCAGGTCAGCGACAACACCCTGGACCAGTACCTGGCCCGGCTGCGGCGCAAGCTGCGTGAGCTCGACAGCCCGCTGGGCATCGCCACGGTACGAGGCGTGGGTTACCGCTTCGCATGAGGCGGCCGCACACGACCATGCCATGGCGCATCTCGCGACCGGGAACCCTGCGTGGCCGCCTCGCGCTGCTCGCCCTGGTCACCGCAGCGCTCTGGGTCGCACTGCTCACCGGAGCCTTCAACCTCGTCCTGTCCGCGCGTCTCGGCGAGCAGGCCGACGACCTGCTGCGCACCCGCGCGGCGGCGGTCGCGGCCACTCTGGAGGTAGGGCCGGACGGTGAGATCTTCGTACACGAACCCGCGGACGATCGTGCGCTGGACATCGGCGTCTGGATCTACCGGGACAGCCTGGCGATCGAACGGCCCAAGGCCCCTGAGGGGCTGCAGCGACAGGCCGACCGGCTCGCGGGACGCCGCGACGTGTTCGTGGAGACCGCCGAGCCGTACCAGGCGCGGCTCTACGCCCTGCCGGTATTGGCCGCGCGTGGCCACGGACGGCAGGTCGGCACCGTCGTCGCCTTGGTCGGCCTCGATCCGTATCGCAGCACGGCGCGCGCGGCTCTCGCCGGCACGGCGGTTCTCGGGCTTCTGCTTCTCGGCGTCGTCTACCTCGTCACCCGGGCGATCGTCGGACGGGCCCTTCGTCCGGTGGCCGAGATGAGCGCCCAGGCGGCGCGATGGAGCGAGCGTGGCACGGCCGAGCGGTTCGGCGCGGCGGGCCGTCCCGACGAACTCGCGTCGCTCGCGGCCAACCTCGACGAACTGCTCGACCGCCTGGCCGCCGTCCTGCGCCACGAACAACAGCAGTCCGCCGAGCTCTCGCACGAGTTGCGCACCCCGCTGGCCCGCATCGTCGCGGAGACCGACTGGCTGACAGCCCGGCCCCGGGACGCGGAAGGGCGACACAACTCCTACACGGCGATCGCGTCGGCCGCCGCGACCATGCGGCAGATCTGCGAGACCCTGCTGTCGGAGGCCCGCGCCCGATCGTCGCCGATCCCGGGTCGTTGCGCGGTAGACGACGTGGCACGTGGCCTGGCTCGGCGCGCCGCCGAGGAGCACCCGGACGCGCCCGATGTCGTCGTCCGGGGCATCTCCACCACCGCCGGAGTCTCCGTTACCGTCGCCGAACGCATCCTCGCGCCGCTGCTGGACAATGCCCGCCGCTACGCCGTACGGACGATCACGATCGAGTGCGCGCAGGTAACGGGAGGTATAGAGGTGGCCGTGAGCGATGACGGGCCCGGGGTTCCCGGATCCATCGGCGCGGCCGTCTTCGAACCGGGTCGCCGCGCGGATCCCGAGGACGGGCACGACGGAGCCGGTCTGGGCCTCGCCCTCGCCCGGCGTCTCGCCCGAGCGGCCGGCGGCGACATCCATCTGGCCACCGGCACGAGCGGCGCACGATTCGTCGTCAGGCTTCCGGCCGGTTGAAGGCCGGGCCGGTTCACAGCGCGGAGGCGTTACGACGTTTCCGCCGGCCGCGGTACGGCTTCGTCCTTCCGCGTGATGCTCAGATAGACGACCAGGCACAGGATCGTGGCCAGGAAGAGTCCACTGGTCGTCACCGTGCCGAGGTCGAGGCCGCCGTCATCCTTGGCCTGCGACAGGTAGTCGCCGATGGAAGCTCCGAAGGGACGGGTGAGCACGTAAGCGATCCAGAACGCCAGGACCGCGCCCAGCCGGAGCCAGAGGTGACCGGCGGTCACGACGGCGATCAGCGCGCCGAACAGGACCGCGCTGAGCAAGTAGCCCACGTCCAGCCGCTCGGCCACCAGGTCGCCCGCGGAGGTGCCCAGCGCGAAGGTGAACAGGACGGCCAGCCAGTAGAAGGCCTCCCGCCGAAGCGTGAAGACGGTGTGGATGGACAGCGTCTTCTCGCTGGCGTACCAGGCTACGAAGGTGAGCGCCAGCAGCACGGCGAAGACGACGGTCGTCGTTTCCAGGGCAACGCCGAGATTGTCCGTCAGGCTGTCGCTGACCAGGGTGCCGACAACGCTGATCAGGACGACCGCGAGCCAGTAGATGCCCGGCACGTACCGCTTCACCGAGAACTGGAAGGCGAGGACGACCACGAGCAGCAGGGTCATGACGACGGACGTGTAGGTCAGGCCCAGTCCGAGATTGTCGTTCAGGAAGTCGGCCGCCGTCTCCCCGACGGTGGTGCAGAGGATCTTGATGATCCAGAAGTAGATGGTGACCTCTGGAACCTTGTTGAGCATCCGGCGGCCCACGGCATGGTGCCCAGGCCTTTCGTATGAGGTGGTCATACCGCGTAGCGTCGCACCGGCCACCTGAACACGACCTGATCGCGTGTCCACCGGACGAATTGCGCGCTAGCCGGCGGGGAGGTCGTTGTGCCGGGCCGCGGCGTGCAGGCCCATGCGCAGCGCCGCTCCGTACCCTTCGTCGGCCCATCCGCTGTGCCGCATCATGCCCCTTCTTTCCGTTGGGGTTTCGGCAAGCTCCCAGCCCACGGGCGAACGTTCGAGACGTCCGATTCACGCCATGACCTTGTCCAGGAAGGCGGACAATCTGGCCCTGGTGCGATCGATCTGTTCCTCCAGCGTCAGGGACCCTTCGAGACGCCCTCCCAGCTCCGGGATCTTCATGCCGCGCACGTACAGGGAACAGGCCAGGTCGCTGCACACGTACACGCCGACCGAGTTGCTGTCCCGGCCGGCCTGACCCGCCCGCCGGGCGGTCATGAGAGAGACGCCGCTGCCGGGGTGCGTGGTCAGGCACACGGAGCACATGCCGCGGTGGAGATGTCCGCGCTGCCGGGCGGCCACGCGGAGCGCCAGGCCGACGACCTCGCCGCCGAGGTCTGTGACGAGGTAGCCGCGATCCGGCGCGCCGGGGTCGCGCCATCCCAGGAAGTCAAGGTCGTCCCAGCGCTGGTCGGCCAGGCCTCGCGGGAGCGCCAGCCGCTTGGCCTCTCCCTTGGAGCAGTTGACGAACGACGCGCGGATTTCCTGTTCACTGACTGCTTTCATGGCGCGGAACGCTACAATCCCTAGGACTATTATGCAACTACCTATTATCTCTAGGAAGCGTGGAGGTGGCGGATGGCTCGTGCGGGACTGACGGGCGAGCGCGTGGCGGAGGCGGCCGCGGACCTGGCGGACGCCGTCGGGTTCGAGAACATCACCGTGTCCGCGCTGGCGCGGAGCTTCGGGGTCAAGGACGCGAGCCTGTACGCGCACGTCAGGAATCTTCAGGATCTGCGGGAACGGGTCGCGCTGCTGGCAGCGGGAGAGCTGGCCGACCGCATCGCCGCGGCGGTCGCGGGCCGGGCCGGGAAGGACGCCATGGCCTCGTTCGCCAACGCCTACCGGGACTACGCGCTGGCCCACCCCGGCCGCTACGCGGCGACCCAGGCGGTCCAACTGGACCCCGCCGTCCTCGCCCAGTCCACCGTCTACGCCCGCACCATCGAGCTGACCCACGCGATGCTGCGCGCATACAGGCTGGTCGAGCCGGACCTGACCGACGCGGGCCGCCTGCTGCGCAGCACCTTCCATGGCTACATCACCCTGGAGGCCAACGGCGGATTCAGCCATTCCCGCGAAGTGCAGAGGTCCTGGGAGCGGGCCCTCGACGCTCTCCACTTCCTGCTGGAGCACTGGCCCAGTGAATCCATTGCGTCGCCTGGCGGAGCAGGCGAGGACATGATGCCCGCGCGGCCGGTCTGACCGTGTCCTACGGCTTGCGCGCGACTCCGCCGGCACAGGCGACCAGGGGCGGGTCGCCCCACGGGCTGGGCTCCGGCCGCCACCGCGACACTGACACGATGCCAGGCTCCACGAGTTCCAGGCCGTCGAAGTAACGGGCGATCTGCTCGGGGCTGCGAGGAGTGTACGGCGTGGCGCCGCTCCCCGCGTTGTACCGTCCGATGGCCTCGACGTACGCCGGATCGGTGTCGGTGCCGTCGTAGAGCGCCAGATAGCTGCCGGAGGGCAGGGCCGCCATCAACCGGTCCGCAATCGACCGCGCCTCGTCGTAGTCGCCGACCAGGCCCAGGATACCCATCAGCAGGAGCGCGGTGGGCTGCCCGAAGTCGAGCGTCTTGGCGGCCATCCGCAAGACGGTGCCGGGGTCGCGTACGTCTGCCTCGATGTAGTCGGTCGCTCCCTCAGGGGTGCTGGTGAGCAGCGCCTGAGCGTGCACCAGCACCAAGGGGTCGTTGTCCACATAGACGATCCGTGACTGCGGCGCCAACCGCTGGGCGACTTCGTGTGTGTTGTCCACGGTGGGCAGCCCAGTGCCGATGTCCAGGAACTGGCGGAGCTGTCCCTCACCGGCCAGGTACCGGACCGCGCGGGCGAGCATGTACCGAGACTGGCGGGCGATGTCGACCATACCGGGGAAGATCTCACGGATACGCTCCCCCGCCTGACGGTCGACGAGGTAGTTGTCCTTGCCACCCAGCATGTAGTTCCAGACCCGGGCCGAGTGCGGCACCGTGCTGTCGATCGTCGGGGGGATACGGTCGCTGTCGGATAGCGGAGTGTCGCTCATGGAGGCCTCGGATACGAGTGGGGACATCAGCCTGCTCCGGCATCCTAGTTCCCGTCCGCCAGGACGAGCGGGGGCTCACTCCCAGGGGGCCGTCGGGAACCAGCCGTAGCCGAATCGCGCGGGCAGGCGTAGATCCCAGTACAAGAAGGTGAACGCCCCGACCACGATGAAGGCCACGGCCGTGATCGTCGCGACGCGTGCCGGCTTCGCGGTCAGCCAGCGGGTGAAGCGCCCCCTGGTCGCGTACACGAGTATGACGTAGAGCAGAGCCATCACCGTGATGTTGCCGAGCGACTGCAGGACGAACACGGCCGCTCCATAGAACGGGTTGTGGGTCCGGGCCGCGTACTCGAACAGTTTGTGGAACAGCGGGAACGGCCGTCCGACGAGAAACCCGCCGATCAGCGCACCGATCACGACCAGACGGGCCTGAGGGAAACGACGCGACAGCCGCGCCAGGGGATCAGGAACCACACGCAGCGCCGCCAGGCCGAGGTAGACGAAGGCCACGCCGATCACGCCGAAGACGATCGACGCCTGAACGAGCCGCGGTGGGAGCCCGGAGCCGGCCGGCGCGGTGGACAGCTGTGGCAGCCGCTCACCGAGCATCGCGCCGATGGCGCCATAGACCCCAGAGATCACGATCATGCCGAGCGCGAGCCAGCCGATCGGCCCCAGCACCGACCTGATCGGGCGTGCGGCATCCGCGTCGGTGGCGCTCGCCCGGCCATCCCGAGCGTTCGCCATGGGGGCGATCGCCCCGAAAACGGCGATGTTGCAGGCGGTGAACGTGCCGGCCAGGCCCGAGACGAAGGCGAAAACGGTCCCCGCGATCAGGCCCCCGATCGAGGTTTGCTTGGCGTCATAGCCGAGCAGCGTGTTGGCGACGTTGTCGCCGATCACGCTGTCGACGAGCCGGAAGGACCACAGCGCGGCGATCAACGCTCCCGCCAGCACGCTGAGGACGATGATGAGCCCTCGGCGGCGGGGCAGATCAGTGGGGTTGACATGAGATGACGAGGCAGGAAGGGGGGCGGTCCGAACCATAAGACACCCTTTCGAGTCGAGCATCCTTGGGACGCCGCAGAACGCGGCGGAACTGTCAGGTCTGGAGCTCACTTGGCCTGAGTGGACGGACGATCCCCTATCGGCGAGCGGATGGGAGGATCTCCCACGCAGGATCAGCCAACAGATCCACCTGGGCAACCCCTAAGACATGGTCGTCTGCCCGAGGTTTGTCCGCCTGCCGCGTCGGCGGGCGGGGCGGCGACGTTGCCGGGCCGGCCCCGGGCGCGCCACTGCTGGGCCGCCGGCAACGGGAACATGGCAACATGCCGACCAGACTTCCCGGCGCGCAGGCACCAAATTCCCTTCGAAAGTGCGTGGCCCGCCCGGGATCGGGCGGGCCACGATGCCGGTTGACAGTGGTCGTCAGCGGACAGGAACGGCGTCGCGATCACCGTCGGCGGCCGTCAGGGTGACGGTCACCGGTGCGATGCACCGAGCGGCCGGTTGCTCCCCGGGGCGGCCTTCATGACCGGCGCCGCGGTGTCCGCGGACCCGCGGACCAGCGTGAAGTCGTCCACGTCGAAGTTCGCCCCCGTGAACACCAGGTACAGCTTGGTGCTTCCGGATGGAACGTTCGTGAGCGTCGTGGAGACGTCGCCGTAGGACTCCCACGCGCCGGTGTTCGGCACGGTGACCCTACCGAGCACGGCCCCGGTCGGGGAGCCGGTGCGGATCTCGAAGCCGCCGTTGGGGCCGGGCGAGGCGACCCGGGCCCTGAAGCCGGTGACGCCGGTGAGGTCGACCCCGTCGTAAGCGGCCCAGTCGCCCGGGTTGACGAAGCCGAGCACCGTGCCGCCGTGCGCCGGGGCGTGCGGGTAAGGCTCCACGCCGTTCGCGCTCGACCAGTTCTCCGCCTGGACGGTGACGTCGCCCGTGGCGGGCCCGAGCTCCTTTATCCGGATGTTGCGGAACGCGACCTCGTCGCCGGTGCCGTGGTTCTGGATGCCCACGTACCCCTGCTGGAGCGAGCGGGCCGGGTCGGTGTTCGTGAAGTCATTGATCACCACGCCATTGAGGAAGACCCGCAGACGCTCACCTTCCACCCTGATCTCGTAGGTGTTCCACTGCCCCGGCGGGTTGAGCGCCGCGTCGCGGGCCGTGAGATCCGCGGACTCGAAGGTGTAGATCGAGCCGGTGGTCTTCTCCGGTGCGTCCGTGGCGTCGATCTGGATCTCGTAGCCGTTGTTCACCGCCGACGCCGGGTCGTCGGAGGCGGGGAAGCCGACGAAGACGCCGGAGTCGTCGTCCCCGCTCATCTTCCAGTCCAGCTTCAGCGAGTAGGAACCGTACTCCTTCGCCTTGTACCAGAGCATGCCCGGGCCACCCTGCGAGGTGAGGGCGCCACCGGCGTTGGTGAAGCCGCCCGGCCCGGCCTGCGACCAACCGGTCGTGCTGCCGTTGTAGATCGAGGTGTAGCCGATCTCGGGGCGGCAGTCCGCGTGGGCGTCGCCCATCGCGTAGTTGATGCCGCCGAGCAGGTGCTTGAGGAAGTCCGGCTCGGCGAAGGATCCGGCCGTATGTCCCCCACCGGTGTAGAACGACCGTCCGCCTTCGTACGTCCTGCACCAGGAGATGGGGTGGTCGGCGCCCATGCCGCCGCCGGAGTAGGAGGACTCGTCGAGCGAGGCCAGCACATGCGCGGTGGTGCGGGCGTTGGTCCGGTAGTCGTACCACTCGTCGGTGCGGGTCCAGGTGGGCCCGAGGTGGGCGGTGGCCGGATTGGCCCGGTCCTCCACCTTGACGGTCGCCTGCTGGACGGCCGGGTGGGAGGCGAACCACGCGCCGACCAGGCCACCGTAGAACGGCCAGTCGTACTCGGTGTCGGCAGCGGCGTGCACACCGACGTAGCCGCCGCCCGCGCGGATGTAGGACTCGAACGCGGCCTGCTGGGCGTTGTCGAGCACGTCACCGGTGGTGCTGAGGAAGACGACGGCCTTGTACCCGGCCAGGTTGGCGGTGGTGAAGGCGGCGGGGTCCTCGGTGGCGGTGACGTTGAAGCCCAGGTTCTTGATGGCCTGGATGCCGGCCGGGATCGAGTCGTGCCGGTAGTCGGCCGTACGCGAGAAGACGAGGAGGTCGCCCTGCCCGGTGCCGGCCGGGGGTGACGTCTTCCACTTCTGGGCCGCGCCGCCGTCGCAGGTCTTGATGACCAGCTGCGCGGCGTTGGAGCCGTCGAGACACTTGCCCGACTGCGGGTTCTTCAGCGAACCGTCCGGCTGGATGGTCCAGTTCTGCGCCCCGGTGCCGTTGCAGCTGTAAATCTGCACCTTCGTTCCGTCGGCGCTGCCGCCGGCGGCGACGTCCAGGCACTTGCCGAGCGCCTGGATCGTGGAGCCGCTCATGTTCCAGGTCTGCGCCGCGGTGCCGTTGCAGGTGGCGAGTTGCACCTTGGTGCCGTTGGCCGAGTTGGCGCCGGCGACTTCCATGCACTTGCCGCCTATACCGGTGATCTGACCGTTGGCGGGGCCGGTGCCGCCGTCAGACACGAGCGTGAAGTCGTCCAGGTCGAACAGCGCGCCACCGCCGCCGGTGAACACGAGGTAGAGCTCGGTCGTGCCGGAGGGCGCGTTCGACAGCGGAGCGGAGACGTCGGTGAAGGTCTCCCAGCCGCCGGTCACCGGCACAGTCGCCTTGCCCAGCAGGGTGCCGGTCGGCGAGCCCGCCCGCACCTCTATGCTGCCGCCCGCACCGCCGGAGGACACCCGGGCGGTGAACGTCTTGGCGCCGCTGAGCTCGTACGGCTTGAACGAGATCCAGTCGCCGTTGTGGATGTCGCCGACCGTCCTGCCGCCGTGGGCCTGCGTCTTGTCGAACTTGTTCACACCCGACATCGCCGTGTAGTGCTCGGCCTGCCGGTGCCGCGGCTGGAGGATGTGCTGGGTGTGGGTGGTCAGCCCGCCCTTGTCGGTGTATTCCGCGTCGAAAACCGCGAAGATGTTGGCCGCGTCGTCGTGTTCCCCGTCGACCGGGATCGTCAGATCTCCCGAACAGCCGTTCTTCGAGCTGATCTGGTGACCGTGGCTGTCATGGCCGAGCACGTAGGTCATCTTGACCTTCGCGCAGTCGATGGTCGTGTCCTCGGAGTCCGTGACCTTGATCTTGAACGGTACGGTGTCGCCCCATTGGAACAGCTGCCCGTCATTCGGCGACTCCAGCGTCACCGTGGGCGCGGTGTTGCCCACTGTGATCAGCACGCTGGCGCTGCCGGTGTTGCCGGCCGGGTCCCTCACCGTGAGTGTGGCGCTGTACCGCCCACTGGTCGTGTAGGTCTTGACGGGGTTGGCGGCCGTTGAGGTGGTGCCGTCGCCGAAGTCCCAGGCGTAGGTCAGTGCTCCGCCCTCGGGGTCGGCGGACCCGGCCGAGGAGAAGGTGACGGTCAGTGGGGTCTTTCCTGAGGTCTTGTCGGACGTGGCCACCGCGATCGGCGAGTGGTCGCCGCCCTTGATGTACTCGAAGCGGTACAGCGCGGAGTTCTGGTCGCCGCCGAAGTAGCCCGCGCCGTAGTCGAGCACGTACAGGGCGCCGTCGGGACCGAACGCCATGTCCATGACCTGGGTGCCGGTCCACGGGAAGTCCGTGATGTCGCCGCGCGTTCCACCGGCGCCCACCTCGATCGCCTTGATCCAGCGGCGGCCGAACTCGCCGGCGAAGAAGTGGTCGTCCAGGTCCTGGGGGAACTTGACAGCGGAGTTCAGGTTGGCGTCGTAGTGGTAGACCGGTCCGCCCATGGGCGACTCCGACCCGCCGCCGAACTCCGGCGGCGAGCCGGCGTCACCGCCGTACTTGATCCACGCGGGCTGGGCGGGCGGCAGCTTGCTCAGGCCGGTGTTGCGGAAGGAATTGTTGGTCGGTCCGCCGGCGCAGTCGTACTTCCGACCAGAGGGCCCGGAGGGGAAGGTGAACTCGTTGTAGGTCTCGTCCGGCGTGTTGGTGCCCGTGCAGTACGGCCAGCCGTAGTTGCCGGGGCCGGTCACCCGGTCGAACTCGACCTGGCCGCTCGGCCCCCGGTTGGGATCGGTGGAGCCCGCGTCGGGACCGTAGTCACCCACGTACACCACTCCGGTGGCTTTGTCGACGCTCATCCGGTACGGGTTGCGGAAGCCCATCGCGTAGATCTCGGCCCGCGTGTTCGCGGTCCCCGTCGGGAAGAGATTGCCCGCGGGGATGCTGTAGGTCCCGTCAGGCTTGACCTTGATCCGCAGGATCTTTCCTCGCAGGTCGTTGGTGTTGCCGGCGCTGCGCTGGGCGTCGTAGACCGGGTTACGGTCGGGCCGCTCGTCCAGCGGCGCGTACCCCGACGAATCGAACGGGTTGCTGTCGTCGCCGGTGGACAGGTAGAGGTTGCCCGCCGCGTCGAAGTCCAGGTCGCCGCCGACGTGGCAACAGTTGCCGCGGTCGGCCGGCACGTCGAGCACTTTCACCTCGCTCGCCATGTCCAGCGTCCAGTCGGCCTTGACGGTGAACCTGGACAGCCGGTTCACGCCCTTCCACACCGAGAAGTCGGTGGCGGTCGCCGGGGCATCACCGTCCGGGGTGTTCAGGCGCGGCGCGTAGTAGAGGTAGATGAACCGGTTGGTCGCGAACCCCGGGTCGGCCGCGATCCCCTGGAGTCCCTCCTCGTCGTGGGTGTAGACGTTCAGCGCGCCGATCACGCCGGTGTTGCCGGCCTTGTCCGTACGCCGCAGGGTCCCGTCACGCGAAGTGTGCAGCACCGACAGGTCGGGCAGCACGGTCATCGTCAGGGGCTCGCCCATCTCGGCGACGCCCTTGGCCATCTCCACGCGCTGGTAGTCCGCGGGGTCGATGGCCGCCGCGTGCGCCTGGGCGGGGGTGGCCACGGTGAGCACGGTCAGGCCCGTGAGCGCCAGTAGTAAGGCGCAGATCTGCGCGATCCATCGGGGGGCGTGAGCGGTTGGCCGCCTGGGGGGCATGGCGGAACTTCCCTTCACTCGTTGTGCGACGGGCCCGGCACGGGGGATCGGCCGGGTAGAACGCGGTATGCCGCCGGTCCACCGGCGGAGAGCCCCGACGCGCTGAAGCGGCTGCCGGTGAGTTGACGGCGTCGCAGCCGTTTGACCGGGGGTCTGTCTAGGTCTCGATCATCTGGACGGGGACCGGGAGGACCATGGCGATTGCGGGTCCTTCGTGCCCACGGGGGTCCACCGGCTCTCGTTGGCCGCGCTCTCCTCGACGGCGGCGAGGACTCGCTGCACCTGGAGGCCGTCGTCGAACGAGGGCGACGGGTCGGCGCCGGTGGCGACGGCCTCCAGGAAGTCCTTCACCTCGTGGACGAAGGTGTGCTCGTACCCCAGGCCATGCCCCGGAGGCCACCACGCTCCGGCGTAGGGATGGCCGGGCTCGGTGACGAGGATCCGCCGGAACCCGGCGTCGGGCTGCTCGTTGTCGTGGAACCACAGCTCGTTCATGGCCTCGAAGTCGAAGGCCACGCTGCCGCGCGAGCCGTTCACCTCGATGCGCAGCGCGTTCTTGCGGCCGGTGGCGAAACGCGTGGCCTCGAACGACCCCACGGCTCCGCCGTCGAACCGGCCGATGAACAGGGCCGCGTCGTCCACCGTGACCGGCCCCTTCTCTCCGGTACGGCTGCCGCCCGCCAGGCCGCTTGCGCCCTCGCCCAGCGGTCGTTGCTTGATGAAGGTCTCGGTGAGCGCCGAGACGCCCGTCAGCGACTGGCCGGTGACGAACTGGGCGGTGTCGACGATGTGCGCCCCGATGTCGCCCAGGGCGCCCGACCCGGCTCTTTCCTTCCGCAGCCGCCACACCAGGGGAAACTCCGGGTCGATGATCCAGTCCTGGAGATACTGCGCGCGGACGTGCCTGATCTCCCCCACGCGGCCTTCGGCCACCAACCGCCGGGCCAGCGCCACCGCCGGGACGCGGCGGTAGTTGAACCCCACCATGCTGCGCACGCCCCTGGCGGCCGCCGCCCGCGCGGCGGCGGCCATGGCCTCCGCCTCCGCCACGCTGTTGGCCAGCGGCTTTTCACACAGCACGTGCTTGCCGGCCGCGAGCGCGGCGATGGCGATCTCCGCGTGAGAGTCGCCCGGCGTGCAGATGTCGACGATGGCCACCTCCTCGCGATCGACGAGCTTGGTCCAGTCCGTCTCGACGGAGGCCCAGCCGAGCTGCGCCGCGGCGGCGGCCGCACGGTCCCCCGACCGGCCCGAAAGCACCGCCATCGACGGTTTCACGGGCAGGTCGAAGAACGCGGCGACGTTCCGCCAGGCCTGCGAGTGCACACGTCCCATGAACGCGTACCCGACCAGGCCGACCCCGATAGGCGGCTTCACGATTCGAACCCCAGCGGAAGGTAGGCCGCGACGTTGTCCTTGGTGACGGTCTCGGACGCCAGTGTGATCGACTGCGGCACCTGGTTCTCCACGAGGTCGGACATACCCCTGCCCTGGGCGATGAGCCGGGCGAGCTTGATGGCGGAGGCGGCCATCGTCGGGCTGTAGGTCACCGTGGCCTCCAGCACGCTCGACCCGGACTGGATCTCCCGCATGGCGTTGGCCGAGCCCGCGCCGCCGACCATGAACAACTCGCTCCGGCCCGCTTCCTTGATCGCGGCCAGCACGCCGATGCCCTGGTCGTCGTCGTGGTTCCACAGCGCGTCGATCTTCTTGTGCGCCTGCAGCAGGTTGGCGGCGACCTGGGTGCCGGTCTCGACCGTGAACTTGGCATCCTGCTTGGCGGTCACACCGAACCCATACGTTTTGAGCGCGTCGGCGAACCCCGCGCTGCGGTCCTGCGTGAGCGGCAGCGTCGCGATGCCCTGGATCTCCACGATCACCGGGCTGGCCACGCCCTTGTCCTTGAGCCGCTTACCGATGTAATGCCCGGCGGCCACGCCCATGCCGTAGTTGTCCCCGCCGATCCACGACCGGTAGGACAGCTTGTCGGGAAAGACCCGGTCCAGGTTGAGGACCGGGATGCCCGCGTCCATCGCCTGCCTGGCGACCTGGTTGAGCTGCTCACCGTCGTTGGGCAGCAGCACCAGCACGTCGACCTTCTGCTGGATCAGCGACTCCACCGCCGAGATCTGCTGGTTGATGTCGTTGGTGGGCTCCACCGGCTTGAACGTCACATCGGCGTGCTGCCCGGCCGCACTCTGGGCGTTCTTGGCGATGGCGGCGATCCACCCGTGATCGGCGGCGGGCGCGGAGAACCCGATCGTCACCTGCTTGCCGGGCTGGTCGTCGCCCCCGGCCGGCGTGGCGGCGGCCGCCGCGGCACTGGGCCGTACGGCCGGCTCGTTGCTCGTGCAGGCGGTGACCAGGGCGCCGGCGCCGATGACGGCTCCGCCGAAGATGAACCCTCGACGGCCCGGATTGCGTGTCATGTCATTCTCCTAGGGGGTGAAAGGCGTGCGGAACCAGAGCCGCGGCGCTTGCTCCCGCGGCCCTTCCAGATGTGAGGCGAACTATGTGCCGGTGCGGACGCCGCGCCGCTGCAGCAGCACGGCGACGACGATGATCAGACCTTTCGCTATGAGCTGGTCGCTGGTGTTGAGCCCGTTCAAGATGAACAGGTTGGTGATCAAGGTGAAGATCAGGAGGCCGAGGATCGAGCCGATGATGGTGCCCCGGCCGCCGGACAGCAGCGTGCCGCCGATGATGACGGCCGCGATCGCGTCGAGCTCGTAGAGGTCCCCATGCGTGGACGAGCCCGTGGTCGTCCTGGCCATGATGATCACCGCCGCGATCCCGCAGCACAGCCCCGACAGCGCGTACAGCAGCATGGTGTGCCGGCGGACGTCGATGCCGGCCAGCCGGGCCGCCTCCGGATTGCCGCCCACCGCGTAGGTCCGGCGGCCGAATGTCGTGCGGTTGAGTACGACCCACCCGACCGCCACCACCAGCGCGAAGACGTAAACGAGAAGGGGCAGCCCGAGCACCCGCGTGGTCGACAACTCGACGATCGCCGAGTTGTCCGGCCGCACGAGCTGGGTGCGCTGCCCCGACATGCGCTGCGCCAGACCCCGCGCGGCCACCAGCATGGCCAGCGTGGCGATGAACGGCACCATCCGCCCGTAAGAGATCAACAGGCCGTTCACCAACCCCGCCCCGGTCCCGACCAGGACCGCGCACACCACCATCACCACCGGCCCGTACGACTGGGTGGCCAGGGTGGTGGCCCAGACCGAAGCCAGCGCCATGACGGCGCCGACCGACAGATCGATGCCACCTCCGATGATCACGAAGGTCATACCAACCGTGATCACCCCGATCGTCGACGCGAGCGCGAGAACACTCACCAGATTCGACGACGTGGCGAAATTCTCCGGCCTGGTCACCAAGCCGACGATCGCCAGCAGGACGAGTGCCGCGACCAACCCGAGATGCCGGGTTTCGCCCAGGCCGCCGAGCCGGCTCCTCGGGGAAGGTGGGACCTGGGGACGCTCGGCGGCGTGCGGCGCGCGCACCGGATCGACCTCAGTCATGGGACGCTCCTGGGGGACGAGGGGAGCCCGGGCGCTCCGGACGGTCAGCGGAAAGAGGCTGTTCAGGCATCGGGGGGCACCTCCGCGTGGGCGGTCTCGGGCGGCGAGACCATGACGAGGTCGAGGACGCGGTGCTCGTCGAGGTCTTCCGCCTCGGCCTCGTGGACGATCCGGCCCTCGCGGACGACCAGGACCCGGTCGGCCAGGCCCAGCACCTCGGGGACCTCGCTGGAGACCAGGAGCACGCCGATCCCCTCGTCGGCCAGCCGGCGGATCACCGCGTACAGCTCGGCGCGGGCGCCGACGTCCACACCGCGGGTCGGCTCGTCCAGCAGGAGCAGCTTGCGGCCGTTGACGAGCCACCGGGCGAGTACGGCCTTCTGCTGGTTGCCGCCCGACAGTGTTCTGATCGGCCGGTGCGGGTCGGCCGGACGAATGCCGAGGGCCTCGATCTGGCGTCGCGCGTCGGCCACCTCCCGTTTCCGGTCGAGCCAGCCGAACCGGGCGTACCTGCCCAGACCTCCGAGCGTGATGTTGCGGGCCACGCTCTGGTCCAGCAGCAACGCCTGCGCCTTCCGCTCTTCAGGCGCGAGGCCCATGCCGAGCCGTACGGCCAGGCTCGGCCCGCCGCGGCGTACGGGGACGCCCTCAAGGATGACCCGGCCCGACGCCCGGCGGGCGCCGTAAACGGCCTCGATGATCTCCGAACGGCCGGAGCCGACCAGGCCCGCCAGGCCGACGATCTCCCCGGCCCGCACGTTGAAGGAGACGTCGGAGAAGACGCCGGCAACGCTGAGGTTCTCCACCCGGAGCACCTCGGGCCGGTCGTCGAGGGCACCGGGGGCGGGCCGGGGCGGGAAGACGTACTCCACGTTCCGCCCGGTCATCAGCGACACGATCGAGGAGGTGGGCGTGTCGCGGGCGGGTAGACCGACGGCGGCGGTCCGGCCGTCCTTCAGCACGGTGACGCGGTCGCCGATCTCGCGGATCTCCTCCAGCCGGTGGGAGATGTAGATGATCGCGACCCCCTGCGCGGTGAGCTCCCTGATGATGCGGAAGAGGTTGGCGACCTCGTCGTGGGCGAGCGCCGCCGACGGCTCGTCCATGATGATCAGACGCGCGTCGTGCGACAGCGCTCGTGCCATGCTGACGACCTGCTTGCCCGCGGCGGGCAACCTCCCCACCTCGGTCGTCGGGTGGATCTCGGCGTGGCCGAGCCTGGCCAGCAGTTCGCCGGTCGCTCTGTTCATCTGCGCGCGCCTGGTGAATCCGTACCGAGCCTGCTCATGGCCGAGGAAGACGTTCTCCGCCACGGTCAGCCCGTCCACCAGGTCGAGCTCCTGGTAGATCGTCGAGAGGCCGAGATCGATGGCCGCTGTGGGGCCGGCCGGCCGTACCGGCCTGCCTGCCAGGGTGATCGTGCCCTCATCGGGTTGATGGGCCCCGGAAAGGATCTTGATGAGGGTCGACTTGCCCGCGCCGTTCTGGCCGAGAAGGCAGTGGACCTCGCCCTCCCGGACCTCCAGGTCGACGCCGTCGAGGGCGCGGACACCGGGGAACCGCTTCACGATGCCGCGCATTACGAGCAGGAGATCTGTCGGCTCGCGTCTTATGTCCTGCATATTTCGGGACGGTAAATCGAACTTATGCCGACTGTCAACATAAGTCGCTCTTTTGTCGATGTAACATTGCGATGAAGGGCCGTCCAGGCGCGTTGACAGGAGGAGCGTTGACTCAAGGCATGGTGAGTGAATCCAGCGGTCAAGCGGTGGGCGCGGGCGCGCTCCTGGCGATCCTCAGGGACGGCCAGGCCCGAACCCGCGCCGAGCTCGCCCAGCTCACCGGCCTGGCCAGGTCCACGGTGTCCCAGCGTCTCGACGCGCTGATCAACCATGAGTGGATCGTCCCCACCCAGGACACGATCTCCTCCGGCGGGCGACCGGCCACCGCGTTCGCCTTCAACAGGAGCGCGCGGATCGTCCTGTCGGCCGACCTGGGCGCCACGCACGCGCGGCTGGCGATCACCGACCTCGGCATGACCGTGCTGGCCGAGCGCGCGGTCGAGCTGCCCATCGACCGGGGCCCTGAGCCGACCCTTACCTGGCTGGTCACCTCCTTCAAGGAGATGCTGACCGAGACGGGGCACCGGCTCGCCCAGGTGTGCGGGATCGGGATCGGCCTGCCAGGCCCCGTAGAGCACGCGTCGGGCAGGCCGGTGAACCCACCGATAATGCCGGGCTGGGACAACTTCCCGGTCCCCGAGTGGCTGGGCGAGCGGCTCACCGCTCCCGTCCTCGTCGACAACGACGTGAACATCATGGCCCGGGGCGAACACTGGGTCACCAGCCCCGAGGTCGACCACCTCCTCTTCGTCAAGGTCGGCACGGGCATCGGCTGCGGCATCATCGCCGACCGGCGGCTCCACCGGGGCGCGCAGGGGGCGGCGGGCGACGTGGGCCACATCCGGGCGACCTCGTCGGTCGACGCGCTCTGCAGATGCGGCAACGCCGGCTGCCTCGAGGCGGTCGCGGGCGGGGCCTCGATGGCCGCCAAGCTGCGCGATACGGGACTCGACGCCGCGAACAGCCGCGACGTCGTCCGGCTGATACGCGCGGGCAATGCCCTGGCCGCTCAGGTCATCCGACAGGCCGGGCGGGACATCGGTGGCGTGCTGGCCGCCGTGGTGAACTTCTTCAACCCGTCGGTCATCGTCGTCGGCGGCGACATCGCCGAGGCGGGCGAACACCTGCTCGCGGGGATGCGCGAGGCGATATACAGCCGCTCGCTCCCCCTGGCCACCCAGCACCTGAGCATCCGGGCCAGCGAGCTCGGCGACCGGGCGGGCGTCATCGGAGCCGCGGTCATGGTGGTGGAGCATGTGCTGGCGCCGGGCACCGTCGATCAGACGGTCATGGTGTGAACGGCTGAATCATTCGGCATCCGCGGACAGGTCAGACCGACTATCCCGAGGACCTGCCGGACGATCATGAGAGCCAACGCGGCCTGGGCCTCCGGCAGTGGCAGGCAGATCTCCCGCAGCCGGGCCGCCGCGTTCGCATCGTCCACGTGCCCACTCCTTCGCGCTTTCTCTTCCATCGCCCGGAATGCCGCGCGGAACGAGACGTCCAGCCGGTCCAGCGGCTCGGCCGGGCCCAGCCCGACGACCGCGTCGATCTGTCCGGCCGGCGCGCGGTCGGCGAGGTGGCTCTCGATCAGCGCGGCCGGCCCGTGCGGCGAGCCGGGGGCCGAGGCCGAGCAGGAGCTCCAGCCGGTCGGTCGGCAGTTCCCCGAGCCGAGCGCCGCCTCGTCTCTCCGATGAGACATAGCCCTCATCAGGCGGCCTCCCGCGCATCATGCGGCCTCTCGCCCCTTTCCGGACCTCGATCATCGACAGGACACGCCATCTGCGTGAACACCAATCTTTGACGACAAAGGTCTCCCTTGTTGTCAAAGTCACAGAAAGATCTCGACACCTCTCCATCGACCGACCAACGAGGTTAACCGTCTTAAGAACAGATGATCGGTGTATCGTCGCATTGTCTCTTTACGTACCCCGTGGGGCATATGAGGCCCCACGACGCTCATGAGGAGCTCCCTTGAAGCGCACCGTCGCACTCGGCGGCATCGTCACGGCCGGCGGCCTGCTCGCCGTCAGCCTCACCGCCCCGGCTCAGGCCGCGTCCCCCGACCCCAAGCCCGACGTCGCCAGCGCGAACCTGGCCGGCGACGCCGTCGCCGCGAAGAACATCGTGGCCTTCTGGTACGCCGAGAACGCGGCCAACCTGATCAACGCCACGCCGTACAAGGTGGAGACCAAGGCCGTCACCACCCAGGTCGTCTCCAAGGGCGGCCCCGCGGCGAGCGGCAAGCCCGGCCTCGTGCCGGCGATCGGCGACGAGAAGAAGGCCGGCGCGTCGAAGAACGTCAACCTGCCCAGGAGCACCGGCAAGGTGTTCTTCCTCGGCTCCGACGACCGGCCGCACTGGTGCTCGGCCACCTCGGTCCAGGCCCAGTACCGCAACCTCGTCGCCACCGCCGGCCACTGCGTCTACGACACCGAGTCGAACAAGGCCACCCTGAAGTACTGGGTCTTCGTCCCCGGCTACTACCAGGGCAAGACCCCCTGGGGAATCTACGTCGGCAAGCAGGCCTTCACGCACTACGACTACAGCGTCTACGAGGACGGCGACCGCGACTACGCCTTCGTCACCGTCTACAACGGCCTCAAGCTGCCCGCGGGCGGCTTCAAGGACGTCGAGGACCTCATCCACCAGCACAAGTGGGACCAGCTCAAGGACTACGTCAAGGTCAAGGAGGTCGACGAGGCGACCTACGACGCGTACGCCCGCGGCGACTCCGACCACGACGGCTGGGGCTACTGGAAGGGCGAGGACGACCAGGGCCACACCCACTACTACGTCCTGAGGTTCCACGACGTCGGCCGTCTGGGCAACAACGTCGGCGGCCAGGGCCTGGCCTACAACCAGAAGCTCGGTAGGTACGTCTACGTCTTCGGCTACCCCAGCGGCTCCCACCCGGACGGCAACCACGCCTTCACCGGCAAGACCCTCAAGTGGTCGTACGGCAAGACCTTCGCGGCCAGGTCCAAGGACCTGAAGGCCGAGCAGCTCGTCGCCGTCAGGTCGGCCTTCACCGGCGAAGGCGCCCTGGGGTCGGCTTGGGTCTCGGGCTACAGCAACAGCCACCGTCTCGGCTACCTGAACGGTGTCACCATCGGCGTCTCCGACACCGACAAGAACAAGCGCTTCGACACCAGTCTCTCCCCCTACTTCGACGGGGAGACCTACCAGGTCTACAGCGCGGCGAAGAACCGCTGGTCGGGCTCGATCGCCTGACCTCCGGGCGGAGAGAGAAGTCGTCTCGATCGATCGTGTGGCCCGCGTCAAGTCCTCAAGACACGGGCCATCACGGGCGGTCCTGGTCGACCTGAATCCACGGCCTGATCTCAGCTGATCGCGGGCTCGACATGGCTGCGGCAGACCTGGTGGTGATGGTGATCTCCTCGGTGTCCACGCACCTGTCTGCGGCGAGGGGACCTCACCTGATCATGAAGGCCGTCCCACGGTCCGCGAGGGGGCGGCCAACGGGTTGAACTCGTAGACGCGCGCATCGCACCTCAACCTCCAGCGCTGTGGGCGGGGATAGTCCCGGCCGGCACCTGTCAGTCCTTCCGCGGTATAGCCATCCCTTCGACGGAGGGATTTCGGACGGCATTCCTTATCGGCTGTGCTGCCGCAATTATGGCCGCTGAATGCCGATCATCATTCTCACCCGCCGGGCGGGACACGGCCGCCATTAGTACATTTCCCATAGAAGAACCGCACAACCGCAGGCCAGAGGCATTGCGGTTGTGCGGTTTTGCCGTTCATGAAATAGCAGGGCCCCCGAACACATGTGGCGGACAACACATTATCAGGCCTTTCTTTCGGCAATAGTTCTCCGGAATCCGGCGTTAGCGTTTACATACACCCGATCGGGTGCGCTTCATCGGGGAAAGGAAGCAAGAAAATGGCACGGAAAATGATTACGACTATTGGGGCGGTCGCAGCCGGCGCCCTGGCCCTGGCGGTGGCGTCCGCACCGGCGTACGCGGACGTGGCGTCCGGGCATGAGCAGGGGCAGAAGGCCTTCCTCATCAGCACGAACACCCAGGCCGCCGTCCGCGGGGACAGCGACTCCCAGTCGTCCGCATCCGCACGCGACCACCAGAAGCGAGACGGCCGCGGTGACCACGACGGGGAGAGCCACAACAACGACCACAACGACGGAGACCACAGCCCCGGCGACGACGGGAATCACTCCGGGAACCACAACCAGTGGGGTCACGACGGAAACGAACACGGTCACCACCACGACGGCCAGTGGAACCATCACCACTGGAACGGGTGGAACAACCACGATTGGAACGGGTGGAACAACTACGACTGGAACCACGGTGGTCACAATTGGTACGACGACAACCAGTGGAGCCACAAGTCAGGCCTGTACATCAAGCGGGACTTCTCTTGGAACGAGAGCCGGGCGACTCGAATCACCGGCTTCCAGGTGACGCCGGGGCGGGCCCACGAGGGCGATCGGCTTTCCCTCGACGGGAGGCTCCGGAGCGGTGCATCAAACGGGCACCACATCGGCCGCCAGCGTATTCACGTCTACTTCCGCTCAAACGGCTACGGTGACTGGAGGAATGTCGACACCCTCACGACCGACTCCGATGGCGGCTTCCGGACCGATGTCCGGGCTCGCCGCTCCGGCACCTGGCTGGTGAAGTTCAACGGCAACGACAGTTTCCGCGGCGCCGAAGCACGCGACTACGTGAAGGTAGTCGGCTAGGGAGTCGTCCCCGCGACAGCCGGCCAAGGCGGCCCGAGCAGGCGGAAGACGTGAGGGACAACCTGGCGAGTCCAGGGACGTTCGCGATCACGGTTGGGATTCGCGATGGTGGGCCACGGAGGCCGTCGCCCTAGACGCGCCTCGTCCTTCCCGCCGAGGTGGATTTCATCGATGGACTGGACCCCGTACGGCACCGCGCCCGCCGTACGGGGTCCATCCACTTGAGACGCGCTCATCCCGGTCTCGGGACCACTACGGCGGCTCTGGCGCGCCCCCGACGGCGCGAGCGGGACTAGAATGGGTAGCAGAACGTCTGCCCGGCAACATGGTTGTGAGGCCGCTACCAGTTATGATCGAACGATGACCCCCGCATCCTCACCCTCTCCCGCGAACAGCGCCCCCCCGGAAGACTGCGCGGGGGCGCTGAAGGGCGATCTGGGCTGGGCGCTAGGCATGGTGTTCCGGTCGTACATCAAGACGGCCAACCACGCGATAGCCGAGATGACCGGCGGTCCTCGGGGATACCAGGTCCTCACCGCCGCCGCACGCGCCCTGCCCGCGACGCAGCTGGCCATCGCTCAGCAGCTCGGCATCGACCGTACGGTCATGACCTACCTGCTCGACGACATGGAAGAGTCAGGCCTGATCCAGCGGCGCCCCGACCCGGCAGACCGGCGGGCCCGGCGTATCGTGGCCACGGAGAAGGGCCACGCCACTCTGGTCGAGATGAGGCAGAAGCTCAAACACGCCGAGGACCACGTGCTGAGCGCCCTCGACGAGTCCGACCGCGTCGCCTTCCGTTCTCTGCTGCGGCGCCTGGCCACCCACGCAGACACACTTGACCCCGTGACGGACCCCTGCAAGGCGGCCGAAGAAATCGGCGTCTCGGACGCGGAAGTCACGCCCGTGCCCCGCCGCCGCCGTTCCACGGCTCGCCGATAGCCCCCGCGGGCCCGAGGAGCTCGCGGGGCTTTCGCGTTCTCAGCCGGCGGGCTTGCGGTAGCGCATGCCTTCGCCGATGATGCCGTGGAGCTTGGCCTCCAGTTCATCGCGCAGGCCGACGTACTCTCTCTCAGCAGGTCCGCCTCATGGACAACGCTCCATGAGCGCGCCTCATTCTAGTGAACGCTCGCTCATGGTGGTCCGTCACTTCGCGGGATCCGGCGTGGTGCGGCGTACCGGTACGGGCACCGCCGGAATGCTCCCGAGCCGGCCGGCCCTGAAGTCCTCGAACGCCTGGGCCAACTCGGCCTGGGTATTCATGACGAACGGCCCGTAGACGGCGACGGGCTCGCGGATCGGCAGGCCGCCCATGAAGAGCACCTCCAGCGACCGGCTCCGTTCGTCCTGGACGGTGTCCGCGGCGACGGTGACGCTGTTGCCGGGGCCGAAGACCGCGAGGTGCCCGAGTTCGAACCGGCGGCCCCGAGGGCCGGCCGTACCCCGTCCGGCGAGGGCATAGGCCAGCGCGTTGAAGTCGCGCCGCCACGGCAAGGTGAGCGACGCGCCGGGCGCGAGCGTGGCGTGGACCAGCGTGATCGGCGTGTGGGTGATGCCGGGGCCGCTGTACCCCCCGACGCGCCCCGCGATGACCCGCACCAGAGCGCCGCCGTCGTACGAACCCAGCAAGGTGATCTTCTCGGCGGTGATGTCCTGGTAACGGGGCGCGGCGAACTTCAGGCTGCCCGGCAGGTTGACCCACAACTGGACCGCATGGCTCACGCCGCCCTTCATGACCAGCTCCTCCGGAGGTGCCTCCTTGTGCAGGATTCCGGCGCCGGCGGTCATCCACTGGGTGTCGCCGTCGCCGATCAGGCCACCGCCGCCGTTGGAGTCCTGGTGGCGGACTCGGCCGTCGATGACATACGTGACCGTCTCGAATCCGCGGTGGGGATGCCAGGCGGTGCCGATCGGCTCCCCGGGAGGAAGGTGGGACTCGCCCGACTGGTCCATGTGAACGAAGGGGTCCAGCGTCTCCAGGTCGAGGCCGGCGAACGGCCGGCGCATGACGAAGTGGTCGCCCAGCGTCGCGCTCTCCGCGGTGTTCAGCACGACCACGTCACGGTCGACGCGGGTCAGCGGGTCTGGCGCCGGAAGTCGGGGCAGCGCGAGCGGGTTCTCCACGGTGATCGCCGGCATGAGTCCACCTCTCCGGTCGCCGCCGTCGCCCCTGCGACGGCGGGCCTCCTCGCGTGGCGGGCCGGCGCGCGTGCCACCCGTCCACGGTCATTAATCTGACGTTTGTCAAGTATTGCACGCGCCAGCGCGTAGCCCGTCCGGGTCCTTCCACCCGAATCGCTCCGCGTCCGGCGGCTGGGGCAGGAAACCGGGGTTGGCGACGGCGAGGCGGGCTGTGACGTCCGCGCGGATCGTCGCGGCGCGCGAGGAGCGGCAGGCCCCCGCGGCACGACGACAGCCGCGGGGGTAGGGCGCCGTAAGGGTCAGGCGTGTGGAGCACGGCCGAGCACGGAGAACACCGCGCCGGACAACTCCGACACCGCGTCGGCCGACGCGCCGCGGCTGCGCCAGGCGACGAACCTGTCAGGTCTTACCAGGATCGCGCCGTCGGCGTCGATGTCCCGGTGCCGCAGCCACGTGCAGCGTGGATCCAGGTAGTCGCCTTCCCCGTGTCCGATGGTCACCGCGTCCAGCGGCAGGCCGTGCTCAGCGGCGATCTTGCGCGCGGCCTCCTGCCATGCCTGGCCCTTCTCGCCCGCGATGAGCAGGAAGCGCCCCGGGCCCAGCAGGCTCGCGATCGGCACGAGGTCACCGTCGTCGTCGAGCAGCCACGCGTGCGGCAGCGGATGGCCGGGCCTGGTGCTCGGCCGGTAGACCCGGATCTCGTCGATGGGCTCGGGCGCCGGCTCGCCGTCGGGCAGGACGGCGGTGGACTCGTAGGTGTAGCCGTACTCGGTGTTGTGCGCCCGGAACTCCATCGACTGCTCGGTGACCGCGGCCAGCACCTCACGTCGGCGGCGCTTGCCCTCCGGCGTGTCGGCCCAGTAGTCCCGCAGGGTCTTCCAGTTGCCCTCAGGGTCCGGGACGTACTCGACTCCCATCGCGGCTCTCAACTTGGGAGCGTTGGCCGCGTTTTCCAGCGCTCGCCGGACGTTGCGGCCGGTGACCGCCCGCCTCTCGGCCTCGTAGGTGTCCAGCAACTCGTCGCCGGCGTGGCCCTGGAGCACCGCGGCGAGCTTCCAGGCGATGTTGTAGGCGTCCTGGACGGCGCTGTTCAGCCCGAGGCCGCCCGTGGGCGGGTGCCGGTGCGCGGCGTCACCAAGCAGGAATGCCCGGCCCTTCCTGAACTCGCGGGCCAGCACCCCCTCAAACCACCATCGCGTGATGGCGTGCACGGTGACTTCGACGTCGCCGATGCCGAGCGCCTCCCGCATCTTCACGACCGCCGCCTCGTCGTCTGTCGTCGCCTCTTCCTCGGCCGGGAAGAACTGATGGACGACCCACTCCTCGGACTCCGGCCCCCAGTGGTCGGGCCCCATGGCGAGGAGACCAATGGTCCTGCCGAGATCCGGCAGGTAGTACGAACGGAGCAGGGCCTCGGGTTCGGTGGCCCACTTGGACAGGTCGGCGGTCATGTAGATGCTGACGATCCGCGCCGCCTGTGACTTCTCCGGGCCCAGGTTGTCCAGCTCGATGCCGAGCTGCGGCCGCACGGTCCGGCCACCGTCGCACCCCAGGAGGTAGCGGGCCCGCACGCGGTACTCGTTCCCGGTCTCCCGATCGAGGATCACCGCCTCCACGCCCTCGTCGTCCTGGGTGAAGGACAGCATCTCATGGCCGAAGCGCACCCTGTCCTTGCCCGCCAGCGCTTCGGCGCGCGCTCGGATGATCGGCTCCAGCCGGATCTGCGGGAGATTCGCCAGCCGATGCTCGCTCGCGGCGACGTAGTCGACGTCGTCCCCGGCGGCCCCCCACGACTCGGTCTTGGTGATCAGCCGCCCGTAGTCCTCGTGCGGTCCGGCGAACCCGGCGAAGATGCCGGTGTAACGGGTCATCTCCGGCGGAGTGGCCCGTTCGTACACCTCGTCGGCGGCCCCAATCGCCGCGAGGATCTCCATGGTGTGCTGGTTGAGGATGTGCGCCTTAGGCAGGATCGAGGTGTGCGGCCAAGCGTTGACCAGCAGCGTGTCCACGCCGTAGCTGCCCAGCAGCGCGGACACCGTCAGGCCAGCTGCTCCGCCACCGACGATGAGCACATCGACGTCCAGATCGGACATGGTTCTTCTCCCAGAAGGAAGTGGGGTAATGGTGTTGTCGGCCGGTCAGCCCGGCTGGTGGGCGCCGGTCATGAGCTCGGCGAGGTCGTCGGGGCGGATCATGGACGCGGGCACCTGCGGCCCCCAGAGGTACCCGGCCTTCGGCCCGGGCTCGAAGACCCCCGGCTCCCAGAGCTGGTCGTCGAGGATGCAGTCCATGTCGGAGTAGTACTCGGAGAAGTTGCCGGCGGGATCGCGCAGGTACCAGAAGAAGTTGGACCCGATGTAGTGCCGGCCCAAGCCCCAGGTGTGCCGCTCCGGATGGCCCTCGATCATGTTGATCGCGCCGCGCCCGACCTCGTCGACGTCGTCGACCTGCCACGACGTGTGGTGCAGGAAGGCGACGGGCGACTGCTGCACGAGGACGTTGTGGTGGTCGGTGGAGCAGCGCAGGAACGCGGCGTGCCCGCTGATCACGTCACTGATCTTGAGCCCGATGCCCTCGACCAGGAACCGCTGGCTCGCCTCCGCGTCCAGGGAACCGAGGACCACGTGGCCGAGCTTGCGCGGCCGTACCGGACCTTCCCTGTCCAGGGCTTCCGCGCGGGCCTGCGTCCGCTCGGTGCGGCCCGGCCCGTTCTGCGCGGGCCGCGGCACCTCCGGCTGCTTGATCCGGTCCGTGATCCGCACCACGAAGCGCACGCGCGTGAACGGCTCGACCGCGATGATGCCGTTGTCGTCCAACTCGGCGTCGATCTCGAGCTTCGCGAGCCGCGACGCGATGCGGCTGAGGTCGTCCGCGTCGTCCGCGCCGATGACGATCTCCAGAGCGCGGCGCGTCGGCGTGGAAACGAGACGCAACTGCTCACCGCCGTCCGTGGTGGAGAAGGTGCCGCCGTCGCGGATCAGGCCGAAATCGTCGTAGTACTGAGCGGTCTCCTCGACGTTCGGCACTCCGATGGTGATCGAGGAAAGCCTGTGCAGTCCCATGTGGTCTCCTAAAATGGGTTGGATCACAGCTCGGCACGAGGCCGGGCGGGCATCCGTATCGATGTCGACCCGCAAGGTGTTGAGGAACGCTGAGGAACGTTGAGGAACAAGGCCAGGCCCGCGTAGACGCCCGCCAGCAGCGAAGCTCCGCCGTACCGCGGTCGCCGAGGCCGGCCCCGAGTCCGGCTGTTCAAGAGGCGACCATGCGCTGGCGGATCGTGCCGATGCCCTCGACATAGGACACCAGCTCGTCGCCCGGCTTGAGGAAGACCCTAGGATCGCGCGCGGCGCCCACCCCCCCGGGCGTGCCCGTGAAGATCACGTCGCCTGGGTACAGCGTGCAGACGGCCGAGATGCGGGCGATCAGCTCGGGCACCGAGAAGATCATCCCCGAGGTGCGGCCCTTCTGCATCAGCACGCCGTTCACCGAGCAGCCCAGCTCCAGGTCGTCGGGGTCGCTGAACTCGTCCACCGACACCAGCTCCGGGCCCATCGGGCCGAAACCGGGGAACGACTTGCCCAGGCTGAACTGCGGCGCCGGGCCGACGGTCTGCAGGCGGCGCTCGGACAGGTCCTGGCCGACGGTAAGACCGGCCACGTAGTCCCACGCGTCCTCGCGGGCGACCTGGATGGCGGTCTTGCCGATCACCGCGACAAGCTCGACCTCCCAGTCCACAGTCTCGGCCGGGAGCACGACCTCCTCGTACGGCCCGGCGAGCGAGCTGAGGAACTTGGTGAAAGTCGGCGGGCTCTTCGGCGGCTCCACATTGCCCTCGGCGGCATGGTCCGCGTAGTTGAGGCCGATGGCGAACACCTGGCGCGGCGCCGGCGCCACCGCGCCCCGGCATGCCGCGCCGATCTCGGCGCCCGCCGTCACGTCGACCCCGGCGGCCCACTCCCTGAACTCGTCCCAGCGGTCGAAGACCGCCTGCGGGTCCGCGCCGAACCTCCCGCCGCTGGCTCGTTCCACGTCCAGCGCCACGCTGCCCTGGACCAGGGCCAGCCGCCCGTCAATGTTCGCGGTACGCATCGCACCTCTCTTCTCGGCTTTTCCCGGCTTTCGAGGGATCACTTCACACGCCAACCTGCGGCGCGGTTAGTCCGTTGTACGCCCCGACAAATCGATACGTCAAGCGAAAATCGATTTCTGTGGAGATCTCGATAGATCGCCCTATCGGGCGAGAGCAGGGAAGGCCGTCGGCGCGGCCGGGGTGCCGGCGCTGCGACGAGCAAAGAATCTGACGCACGTCAGAATAATAGGCTTCTGTCGAGCGTCAGGCAGCGGGGCCAGCGAAGGAGACGTGGGAAATCGATTAAGTGCCCTAGATCGATGACCGATACAGTGGAGTCATGTCCCGGCCCGCCAAGAGCACGACGCTGACCCAAAAGGTCCACGGTCAGTTGAAGATGGCCATCCTCGCGGGCCGGTTTCGGCCGGGCGAGCGGCTGCCGCTCGCCGCGCTCGCGAAGGAGCACGGGGTCAGCCTGAGCGTCCTGCGGGAAGCGGTAACCCGGCTCGCTGAGCAGGAGCTCATCATCTCGGAACCACAACTGGGGTTCAGGGTGAAACCGCTGTCCGCGGAGGATCTCTCCGACCTGACAGCCGTACGGGTGGACATCGAGACACTCGCGCTGCGCCGGTCGATCGCCCGAGGGGATGTGGCCTGGGAGGCGCGGGTGATCGCCGCCCATCACACCATGGACCGCATGCGCCCGACCGCCGACACGGAGCTACACCAGGAGGCGGCCGAAGCTCATCTGAATTTCCACGCCGACGTGCTCGCCGCGTGCGGTAGTCCCCGGCTTATCAAGATAGCCACCGATTTACGGGAGTCGGCCGAGCTCTACCAGCGATGGGCCGCCCCGTTCGGTCTCCAGGAAGGCCGCGACGCCATCCGCGAGCACCGGGACCTGCTCGACGCGATGCTCGACCGGGACACGGAGCGGGCCGTCGCGGTGCTCACCCAGCACATCCAGCGCACCGCCCAACTCCTGCTGGACCACGCCGACGAGCTGACCGGCGACGCTGCAGCGCTCCCACGGCCCGATCCACATCTAAATGAAGACTCCTGACCTGGCGGTCTCCTCCAGGTTGGGAACCCCGATGGTGATCGAGGAAAGCTGATGCAGTGCCATGCTGTCTCCTGGGACTTCGCGGACCCTGTTACCGGTCCAGATGGGGCAGAGTCGGCCGGGTGTCGACGTCGACGTCGACCCGCAGGGTGTTGAGGAACAGGGCCAGGCCCGCGTACTGCACTGCGAGCAGCAGCAACTCGACCGTGCCCCGGTCGCCGAGCGCCGCGTACGCGCGGTCGAAGGTCCGGTCGGCGGCGTCCTTCTCCGTGATCATCTCGGTGACGAGCTCCAGCGCCGCGAGCTCGATGTCGTCGAAGGCGCCGTCCGCGAGCTTCGCACCTATCTCCAGCGCGGCCAGCTCCTCGTCGGTCACGCCGTATGCACGGGCCAGCGGCTCGTGCTGCGCCAGCTCGTATGGAGCGACCTGCAGGTGGGCGACCCGGAGGATCACCAGCTCCCTCAGCCGGGGCGGCAGCGCGATCCTCGTGAGCAGGGCGCTGCCGGTCTTCAGGTACGACGCCCAGACGCCCTCGGCGTGAGCCAGCATCCGCACGACGTTGAGCGGCTTGTCCATGGGAAAGGCCGCGAGCAGGTGCTCCGGCATCTCCGGGTAGGGCACACGCGCCATCGTCACCGTCTCCCTTCCTGGGCCCCCGCGCCGCTCACGGGGCGACCATGCGCTGGCGGATCGTGCCGATGCCCTCGACATATGACACGCGACGAAACGCGAGAGAAAGTATCTGACGTTCGTCAGAATATTGCTCCACCGGCGGGGTGGCAAGCATGGAACGATAGGAGAATGGCGGATCACGACGACGGCAGGGCCCGCATCCCACGCCGGCCGGGCCGGCCGGGAGCCGACGGCCCGCCCGTCCCGGACGAAGAGGAGATCCTGCGAGGGGGGCTCGACGCCTTCGCCGATCTGGGCTACGACGGCACCTCGGTGCGCGAGCTCGCGCGGCGCCTCGGTGTCAGCCACAACTTCATCAACGACCGGTACGGATCCAAGGGAAGGTTCTGGCGGGCGGTGGTCGACTTCGCCCTGGCCGAGATGAACAAGCAGCTCGTTCCAGCGGTCGAGAGCCAGGACGACGACGTCGACCGCATGGTCGCGGGGGTCACCCACTTCTATCGGCTGGCCGCGCGCGCCTCGCAGCTCAACCGGCTGATGGCGGACGAGTCGGTCCGCGAGTCCGATCGGCTCGACTACCTGTACGAGCACTATCTCGGCCCTTCGCTGGCCGCGCTCGCCCCCAGCGTGGATCGCCTCATCAAGGCCGGGCGCATCCCGCCCATCTCCATGCATCTGCTGTACTTCGCCGTCACCGGCCCGGTGATCGCCATGACCCGGCACCCTTTGGCCGAGCGGCTCGGCGGGCCCTCCCGGGAGGACGCACAGCAGGTGACGGCCGACGCCGAGACCCTCGCGGAGGTGGTGCTCAACGGCCTCCTGCGCCCAGCGCCTCGCTGAGCGGCGGGTCACGGGCCTGCGGGTCACGGGCCTGCGTACGGCCCGCCGACAGGCAAAACCACGGCGACCGCCACATCGAGCGCACCTCACGGCTGCTGCTCGACCACGCCGGCGAGTTCGTGGGAGACGCCGCGCCCTCCGCGCCCTCCGCGTACGAGGGCTGAAGCCTCAGAAGATGCCGTAACCGCCGTCGATCACGAGACAGTCCCCCGTCTGGTACGCGCTGGCGGGGCTCGCGAGATAGACGGCCGCCGCGCCGAAGTCCGCCGGGGTCCCCCACCTCCGCGCCGGCACCCGCGTCAGCACGCGCCGGCGGAACGCCTCGCTGCCGAGCACCCCGTCGGTCATGCTGCTCTCCACCCAGCCGGGAAGGATGGCATTCGCCCTGATCCCGTGACGCGCCAGTTCGACGGCGCACGCCTTGATCATCGAGATCAGACCGCCCTTGCTGGCCGCGTAGTGCTGACCGCGCGGCTGGCCCTCCCTGGCGGCGAGGCTGGACGTGCCGACCAGGACGCCGCCGCCACCGCGTTCGACCATGTGCCGGGCCGCCGCACGGAAGGTCAGGAAGGCGCCGTCTAGGTTGACCCGTGTCACCCGGCGGAACTCCTCGAGGGTCATGTCCAGGAACGGGACGCCGTTCGTCCCCACGCCGGCGTTGGCGAAGCAGGAGTCGACCCGGCCGAGCGCGTCGAGCGTCGCCGCCATCGCGCGGTCGACGTCGCCGGGCTCCCCCACGTCGCACGTCACCGCAAGCGCTCTCCCGCCGTACCGGGCGAGCGTCGCGACGGCCTCGGCGCTGCGCCTGTCGTTGGTCCCCCACACGCAGACGTCGGCGCCGGCCCGCGCGAGCGCGGTGGCCATCCCCAACCCGATGCCCGCGTTGCCGCCCGTGACCAACGCCACGTGACCGGTGAGATCGAAGAGGTTCTCAGTCACCTCATCAGCTCCCTTGCTCGACAATCCGGCACGGCCCGTTTTCGCAGCTCACAGGTCGCGAGGGGGGGCGTTGCCCGGCCCGCTTACCCGGCCAACCTATCTAGCGTTCGCTAAGCTGGCAACTACTCCTCGCACGAGAGGTCACAGAGGTACGGGATTTGACAACTCTTCTGTTTCGGAGATTATCTTCACTCTAGAACATCTGTTGCTGCCAGAGAAGGGTTCCATCATGGCGAAGCTGCTGCATGTCGACTCATCCGCGCTGTCGGCCGGCTCGGTGTCGAAGGAGATCACGACCACCTTCCGCAGCGCCTGGCAGGAGGCGCACCCAGACGGCGCCATCATCTACCGCGACCTTGGATCCCACCCGGTTCCCCCGCTGGCCGAGGCCGGCATCGTGTCCGCCTTCATCCCACCCGGCGACCACACCGCCGACCAGGCGGAGGCGTTCGCCCTCCGGAACCGCCTCGTCGCCGAGGTCCTCGGCTCCGACGCGTACCTCTTCGGCATCCCGATGTACAACTGGGGCGTCCCCGCCGCCTTCAAGGCGTGGCTCGACCAGATCATCCTCGCCGGGCGCACCCTCCCGCTCGACGGCCCGGCGCCGCTGTCCGGCCGTCCCGCGACCGTCATTCTCAGCTACGGCGGCGGGTACGACCCCGGCACGCCCCGCCACGGCTGGGACTTCGTGCAGCCCTACCTCGAGACCGTCCTCGGCAAGGCGCTCGGCCTCGACGTCACCTTCATCAAGGTCCAGCTCACCCTGGCCGAGAGGAACCCCGCCATGGCCGAGCTCATCCCCCTTTCTCGGGAGATCCGCGACGCCGCCCACGTCGAAGCCGGCACCCGCGCCCGCGACCTGATCGCCAAGCTCACGGCCTGATTCGAAAGCACCGAACCTTGGGAGCGTCACCGATGAACGAAGAAAGTGGCCGGCTCGCCGGCAAGGCGGTCGTCGTCACCGGCGCGGGCCGCGGAGTGGGAGCGGCGATCGCGCTGCTGGCCGCCCGGCAGGGCGCGGCCGTCGTGGTGAACGACCTCGACGCCGAGCCGGCCGAGGAGGTCGCCTCGCAGATCGTGGCGGACGGCGGTCTGGCCGTCGCCCATGCGGCCGACGTCGCCGACTGGGAGCAGGCCGGAGGTCTGGTCCAGCGGGCGGTCGACGAGTTCGGCAAGCTGGACGGGCTGGTCAACAACGCCGGCGTCTTCCGCGTACGGCCCATCGCGGAGGAGGACGAGACCTCCCTCCGGCGGGTGCTGGAGATCAACGTCCTCGGGACGGCGTACCCCGGACTGCACGCGATCCGCCACATGGTCGAGCGGGGCAGCGGCTCGATCGTCAACGTCACCTCGGGCGCGATCGCCGGCATCCCGGGCATGAGCGTCTACGGCGCGAGCAAGGGCGCCATCGCCTCGCTCACGTACGGCTGGGCCATCGACCTGCGGGGCTCCGGCGTCCGCGTGAACGCGCTGTCCCCGCTGGCGTACTCCCGGATGACCGAGACTCAGTACGACTTCGAGGGACTGGACGAGGCGGCGCGGGAGAAGGCGCGGGCCGGCATGCCCCAGCCGGCGGACAACGCCCCCGTGGTGGTCTACCTGCTGTCCGACCGCTCGGCCGGCGTGGACGGCCAGGCGGTGCAGATCAGGTGGGACGCCAGCGTCGCGCTGCTGACCCACCCGGCCGCGATGGAGGGCTCCGCGGCCGGTTCGGCCACGTCGCTGCGGTCTGTCGAGGAGGCCTTCGACGGCCCCCTCAAGGCGACCATCCAGCCGCTCGGAATCACCACCGTGCGCGTGGAACAGCTGTCGTAACCGATCGGGGCCCGGTCCCCGGCTCTCCCGGCGGCCGCGCCCAACATGCCCTCCTGGTGACAGGCGCTGGCATCGGGCGCCGTACGCCCAATACTTGACATTCGTCAGGTTTCGGCTGTTGTATGCCCCTGACGATCGGCCAGTTGTCCGAGCGCGAATTCCTCGCGATCCCTTACGCCCGGACTGCCCTCCGGACACCCCGAGCAGGCCGGCGCATCATCACCCCGAACGCCCACGAATTGAGGCAAACGTGACGCTCACCCACCAGCGCGACCGGCTGCCCGGCCGGGTCGTGAACTTCGACGCGGTGCGTGCCGTCCACGGCGAGAAAGCCGACGACATGGTCAAGAAGCTCGACGTCGGAGACCCGCTGGCCGACGCCGTGATCGCCGAGCTCGACCGGCTCGGCAAGGAGGGACGCAAGATCCTCAACGCGGGTCTCGCTGACGGACTCGGCAGCCTGGAGAACCCGCCACCGGCGATCGCCGCCCTGCTGCGCCAACTGGAGACCGTTCCCCGGTGGGCCGACCAGGAGATGCTGAAGCGGGGCGAGGTGATGTTCCTGTCGATCAACCCGGTCTCGGCCGCTCTCGCGGGCGTCGGCAGCGCCCTCGTCCACACCTACGCCTCCCCGGCCATCGCCAAGCTGCTGGTGCGGACCGGCCAGCTGACCACCATGGCGCCACGCCGGCTGGTCGAGACGGGCATGTGGGCGAGGGAGAGCACACTACCCGGCGGGCTGCTGCGCGGAGCCCCGGGGTACATCGCCACCGCACAGGTCCGCCTGCTGCACGCCCGCGTCCGCGCCACCGCCCTCAAGCACGGCTGGGACACGGCCGAGTGGGGCGTTCCCATCAACCAGATCGACATCGCCCGCACCTGGCTGGATTTCACCCTCGTGCCGTTCAAGGCGCACGAGACACTCGGGGTCCTCCTCACCGAGGCCGAGCAGAACAAGCTCTATCGGTACTGGTGGCACACCGCGCACCTGCTGGGGCTGGAGGAGGAGTTCTTCCTCGGCGTCGAGACCCATGCCGACGCCCAGAGGCTGCAGGACCTGACCGACTCGACCATCGCGCCGCCGGACGAGAACTCCCGGGCCCTGACGGAGGCCATGCTCGACGCCCAGGCCGAGGCACTGTCGGAGCCGCTGGGCATCCCGAAGGCCACCCTGCGGCAGCTCTTCGACAGCCTTGTCCGGCGGTTCTTCGGCGATGAGATGGCCGACGCGCTGCACCTTCCGGTCTCGGACATCACCCCGCTGCTTCCGCTGATCACCATCCTGAACGGCGAGGCGCGGCGCTGGCAGACCCGCACCCCGGAGACCGCCGCGGCGGCACTCGAGGAGTTCGTGGCCGCCGCCCAGGCCCAGGCCGTCACCGTGCCGGAAGGCCCCGAGTATGAGCAGCACATGAACACGGGTCAGGCGCCCGCGCCGGCCGCCTGATCACCGGGAGCGGCCTGGCGGGACCTTCCGGAGAGCCGGGGCCGCCTGCGGTCCCGCCCTCCGGAAACGCCGGCGTCGCCCCGGCCGCCGCTCATCCAACGTCTTAGGAGAAGCCATGAACGACAACCGCACCTCGCTGTTCATCGGCGGGGAGTGGGTGGCTCCGGCCGCCACCGAGATCAACACCGTCATCTCCGCCTCCACGGAGGAGGTCATCGGCCGGACACCCCTGGGCGGCGCGGGGGACGTCGACGCCGCCATCGCGGCGGCCCGGCGCGCGTTCGATGACGGCCACTGGCCGGGCCTGCCCGCGGCCGAGCGTGCCGACGCCATCGACCGCCTCGCCACCGCGATCGAGGCCCGCGCCGACGCCTTCGCCCGCACCGTCTCGTCCGAGAACGGCATGCCGCTGTTCATGTCGGCCCCCGCCAACGCGTACGGCCCCGCCGGGATGCTGCGCTTCTACGCCGAGCTGGCGCGGAAGCTGGAGCTGGAGGAGGAGCGGCCGGCGGTGTTCATGGGCGGCACCACCCGCGTACGCCGTGAGCCGGTCGGCGTGGTGGGCGCCATCGTCCCCTGGAACTACCCGCAGGCGCTGGCCATGATGAAGATCGGCCCCGCCTTGGCCGCGGGCTGCACCATCGTGCTCAAGCCGGCGCTGGAGACGTCCCTGGACGCGTATCTCCTGGCCGAGGCCGCCATCGAGGCCGGCCTGCCGCCGGGCGTGCTCAACATCGTGCCGGGTGGGCTGGAGGCAGGTCAGGCCCTGGTGGCGCACCCGGACGTCGACAAGGTGGCCTTCACCGGTTCCACCGCCGCGGGACGGAGCATCGCCGAGCTCTGCGGGCGGCTGCTGCGGCCGGTCACCCTCGAACTCGGCGGCAAGTCGGCGGCCGTCATCCTGGACGACGCCGACCTGGACGCCACGATCGCCGGCCTGGTGAACGTGTCGTTCCCCAACAACGGTCAGACCTGCTACGCCTGCACCCGGGTGCTGGCGCCCCGGAGCCGGTACGCCGAGACGCTCGACGCGATCACGACCATGGCCCGGTCGCTCCGCGTGGGCGACGCGCTCGACCCCGAGACCGCCATCGGTCCCGTCGCCTCCGCGCGTCAGCGAGAGCAGGTGGAGCGTTACATCGCCATCGGCCGCGAGGAAGGCGCCCGGCTCATGACCGGCGGCGGGCGCCCCGCCCACCTGGACCGCGGCTGGTTCCTCGAACCCACGGTCTTCGGCGATGTCCGTAACGACATGACCATCGCGCAGGAGGAGATCTTCGGCCCGGTCCTCGCGGTCATCCCGTACGAAGACGAGGACGAGGCCGTCGCGATCGCCAACGACTCGCGGTACGGCCTCGCGGGGTCGGTGTGGACCACCGACACCGGCCGTGGCGCATCGGTCGCCGCGCGCATGAAGACCGGCAGCGTCGGCGTGAACGGCTACATCCTCGACCTCGGCTCGCCCTTCGGCGGTTACAAGGCCAGTGGACTCGGCCGCGAGCTAGGCCCCGAGGGTCTGGCGGCATACTTCCAGCTCAAGTCCGTCTACCTGCCGGCCTGACCGGCCACGCCTAGCGGAGCCGCCGCTACCACCCCCCGGAAGACGCGATGACGACGGCCACGGCACGACGCCTGGGGCGACGCCTGAGGTGACGCCTCCCACGCGCCCCCGTCCCACCATCGACTCCAACCGGAAAGCGCATGGCGCACACTCATTCCTCCCGCGGGCGCGGCAACGCCCCCGTTCTCGTCCTGGCCCTCTCGGGCATCACGGTCGCGGTCATGCAGACGCTGCTCGCCCCGTTGCTGCCGAAACTTCCCGTCCTGCTGCACGCCCCGGCCTCCGACACGACGTGGACCATCACCGCCACGCTGCTCGCCGGAGCCGTCGCCCCTCCCGTCATGGGCCGCCTCGGCGACATGTACGGCAAGCGGCCCATGATGTTCGTCAGCCTCGCGCTGCTCGTGGTCGGCTCCCTGACCTCGGCGTTCACGTCTTCGCTGGTCCCGATGGTCGTCGGCCGGGCGCTGCAAGGCGGCGCCATGGGGGTCATTCCACTCGGTATCGGCATCATGCGGGACATGGTCCCGATGGAGCGGCTCGGCTCGGCGATGGCACTGATGAGCTCATCCCTGGGCATCGGCGCCGCGCTCGGCCTGCCCGCCTCCGCGGCGGTCGCCCAGCACACCGACTGGCACGTCCTCTTCCTCGCCTCCGCCGGGCTGGGCGCCGCCGCGTTCGTCCTTACAGCGATCTACGTCCCGGCGGCCCCGGTCCGTACGCCGGGACGCTTCGACTTCCCAGGCGCGATCGGCCTGTCGGCGGCCCTGGTCTGCCTGCTGCTCGCCGTATCGAAGGGCGGCGACTGGGGCTGGGGCAGCGCCACGACGGTAGGCATGTTCGCCGCCGCCGCCTTCATCCTCGTCGTCTGGTCGTTCGTCGAACTGCGCACCCGGCAGCCGCTCGTCAACATCAGGACCACGGCGCGCTCGCCGTTGGCCCTCATCAACATCGTGTCGGTCCTGGTCGGCTTCGTGATGTACGCCCAGTCGATGGTGCTGCCGCAGCTTCTGCAGCTTCCGCGGGCGACCGGCTACGGCCTCGGCCAGCCGTTGCTCGCCGCCGGGCTCGTCATGGCCCCGGGCGGCCTGGTGATGATGGTGGTCTCCCCTCTGTCCGCCCGCATCTCCGCGACACGCGGACCGAAGCTCTCGCTGCTCCTCGGGGCTCTCATCGCGACCGCGGGGTACGCCGTCGGGCTCGCTCTGATGGGGGGCGTATGGCAGGTCGTCCTGGCCGCCATCGTGATGAGCACCGGTATCGCGTTCGCCTACTCGGCGCTACCCGCCCTCATCATGGGGTCCGTCCCGCCATTCGAATCAGCGGCCGCGAATGGCTTCAACTCCCTGATGAGGGCGGTCGGCACCTCCACCTCCAGCGCCGTCGCCGGAGCGGTCCTCGCCGCGACCAGTCGCTCCTTCCGCGGTGTCGCCGTTCCGACTCTGGAGGGCTTCCGGATCGTCTTTCTGATCGCAGGCGCGGTCGGCGTGGTGGCCGTCGTCGCGTCTGCCCTGATCTTCCCGTCCCGGCGCCCCCGGCCGGCGCCGGTGAGCACGCCGCCGGTGGACTCCACTCACTCCCGTCGCCGGATGACATCCCGTTCGCGGGCTGACTGATCTCCGGGACTCTGCTGAGCCGCCGCGTTGGGACGAAGGGGGGGCAGCATGTCCTCGGGCTGCAGGGTCCGCATGGAGGCGGCTATGTTCTGCGCGGCGGCCCGCATCGTGGGGTCCGTGATGTGGTCGGCCAGTTCGGTGGCGACGAAGCCGGGCTCGACGACCACGACACGCACGCCCTGGGTGGTGACCTCCTGCCGCAGCGCCTCAGAGAAGGCGCTGATGCCGAACTTGGTCGCGGCGTAGGCGCCGTTGCCGGCCGACGCGACCCGGCCCGAGGTCGAGGAGACCTGCACGACGGCGCCCTTGCGCTCCAGCAGGTGCGGCAGCGCCGCGTGGACCATGAACACCGACCCGAGCAGGTTGGTGTCGATCATGCGCGTCCATTCCGTGGTGTCCGCACCCGCGATCGGACCGGCGAGCATCACCCCGGCGTTGTTCACCAGGATGTCCAGGGCGCCGAAGTACTCGACGGTCTTAGCGACCGCGGCCCGCACCGACTCTTGGTCGGTGACGTCCAGTTCGAGGGCCAGCATCTCGCCGGGCGCCTTGCGCACCAGAGCCTCCAGCCGGTCGGCGCGCCGGGCCCCGACCGCGACACGGGCCCCCCTCCGCTGAGAGGGCCAACGCCGTGGCCTCGCCGATGCCCGACGACGCTCCAGTGACGAGGACGACCTTTCCATTCAACGTGTTGCTCATGTGCTTCCTTTCCGCAGGCGCTCACAGGTTTCGTCATGCTGCAATAGCTCGGCCGCGCTCAGGACGGGCGAGGAGCGCCATACCGACGCGCTTCAGCACGGGTCCCGACCGCTGCCGTCCACATCGTGACGGCGACCAGCAGAACGCAGATGGCCGCGATCGCCGCGACCACGGCGGACACCCCGATCCAGGGCGTCGCGAGCGGCAGCAACATGACGACGATGACGCACCCCAGAACCGCGGCGGGAAAGATGACGGGCTCTGCGATGACAAGCACGTGTACCCCCCACAGCAGGGCAAGATACACACCGACCGGGACGGCGACCGCGTAGCCGAGCGCCAGCGGTGACGCCGCAACGTCGTGCCCGCTCTGCTCCACCGCCACTTCGAGCCCGGCGCCGAGGGCGGCCAGGGCTGCGAAGATGCCATAGTGGCCGTATCCCCACAGGTAGGACCGATGACGGCGGTCACTGAGACCGTCCCCCGCTGGTCCGAGGAAGTACAGCCACCAAAGAGCGAACAGCAGGACGAGGCCCGAGCTGGCGATGACGACGAAGGGACCGCTGATCTTGCCCGTTTCGAGCGCTCCCTCGACTCCCCGGCTCGCGGCCAGGACGCTCTCACCGAGCAGGATGATCGTGAACAGGCCGTAGCGCTCGGCGATGTGGTGCGGGTGCCAGTTGGTGGGTCTGGTCCGCTCCGCCCACCGTGGCACCGCGAGTTCCAGAGCGACCAGGCAGACGAAGAACGGTAAACCGAAGGACGAGGGCAGGGTTCCCGTCTCCACGAGGACGAGCCGAAACAGCCAGCCCATCTGCAGGATGGTGATGCCGCCGGCGTAGCGAAGCGCGGTGCGGCGGCTCGCCGGGTCTTCGAGACCGGCCCGCAGCCATTGGGCGACGAGCCCGATCCTCATGATGAGGTAGCCCAGCGTGACGATTCCATAGTCGGAGTGGCCCGCTGCGGCGGGCACGCCGGCGGCCAGCACCAGCACGCCGGCCATCTGCACCATGGTCAGCAGCCGGTAGGCGACATCGTCGGTGTCGTAGGACGAGGCGAACCACGTGAAGTTCATCCACGCCCACCAGATCGCGAAGAACACCTGAAGGAACGGCACCAGCCCGGCCAGGCCGTGACCGTCGGCGATGCCGTGCGCGAACTGCGCGGTGACGGCTGCGACCGCGACCACGAAGGTGAGATCGAACAACAGCTCGAGCTGGCTCGAAGCGCGGTGCGGCTCATCGATGGGGCGCGCGCTCATCCGTACTCGGATCCGGATTGTGGTGCCGGGTGGTGGCAAGGTCTCGCTCCTGTCGCTTCGCAACGTACGGTCCGTCTCAAAGACAGGGCGACGTTCCGATCTGTGACACGCGGCACCGAGATCGCACATGCCGCCTGCACCCCGCACGAGCGGCTCCTCGGCGGACAGGCAGGAAACTGATCAGGGGGCCAGGCCGATGGTGGCGGGGATGCCCTGGGGATCATTCTGGCGTAGGGCGGAGTCGGTGGTGTAGGCGTCCCAGAACCACGCCATCGCCTTGGCGGTCAGGTACGGGCCGTCGGCGAACTCGCGGTAGCTGCCGGTGTCCTGGGCGGCGTCGGTGACCGGGTAGTACAGCGACTGGTGCACGAAGGTCACATCGCCGCGCCGCTTGGCCAGGATGGTCAGCGCGGCGGTCATGTTGCCGCCGACCGAGTCGCCCGCCACCGCCAGCCGGGAGGCGTCCAGCCCCTCCTCGACGCCGTGCCGGGTGATCCACTGGGCGGTGGCGTAGGCCTGCTCGATCGTCTCGCCGCCGCGTTCGAGCGCGTAGCTGTAGGAACCGGAGGGGCAGTGATCGATGCGGCCCATAATGTTCGAGCGCACGTCGCTGTCGCCGGTGTCGGCGAGCATCTCGGCGATCGGCCTGGTGCGGCCGATGCAGAAAGCGGCGTGGATGCACAGCTCGCCCACCCGTTGCGCCGAGATGCCCACACCGTCGTGCATGTGCTGCAGTTCCTTGTATGGACGCATGACCGGGCTCTCCGTGCCGTCGAACCCGATCACGGCGTGGGTCCCGTCGCAGAACGGCTTGGAGCCCGAGTGGCCGCAGCGGCACAGCGCGTAGGTGTCCTCGGTCTCCAAAGGCTCGCCGGTTTTTCAGGTCAGCGCGTTGTTCTCGGCAGAGACGACCTTGCGTTTGCGTCTGAGCGGAACGCCGCCGTACACGACGTACGGGCCGTCGCGCAGGACGACGATTCGCCGCCGGTCGCCGACGCTCCACCGGCGGCGTTCGGGCGCCACGTACTCGAAGGTGGGGCCGGCTGTTCGAGACGCAGGAACGTCTCGAGTGCTTCCGCGCCGAAGGGGACCAGCGACAGTTCCAAGGACCGGTCGCCGTGAGGAAGGGTCCGGGGATGGGGAGGGAGCATCCGCGGCATGTCGAGGCGCGGCCGGCCGCCGACGGCATTGAACAGGTTCGCGGCCAGCGCCAGGTGCAGCATCTCCTCGGCGAAGACGCTGCCCACCACGTCCGTTGCCTCGGGGTTGCGCTCCGGGTCCAGGGAGTACAGCGCGCACAGGTACGGCGGCAACGTCGCGTGTTCCAGCTCGATCGCCCACTGCAGGTGCACACGGAGACTGTCGAGCGTGTCGGTCCGCGTCTCACGCGGCATGATCGCCCGGCCTTGAGCCGTCCTCCAGCACCTCGACCGCGTCGAGCAGACCCCGCAGGCCGATCTCCTCGCGTTCGACGTCCGCCGGATCGAACAGCCAGTCGATGATCGACAGGCCGACGGCCTCCTCCGGATGACTGGACTCGGCCAGGGTCAGTTCCGCCTCGACCTCGAGCTCGAGCTCGTACAGAAAGTCGTTCTCGCCGCTCGGAGCGCTCATCATTCCTCCATACGTGGCTTGAGTGGATGTCCGGCAGACCGGCTGACCGCGTGGATCAGTTGCACGGTGATCTGGCCGGAGGCGAACCCGGCGTCGGCGAGCAGCGCGAGGAGTTCTCGCTGGGTGGGAAAGTGGTTGCCGTCCGGAGCCGGAAGGGTCTGCGGGTCCCGGGCGACAACCACCAGAAGTCCCAGTGAGGCACCGGGCTTCAGCACCCGGTGAATCTCGCTGAGCACCGCGGCCTTGTCCCGCACGGTGCACAACATCCCCAGGCACCAGGCGGCGTCGGCCGACCCCGTACGGAGCGGGATCCGCCGGCCGTCCGCCGCGATGACCGGCAGTCCGAACGGGCGGGCGGCGGCCCGGCCCGCGGCCGGCATCGGTTCCACCAGGATCGGCCGGACCCGGACCGCTCGGCAACCCAGGCCGCCGGCCCGGCGGTCCTTGCGCTGGGCGAGCTTCTCCTCGTCCAGCAGGGTGAGCATGGGTTTGCCAGGGTGCGCACAGGATGGTGACGGTGTGAAGCGGAGCGGATGTCGTCGCGGTGTCGCCGTCTAGCTCCCAGAACGCCTGCCGCCGCGTACGATCCGCTTTTGGGTCTCCTACACCATGGTCAGCGCCGTCTGCCGGGCGTTCGATCTCGGCTTGGAGGCGATGCCAGGTATGGAAGCCACCTCTCGTGAGCTATGAGCGCCCGGGGCTACTTTCCGGTCGCGTTCCGGCCGGGCCAGTCGTGGTAGCGGATCGTGCCGAGGGTGGCGCCGTCACCCGGAACCAGCGACCGCTCGCTCAACTCACTGCCGAAGTAGCGCGCGTGCGGGTCGGTGACCACTTCGCGCGGGTCGCCCCAGGCGGCCAGCGCCTGGCGGAAGAACTCATCCATCCGGAACTGCTCGGGCCCGGCGATCTCGACCCTGCCGTTCAGCGGCGACCCGACCGCGGTCCGGCCGACCGCCTGGGCCACATCGTCACCCGCGATCGGCTGGAAGAGCACGGGCGCTATGTGCACCTTGCCATCCACCGTGGCCTCGTCGGCGATGCTGCGGGCAAACTCGAAGAACTGGGTCGAGTGCACGAGCGAGAACGGAATCCCTGACTTCTCGATCAGCTGCTCCTGAGCGATCTTCGCCGCGAAGTAGCCGTTGTCCGGCATCCGCTCTGTGCCCACGATCGACATCGCGACGTGGTGACCCACGCCCGCCACAGCCTCCGCCGCGAGCAGGTTGCCCGTGGAGGTCTCGAAGAACTTCAGCACCGCCGCCCTCTCAAACGACGGCGAGTTCGACACGTCGATCACTACCTGCGCACCCGCCAGCACCTCGGCCAGTCCCTCGCCGGTCAGCGTGTTGACGCCGGTGCTCGGCGCCGCCGCCACCGCCTCGTGACCATGCTCGCCCAGCTTCGACACCAGCTTCGACCCGATCAGGCCCGTCCCGCCGACTACCACGATCTTCATCGCGATCCCTTTCATCCACCGGGCCACCTCGTTGCCACCCGGTCGCCAGCTAAGACCGGACAGCCTCCGGGCTTGTGACAGCTGCCGCGAAATTCCTTCAGACCGGGTCAGGTAGCGGCTGATGGTCGCCCGCGACACGGTCACCTGGTGGTGCTGGTTCAGGTGCCAGGCGATGGTGTCGGGCCCGGCGCCCCAGGCCCAGATCGGACAGTTCTTTGCGGGTCGGAAAGAGGCTGATGGGGACGTGGTGCTCGACCGTCGTCGGATCAACGACTTCGAACGGCCCCGCGTAGGCGACGTTGGCGCCAAGGGGGTGGATGACATGCCCGGCAGCGCTCGTCGCGGTGTACGACGCAAGTTCCCACACGCCCAGAAGTCGGAACCACGCCCGCCCGGTGATCGCGGCGCCCCCTGACACACGCCACGTAGACGCCCTCAGGAGCGGCGAACATCGAACTGGAAGCAACCGAACTCCACGGCGCGCATCCTCGTAAAACAATCCCCGGCAGTCCATCGGCGTCCGTACGCGTCCGGGCGCGTTGTCACTCGTCCGTGCCGTACCCCCGCATGCGCCGGCCACTGCCACGCGTACGGTCCGCGGGAGTCATCTCGGGACTGTAAAACTTTCCATCGATAGGGCTCGGGACCGCCCGGCGACGCCCCGGGCCAGCGTGTCGCCGCCTCCTCGCGCGAGGTTCTGGCATCCAATATCGTTCGGATCGACACACTGGAGGTCATATATGCCCGACCTACACCCGTTACTCTCCGGTGAGCCTGACCAGTTCGGCGACTACAGGGTGCTCGGCCGCATCGGTCAGGGCGGCCAGGGCGCGGTGTACCTCGCCGAGTCCCCCTCCGGCGAGCGGGTCGCCATCAAGGTCCTGCACGCGCACCAGGCGATGGACGAGAACGCGCGGCGCCGGTTCGTGCGCGAGGTCGCCACCGCGCGGCGGGTGGCGACCTTTTCCACGGCACGTGTCATCGACGTGAGCACGGAAGGTCAGCGGCCGTACATCGTCAGCGAGTACGTCGAGGGCGTCTCGCTGGAGCAACGGGTCCGGGAGCGTGGGCCGTGCACAGGCGACGAGTTGGTACGACTGGCGCTGGGCACGGCCGGCGCACTGGCCGCGATCCATCAAGCGGGCGTCGTGCACCGCGACTTCAAACCGAGCAACGTGCTGCTCGGCGCCGATGGGCCGCGGGTGATCGACTTCGGCATCGCCCGAGCCCTCGACTCGTTCACGGCCACCGCCAGCGGCGTTGCCGGAACCCCGGCATACATGGCGCCCGAGCAGATCGCCAACGATCAGGCCGGCCCACCGGCCGACGTGTTCAGCTGGGCGGTCACCATGATCTTCGCGGCCACCGGCCGTCTCGCCTTCGGCGGCACCAGCGTTCCGGCCGTCCTGCACGCCGTCCTCACCACAGAACCCGACATGAGTGGGGTGCCCGAGTCGCTGCGTTCACTGCTCGGCCAATGCCTCGCCAAGGCGCCACACGACAGGCCGGCCGCCGCCGAGATCATGCTCCAGCTGGTGGGCCATGGCACCGGCCGGCCTCCTGGGGCGACAACCGGCGAGCCGACCCGGGCATCGCCGTCCCCCGCCTCCACCGTGTCTATTTCGACGCACGAGCCCGTGCCGCAGCCCGCGGCCCTCACCGCTCCGGGGGCGATCGGCGATTCACCCCATGCCGGCCGCACCCGGCGCGTCGTGTCGCGATCGGCCGTCCCCTTGCTGAGTGTGCTGCTCGCCCTCGCGGTCACGGCCGGCATCTGGCTCCGGAACTCACCTACCGACCCCGCCTCCACATCTACCGCTTCCCACACAACTCCCTCCAGCCGGGCCAGGCCTTCCTCCGCCATCGTCAACAAACTGGACAAGGTGGGCATCGCCTTCGATGTCGGCGGCCGCGGCGATCTGTGGTTCAACGACTCGGCCGCGCAGGGTCTCGAACGCGCCAAGCGGGAACTCGGCGTACGCGACCTCAAGGAGTTGGCGGCGAGCGCGGGTGAGACGGACGCGCAAAGGAAACAACGGCTGCGGGTGCTCGCGCGAAGCGGATACAACCCGATCATCGCGATCGGCTTCCCCTATTCCGAAGCGGTCAAGAGCGTCGCGGCCGAGTTTCCGGACACCTGGTTCGCGATCGTCGACAACGAAGAGGCCACCGGGAAGAACGTCTCCAACCTTGTCTTCGCCGAACAGGAAGGCGGGTTCCTCGCCGGTGCGGCGGCAGCGCTGCTGTCGAAGAAGGGGCACGTGGGGTTCGCCGGCGCCGTCAAGGACGGGGCGAACATCGAAAGAGCCGCCGCGGGTTTCGTCGCCGGCGCCAAAGCAGTCAAGACGGACATCAGGATCGACGTCAAGTATCTGAGCCGCTCCCCGGACTTCAGCGGCTACGACGATCCGGCCAAGGGCAAGCTCATAGCGAGTGGCATGTTCGACGCGGGCGCCGATGTTCTCTTCCAGGCGGCGGGCAGCTCGAATCTCGGTGTCATGCAGGCCGCCAAGGCGGCCGGCGGCAAGGTCATCGGCGCCGAGGGCGACGAGGCCCGCACCGCGGACGCCACATTGCGTGACGTCGTCCTCACTTCGGTCATCAACCGGGTCGACACGGTGGTCTTCGACTTTCTCAAGGCCTTCTCCACCGGCTCGGCCAAGCCCGGCCCCACCGTTTACGGCATTAAGGACAACGGCATCGACTACACGACGACCGGCAACCGGATCGAGGGCATCAGGACACGCCTGGAGGAGGTCGAACAGAAGATCGCTAACGGCGAGCTCGTCGCCCCCAGCTCATGATCGGGCCCAGCGCTCCACTACCCGCCGAACGGTCGTCCCAGGGCCGCTCGGCCAGGTCGCGGGGGACGGACAGGCGTTTCGCCTCGCCCTTGGCGCAGTCACGAACGCGGTACAGATCTTGCTCAGCTTGTGAAGTGCGCGAGCTGCGCCGGGCCAACGAGATCCTCAAGGCGGCCTCGGCTTTTCGCGAGTCAACTCGACCCACGCCCGCCCAGGTGAACGCCTTCATCGACGCCCACCGCGACGCCTTCGGCGTCGAGCCGATCTGCCGGGTACTGGAGCACGCCCCGTCGACCTACTACGCCGCCCGGTCTCGGCCGCCCTCAGCGGCGTCGGCAAGATGTACCACCAGCTCCGCCGCGACGGTCATGAAGTCGCCCGCTGCACCGTGCGGCGGCTGATGCGCGAGCGCGACAGCTGATCGAGCCGATCGTTGATCGACGGCGCTTCCGCCGGAAGGCGGCCGTCGTCACGCAAAACCCAGCCGGCACGCGGATGCCTTCGATCCGCGACAGCCCGCCCAGGTGCGCGGCCTTGCCGCCAACGACCGCGACCTGCGCCTCGTCAACCTCTTGAAGATCCAACACGTACCGCTCGATCATCGCGACACCTCCGAGGCAGCCGTGCTCCGTCGCACCGCACTGGCCGATCGAATCACCGGCGCCTCGATCTGTGTCGAACCTCTTGTTCGGCGCGTCCTCATGTCTGGTTGGCTTCCCTCTGACGAGTCGGCCGGCCGCCGCGCCCGGTCGGGCGGCGCGCACCCCCGCACCTCCGCGTCAAGCACCCGCAACCGCACCGCCAATCTCATCAGCGGTTCGAGGTCGCCGCGTCCCCCGTACATCGACAACACACCCACGTCGTGCCCCCCATTTCCTCGTCGGTGCTGTGTCCGGCCGCCGATTCTGCGGCAGCCAGGCTGGCGATACTCCCAACGCCCGGCAGGAGACACCTCCACGTTACGAGGTGAGACTCAGACTGCGACCAGGACAAGGGTGAGGGGATGGCACCTTGCTTCGTCATAGTGGCGCCCCGCAACCCGCGCATCTGGCCGGCCTCGGCGTAAGCGGGCGGCGACTCGCCTGACGTCACTGGTTCATGTGACAGGAACCCAGCGGCCACGCGGTGATCACCCACCGCGGAAAGTGTGGGCGCATGATCCTCATGTCTCGGCTGCGCCGCTCTGCCGCCGTATCAGCGATCGCCCTTGCCGCCTCCGTCGCCGTACTCACACCCGCCACGCCGGCGCACGCTGCCGCCAACGCCGTCCCGACGTACGAGGTGAAGATCAACCTTACCGCCGCAGCGCTCGACGTATCGCACAACCCGACCTCGGCGGTGAAGGCCGCCTTCGGGATCACAGGTTCCGCCGCGGCGCGTTCGTACTCCTACTACGACACCGACGCCCTGCAACTCGACGACGAGGGCTGGAACGTCCGCCTCCGGCACAAGTCGGGCTCGTCGTTCGAGGAGACCTACAAAATGCGGTTCGCCATTGTCGGCGGAGACATCGACGCTGCCCTTGACGAGGCGAACGCGGCCGGCTTCGACAGCAGCGATACAAACTACGACGCCCAGGTCGACTGGGGCTACGCAAAGCAGACTCTCAGCTTCAGCAACGAGAAGAGCCACAGTGCCAGCGGCTACTCCGGTACGGCGATGCCGACCAGCGGCACCGGCCGCACCTGGCTGGTCAACGACATCCCCGGCAAGCTCCAGAACTGGGGTTACAACAACTGGGGCAAGGACATCCTCAAGATCTCCCGCGCCCACGGCCCGGTGACCGCGAAGGTTTACAAGGGCGCCTGGGGGGCCTCCGACGACGCGAGCATCGAGGTGCTCCCGGTTACCGGTGCAGGCGGGATCGGCACGGAGTACATCGTCGAACTGTCGTTCAAGACCGACGAATACTCCGACGCGGCCGCCCTGCATAACAACGCCATCGCAGTCGCCGAGTCGAACGGCTGGCTCTACCACGGCGACATCCTGAAGACACAGCTGGTCCTCGACCGGTATTAGAACAACCTCGCCCGGCAGGTTGCAACGGGGGCAACCGACATCTGGCGGCGTTGCCGTTCCGGCCGGACAGAACACACCGGTATCCGGACGGAACGGCACCTCGCCGGACCACCGCCTCCTTGGAGGAGCACGTCGGCTTCACCCTGTTGGAACGCCGTCCAGCACTCCGCCAAGGGGGGCGTCCGTTGGGGCGAATACCACGTAGTCGGGACCTGGGACGGACAGAGGTTGACACTCACCGAGCCTCCACACTCGGCCGAGCACCGCGACGCCCCACCCGACCGATTTACCAGATGTTCACGCCCGACTATCAGAGCTGGCTGGTCAGTCCGGGCGTCAAGGTCGGGGGCAAGCCGGCCGGGTACGCCCCCGCCGTACGGAACTGGGCACCCGAACGCAGCGCTTGACGGACTTCGCATGCTGTGCGTGCGGCGGCCTGCCGCCACAGCCGCGTGCCCGGTCGCGGCCTATACCCGTCGTCAACGTTTCGCATGCGGGTGGCGCCTATGGCCGTGCGCCTGTCGAGTCTCGATATCTCTCGAACCGCCGGAGACACCTTCCGGATCACCACACCCCCGTGACGCGCGAGTACGGTGGCGGTGTCCTGGAACACCGCCCGTCGCGAGCCCCGCACGCCCACCACCACGCAGGGTCAGCGCGCCTGCGTGGCGCCGACGCCTCGCAGCAGTGTGTCGACCACGACGTCGGCGGCCTGTGCGGCGCTCAGCTCGGACAGGTCCTCGGCGGCGTGTTCCATCAGCGGCGGCAGGACCGTGGCCACCCAGCCGGGCGGCACGTCGGAGCGCAGCAGGCCCTCGTCGGTGGCGCGCTGCAGGAAGGCGTCGACCTCGTCGATCAGACGGCGGCGGCGCTCGCCGACCGTCACCTCGCGGAGCATGCGGCTCGTTTCCACGGGCCATTTGCGGTTGACGGCGATGATGCCTTCGACGTAACGATGCAGCGCGACCGCGACTGGAGCCTCGTGTAGCCTGGCGGCCTCAATGGCCTCCTCGACCGCGTCGTAGCGTGCTCCGTAGACGGCGGCCATGAGGTCTTCGCGGGAGGCGAAGCGGCGGTAGACGGTGCGGCGGTCCACTCCTGCCGCAGCGGCGATGGCGGCGATGGTCGCCGAGGGGTCGTCGGCGAGCATGCGGGCGCCCGTGCTCAGGACACGTTCCAGGTTGCGTGTCGCGTCTGCTCTCACCTGCTCAAAGGTACTCCTTCCCGTAGCAGATGAAGCAACTTAGTGTCACACGAAAGGGAAGGTCAGGTTATTAATAGCTACTCTAGTAAGGCAGTTATGGTGTCGCCGCTTCGCGGCCAAGGGCTCTGGCCTGATCGGCCATACCTGAAGGAGTGAGGGAAGCGTGGAGTCGCTCATCTCGAGAATGGTGGGCCGGGATGACGTCCAAGGGGAACTGGCCGCGTTCGTAACCGCCACTGGGGGGCAGGCCCTCATCCTCAGAGGCGAGACCGGGGTCGGCAAGAGCGCCCTGCTCGACCACGTGGCCGGCCTCGCGGCCCCGGAGAATCACCGGGTGATCCGCGCCGCCGGCGTCGAGGCGGAGGCGGAGCTGCCCTTCGCCGGCCTGCACCAGCTGCTGTACTCGCTGCTGCCCCACGCGGCCGGGCTCGACGAAGGCCACCGTGCCGTCTTCGACGTCGTCTTCGGGCTGCGCGAGGGCAAGGCACCGTCGATCATGTCCCTCGGCATCGCCGTCCTCGACCTGCTGTCCTTGGCGGCGTCGGAGAAACCACTGCTGCTGTTGCTCGACGACGGTCAGTGGATGGACGCCTCCAGCGCCGAGGTCTGCGGGTTCGTGGGGCGCCGGCTCACCGGCAGCTCCGTGAAGATGCTCATCGCCGTACGGTCCGACATCGGCTCGCGGTTCGACACGGCCGCGCTTCCCGAGCTCCCCGTGGCGCCCCTGTCGGAGGAGGCCGCCAGGCAACTGCTGGACCTGCGCCATCCGCAGCTCGACACGCAGACCCGGCACATCGTCCTGGAGCACGCCATGGGCAACCCCCTGGCCCTTTTGGAGCTGCCCGCCTACCTGAACAGCGGCCGCACCGGCCGCACCGCCGAGGAACTCCTCGGATTCGGCAACACCCCCTTGTCGCGCAGTCTGCAGCACGGCTACGGCATCCGCATCGAACGCCTGCCCGGTCCCGTACGCGAGGAACTGCTGCGCGGCGCCCTTGACGGCGTCGGCGCGGGAACAGGCGGCAACCCCGGCCCCGACACCCGCTACCGCATGCGCGAAGCCGACGAAGCGGTCGCGGCCGGCCTCCTGGACATCGACCCCGCCACCGGCAACCTCATCTTCCGGCACCCGCTGATCCGCACCACCGTCGTTCAGCTGGCAACTCCCAACCAGCGCCGCACGGCACACGCCGAGCTCGCGCGGGTGCATCGCCACGACGTCGAGCGGCGCGCCCGACACCTGGCGGCCTCGATCGTGGATCCTGACGAGGAGGTGGCAGCCGCGCTGGAAGCCGCGGCCGACTCGGCGACCCGGCGCGGCGGCGCGGTCGCCGCAGTGGCCTGGCTGACCCGCGCGGCGGAGCTGAGCGAGACCGCCGCCGACCGCTCCAGGCGGCTCGGCGACGCCGCCTTCATCGCCGGACATGCCGCGCTCCTGGACCAGGCGCAGAAACTCATCCGCTCGGACCTGCTGCCGGGCGCGAGCGAGTCCCCCGCCACGGTCGTCACCTCCGCCTACGTGGCCCTGTACGAAGACGGCGACGTACGCTCCGCGCATCGCCACGTCGCGGCGGCGATCGAGAGCCTGCGAGAAGACAGCGCGCGCGAGCCCGCCGAAGTACTCACCCGGCTGGTGAACGTGCTGCTGGCCATCAGCCAGTACGCCGGCGACGCCGCGCTGTGGGACCGCACCGAGCAGCTCATGGACTCTCTGGGGGACCGAGTCGACACATGCTCGGCCATCTACCGCGACGCGTGGAGCGACGTCGTCCGTCACGGCGCGGGCGTGCACGAGCGCGTCGAGCGCGCCTTCGCCGGCGTCTCGGAGCTGGAACCGTGGGACGTCTCGCGCCTGGCCGTCGCCGCCTACCACGTCGACACGCTGAGCCAGTACCGCCCCTACCTGCAGCGGGCCGTCGACCGTGAGGTGGAGACCGGCGCCGTGGCCTGCGGCATAACCATGCTGCACCTGATCATGCTCGACCAGCTGGCGGCAGGCGAGTGGGACGACGCCGAACGGACGGGACAACGCGCGCTGGAGCTGACCACGTCCCACGGAAACGCGCTGTTCATCCACCACACCCGCGCCTACCTGGGGCTCCTGGCCGCCATACGTGGCCAGGTCGAACGGGCCCGGGAGTTGCAGGCCGTCCTCGACGCCTGGGCCCGCCCGCGCGGCGTGGGATTCCTGACGCAGATCGCCGACGCCATCGGCACGGCGGCGGCCCTGAGCGACGGTGACTACGAAGCCGCCTACCTGTACGCCATCGGCATCACGCCGCCGGGATCGTTCCAGCGCTGCGCCCACCAGGCCGCACGCACGCTGCTCGACCTGGTCGAGGCCGCCGTGCACACCGGGCGCCTGGAGGAGGCCCGCCGGCACGCCCAGGCCGCCTCCGACGCCGGCCTGCCCGGCGTCTCGCCCCGGCTGGCCCTCATCACGTACGGCGCCCTGGCGATGACGGCCGCCAACGAGAGGGAGGCCGAGGACATGTACGCCCGGGCCGAGGCCCACTCGGCCGGAGCCGGCTTCCCGTTCGAGCTGGCGCGCATCCGCCTGGCCCACGGCGTCCGGCTCAGGCACACCCAGGGGCCCAAAGCCGCACGGCCCGTCCTGGTCCGCGCCGCCGAGTCCTTCGAACGGCTCGGCGCCAAAGGCTGGGCGGAACGTGCCCAGGCCGAGCTGCGCGCCTCAGGGGCGCCCGCCCGCGCCTCGCTGTCGTACCTGGTCGCGCTGACCTGGCAGGAACGCCGCATCGCGGAGCTGGCCGCAAGCGGGCTGACGAACAAGGAGATCGGCGAGCGCACGCACCTGTCCCCGCGCACCGTCAGCTCCCATCTCTACCGCGTCTTCCCGAAACTGGGCATCACCTCGCGTGCCGCGCTGCGCGACGCTCTGGGCAAGGCCGGCGACGACGCGTGAGCCCCTTCGCTACGTCGACGGGTCGGCGCGCACCCCTCGCTCGGCGAGCCAGCCCAGCACGTAGTCGGCGACCGCCCGCCAGCCGCTGTCGACGACCAGCGAATGGGCCCGGTCCGGGAACTGCTTGAGGCTGCTGGTGGCCGTCGAGTCGCCGTACAACTTGTACACGGCCCGGGTGACGTGGTCGGGCACCAGCCGGTCCTCCTGCCCCGAGATCAGCAGCAGCGGGCCGCGGCCGGTGTTGCCGTGGTCTACGACCGCCCGCGGGTGCCGTACGGCGCCGCCGTGTCCCAGCTCGGCCAGCAGCCGACGTGACCCGGGAACGACGTGGCGCTCGAACAGCTCGGCAGACTCCTGCTCGGTGACCGCGTTGGCGAACAGCCGCCGGAACCTCGCGGCGTCCATCGACACCGGCCACGGGTCCCCGGGCGCCAGGGCGGTCGCGTGATCGACCGGGGTGGGGGCGATGGCGACCGCGGCACGGCCCGCGTTCGTGCCGAGGAGGTGCTGCGCGATGAGCCCGCCCACCGAATGGCCGACGATCACGGGCGGGGTGTCGAAGGAACCCACGATGCGCGCGTAGTGATCCGTGAGCGCGTCGAGCCCCAGCTCGTGAAGCGTCTCGGGATGCCGGCGGGCCTCGCCCACCGTGGCGCGCTCTCCCGGCCAGCCCGGCGCGCAGACGGCGAAACCGAAACTGGAGAAGCGCTCGTTCCATGACTCCCACGACGACGCGTGGAGCCACGCGCCGTGGATGAAGACGACGGGAGTGCGGTTCACGGATCCTCCGGAAAGGCTCACGACCAGGTCTGATCAAGGATCGTCCGGATGAGCCTGGGCGGGAACAGTCGAATGACTGAATATTCCGTCCGCCTTGCGTCGCTGGTCCGGCGGGTCTGCCGGGACGCCGGGCTCCGGGGGAGGGCGGTTCGCGTGGCCGGCATGGCTGCCGTTCGCCGCGTCTCACCGTCATCTGACTGATGTGTCAGATTCCCCTACTCGAAATAGTAAGAAATGCCGCATACCCTGTGACACGAAACGGAGGTCTCTACATGATCAACAGGCGCACCTTCGGCAAGGCCGTCGGTTTGGCCACCGGCGCGACCGTCGCCTCGCTGGCGGGCTTGCAGGCCTTCCCGGCCGCCTTCGCCACCACGCGCGGGGCCGCCCCGACATTACCGGCGGTCACGCCCGGCACACACACGTCCTTCGCTTCCCTGAAGCAGGTAAAGGCCGGGCTGCTGGACATCGGTTACGCCGAGGCGGGGCCGGCCCGAGGGCCCGTGGTCATCTGCCTGCACGGCTGGCCGTACGACATCCACAGCTTCGTCGACGTCGCTCCGCTGCTGGCGGCGCAGGGCTACCGGGTGATCGTGCCCTACCTGCGCGGTCACGGCACGACGCGGTTCCTGTCCTCGAAGACGTTCCGCAACGCCCAGCAGTCGGCGATCGCGCTCGACATCATCGCCCTGATGGACGCCCTCAAGATCGACAAGGCCGTGCTCGCCGGCTTCGACTGGGGGTCGAGGACCGCCGACATCGTCGCGGCCCTGTGGCCGCAGCGGTGCAAGGCCCTGGTGTCGGTGAGCGGCTACCTCATCACGAACCTCGAGGCCAACCTTGAGCCGCTACCGCCGAAGGCCGAATACGCCTGGTGGTACCAGTACTACTTCGCCACCGAGCGGGGCCGGAAGGCCATGCAGAACAAGGACAAGCGCCACGACCTGACCCGGCTCGTCTGGGACACCGTCTCCCCGACGTGGGACTTCGACGACGCCACCTTCGAGCGTACGGCCGCGGCCTTCGACAACCCCGACTACGCCGCCATCGTGATCCACAACTACCGGTGGCGACTGAGCCTGGCCGACGGGGAGCGCCGTTACGACGGTCTGGAGAAGCGGCTCGCCGACCGGCCGGTCATCAAGGTGCCGACCATCACCCTGGACGCCGAGCACGACCCCTTCACGGCGCCACCGGGCGACGGCTCGTCGTACCGCGACATGTTCACCGGCCCCTACGAACACCGCACCTTGGAGGGCATCGGCCACAACCTGCCGCAGGAAGCGCCCACTGCCTTCGCCCAGGCCGTCGTCGACGTGGACCACTTCTGACGAGCGCGACGGCCAGCCCACCGCCTGCGATAACAAGACAGCCTGCCGGATGCGATCCGGCAGGCTGTCGGTGCGTTCGTGGCCGTGTCGAGCTCAGAGTGCCGTCAGACGGTCTGTGTCCGCGACCGGCGGGCACGCCAGGCCAGCAGCCCGGACTGGATGATGAAGAACACGCCGCCGCCGGTGGCATAGATGGACAGCACGTCGAGCGAGGCGTGTTCCCCGAAGGCCTGGATGTTGTAGAAGATGCCCACGAGGAACGACAGACCGCCCGCGATCAGCACCGGCCACTGCCTGCCCAGCTCCGGGCCGCGCCGCAATACCCCGACCAACACCTGCGCCGCACCGGAGACGACGGCCCAGGCACCGAACACGTGCAGCACCGCCGCCGGCCCGCCCGCCCCCGCCAGGCCGACGCCGACAGCGGCCAGGGTGCTGAGCAGCCCGTTGAACAGCGTCAGGCGACCCTCCGATCCGTACTGGTAGGCACGCAGGTCGATCAGCGACGACACCGCGTCGATCAGCGGATAGACGACCAGCAGGATGATCGTGAGGGCGTCGATGGGGTCGTGCGCGGAGGCGAACGCGGCGGCCCACGCCACGGCCAGAACTCCACGTCCCAGGTACAGCTTCAACAGGGATGACGTTCCGGACGGCGGAGTCTTCGTGTTCATGATGGGTGGCCTTTCGACGGCTGGCTGGTTGTCAGTGCCGGACCGGGGCGCAGTAGTAGCTGCCGGCGTCGGCCGGGTCGCCGTGGCCGGTGTAGCGGGAGACGGACGGGTACAGGCACAACTCGCGCGTCACCGTCTTGCCCGAGGAGTCCGTGATGGCGGCGCTCAGCGTCTGCGGGGCCTTGCCCCGTTCGACCCAGGCCGTTAGGGCGCCGAGGGCGTCGGTGGGCTTCGGGCCGGTGCTCGTATCGCCGGCGCAGTGCGCGACGCCCGGCGCCAGGAACAACCGGTAGAAGTCGTCGACCCGGCGCGCACCGCCCATGGCCAGCTCCACCCGCCGGCGGTAGTCCACGGTGCCCTGGGCGGGAATCAACTGGTCGGCCTGGCCGTGCCAGGTGAGCAGCTTGCCGCCGGACCTGCGGAACGCCGACAGGTTGGGGTCATCGGTGCCGATGACCTTGTCGTACTCGGCCTGGGACTGCGCGAACAGCTTGGCGAACTCGGCGTAAGTGATCGTCGAGAGGTCGTAGGAGGGCTGCCGCTTCAGGAACGTCGAGACCCAGATGGCCGGCACGGGGAACGGCGTGCCCACGTGGTTGCCGTCCGCGTCGACGCGGGTGCCGGCGAGGTCGAAGCCGGCTCCGATCGGGATGCCTGACCACAACTTCTTACCGGACGGGGTGCGGGGGCCGTCCCAGATCTTGCGTACGACGGCGGCGTCGGCCGCGGTGATGGTCTCCTGCTCGCCGTCGCATTCGACGCTCTTGCCGATGAGTTTCCGCGGGTCGAAGGTGCACCTGGCGGGGTCGCCTATCAGCCCATCAGGAGCGCCGTCGAGCGGGTCGCAGGCCTTGACGGCGGCCTGGTTGAAGGCGTTGAACTCACAAGGGGAGGGGAAGGTGTTCTCCTCGTTCATCACCACCTGCGGCCACAGGGTCGCGACCTCGAACTCGTCCCAGTTGATCGCCGGAGCGGTGGCCAGGATGCCGTCGAAGTCGCCAGGGTGGCGCTGGGCCTCCATGTAGCCCTGGCGGCCGCCGGTCGAGCAGCCGTTCCAATATGAGTAGGAGACGGACCTGCCGTAGACCTCGTTGACGACCTGCTTGCCCACGATCGCCATCTCGTGCTGGGACCGGTCGGCGAAGTTCTTCAGCAGCGCCGTGTTGACCTCGCCGTCGCTGTTCAGGGCCCAGCCGGTGTCCAGGTACGTGCCGACGCCGGCGTCGGTGGTCGCGGCGGCGTAGCCGCTCTTGATCGCGCCGGCCAGGCCCGCGCCGTAGTCGCCGGCGGCGAAGGCGCTGCCGCCCAGCGCCTGGAAACGGCCGGTCCAGCCCGTCTCGGGCAGCCAGACCCGCACCTTGGCGTGGTCGCCGACGCCTGGGTGGGTGAGCGTGACCGTGACATCGCAGTAGGCCGGCACGTCCGGGATCTTGACCACGTCGGTCAACGGCGGGACCGGAGGGATGGTCACGGTGCCTCCCTCTCGTCTCACCACCGTCACGGACTCCACCGCGGTGCCTGCCGGGGCGTTCACGGATATGGACGAGCACGTGAACGGGATGGCGGCGGAGCTCGCGGTGCCGGCCGAAGCCGCGGCCGGCAGGCACGCCGCCGCCAGCGGCACTCCGGCCGCGAAGATGGCTAGAAGGCGTTTCATGACGTTCCTCTCGCTGAAATACCGAATCGTCAGCTGATGCGGTGCGTCTCACTGTCGTCCGCTGCCGGCACCGGCACATCAGTCAGTTGACGCTCAGCATCGGCGAGCCGCTCCGGGCGCACGTCACACACGTCGCGGCGCAGGTCAGCGGTCGCATAGGGGGACCTGTGCGCAGCTCGCGGCCCACGGCTGGGCGGTCCGCCCGTACTCACGTCACACACTGAAGAGTTGAATGGCTTAACGCACAGGCGCGCACAGGCGCGCACCCGGCGCCACGCAAGGCCAGGCACCCCGCCGAACAGCGCCGTTGTGCTGCTGAACGACGGTTCCGCCGGGCTCCTCGTGACTGACCGTCAAGTGACCGATGTGGCCGCGGCCCTTCTCGGACGACAGTGATGGCATCAGGTCCACCACCTTGGTCTGAAGCCTCCTGAAAGGGGAAATGTCGTGGTCAGCATCAAGGGCGTACGCAGCTGGCGGCTCATGTTGGGCGCCCTGTCGACGGTCGCGATCGGTCTCCTCACCATCACCATCGCCGCCACGCCCGCCCTCGCGGCGGGCAAGCCCGCCAAGCCGACCATCGTGCTGGAGCACGGCGCCTTCGCCGACGCCTCCAGCTGGAACGCGGTGATCGAAGAGCTGCGCGCGGACGGCTACCCCGTCGTCGCCGCGGCCAACCCGCTGCGCGGACCGGCCAAGGACGCGGCCGCACTCCGCAGCGTCCTCGACCACGTCGCCGGACCCAAGATCCTCGTCGGGCACTCCTACGGCGGCTCGGTCATCAGCGTCGCCGGCGCGAACGACCCCCAGGTCAAGGCCCTCGTGTACATCGCCGCCTTCCTGCCCGCCCTCGGCGAGACCGCCCTGGAGCTGACGAACAAGTACCCCGGCTCCACCCTCCCCGCCACCCTCGACCCCACCCCCTTCGCCCTCCCCGACGGCACCACCGGAACCGACCTGTACATCAAGCCCGGCAAGTTCCACCACCAGTTCGCCGCCGACGTACCGGCCGGCACCGCGGCCCTCATGGCCGCCACCCAGCGGCCCATCGCCCAGTCCGCCCTGGAGGAGAAGACCGAGGCCGCCGCCTGGAAGGACAAGCCCACCTGGGCCATCATCACGACCCAGGACCTCAACATCCCCGCCGCAGTCCAGCGCTACATGGCCAAGCGCGCCCACGCGCACTCCGTCGAAGTACGCGCCTCCCACTCCGTCGCCGTCTCCCAGCCCAAGACAGTGGCCGGCGTCATCGAGAAGGCCGCACGCGCCACCCGATAGCCCCACGACCAGAAAGAAAGATCACGACCATGGACATGAAGCTCGAAGTCGTCGTCCTGCCCGTATCCGACGCCGACCGCGCCAAGGACTTCTACACCCGGCAGCTCGGCTTCCGCCTCGACGCGGACCTCCCCATCAACGACGGTTACCGGATCATTCAGGTCACTCCACCCGGTTCGGCCTGCTCGATCATCTTCGGCGACGGCCTCACCGACGCCGAACCCGGCACGGTCCAGGGACTGCACCTGATCGTGTCCGACATCGAGCAGGCCCACAAGGAACTGGCGGGCCTCGGCGTCGACGTCACCGGCCCGTTCCACGACGCCACCGGCGCCTTCCACCAGGCCGGCGAGACCGGCCGCATCATGGGCCCGCACCCGCAGCGTGCCAGCTACGGCTCCTTCGCCTCGTTCGACGACCCCGATGGCAACCGCTGGTTCCTGCAGGAGATCACCCAACGGCTGCCCGGCCGCTGACCAAGGGCATCCCCAAGACACGGCCACACCACGGAGGACCAGTGACCACCGAAGACACCCGTACCTATGACGTGATCGGGGCCGGTCCGGTCGGTGAGAACGTCGCCGACCGGACCACCGCCGCCGGCCTGAGCACCGTCATCGTGGAAAGCGAACTCGTCGGCGGCGAATGCTCCTACTGGGCGTGCGAACCGAGCAAAGCCCTGCTGCGGCCCGCACTCCTGCGTGCCGACGCCGGCCGAGTGCCCGGCCTCGACCCGGCCGCAGCCTGACCGCTGGACACCGCCGCCGTACTGGCGCACCCGGTTCGGCGTGACCGTCGCCACCGCTGCCCGTACGGGCGGCGAGGTCCGCGTCACCCTTTCCGACGGCGGCCGGCTCACTACGGATGAGATCCTCTTCGCCACCGGCCGCGCACCCCGCACCGGCGACATCGGCCTCGAGACCGTCGGCCTGCCCCCCGGGGACTGGCTTTACCACCGACGATACCCTCACCGTCACCGCCGCCCCCGGCGACTGGCTCCGGGACCCAGCGCAGCCAAGGGTTTCTGTAGCACATGAAGAGATTCGTGTCGTATTGCGAATATTCTGAGCCGTAAGTGCTACTTTGATGAGACATTTAGAGAGAATATCGATCACAAAGGAAACATCCATGGCCAAGACATGGCTCATCACCGGAGCATCACGCGGCTTCGGACGTCGCCTCACCGAAGCCGTCCTCGAAGCAGGCGACCAGGTCATCGCCACCGCACGCAGCCCCAAGCAGCTCGACGACCTGGTGGCCCGCCACGGCGACCGGATACGAGCGGTCGAACTCGACGTCACCGACGCCGCCGCGGCCTCCCGGGCGGTCAAGGAGGCCACCCACACCTTCGGCGGCCTCGACGTGGTCGTCAACAACGCCGGCTACGGCAACAGCGCGCCGATCGAAGAGATGGCCGAAGACGACTTCCGCGCCCAGATCGAAACCAACCTCTTCGGCGTCGTGAACGTCACACGGGCCGCCCTGCCCGTCCTGCGCACCCAGCGTTCAGGAGTCTTCGTACAGTTCTCCTCCATCGGAGGACGCGTCGGCGGCACCCCCGGAATGGGCGCGTACCAGACCGCGAAGTTCGCCGTCGAAGGCTTCTCCGAAGTCCTCGCCAACGAAGTCGCACCCTTCGACATCAAGGTCATCATCGTCGAACCGGGCGCGTTCCGCACCGACTGGCAAGGCTCCTCCATGGAGATCCACCCCGTCGGGCCCGACTACGAGCAGACCGTGGGCGCCATCCACCGCTACCGACGCGACACCGACGGCACCCAGCCCGGCGACCCGGCCCGCGCCGCCAAGATCATCATCGACGTCGTCCGCGATGACGACCCACCCCGTCGACTCCTCCTTGGCAGCGACGCCGTTGCCTCCGCCCAGAAAGCCGCCGAGATCCGCGCCGCGGAAACCGAGAAATGGGCCGACGTCAGCCGCTCGGCCGACTACCCCACCGACGAACGCTAGCCACCGCGAGGAGCCCCCGATGAACCGTGTGGATGGAGATCGCCCTCGAACGCCTTCGACGGCTGACACTCCCTGCCGGCTGGGAGACCGTACGGTCCGGGCGGCGTGCGCGGACGGTCGGACCGCCCGCGGCGCCGTGGATCAAGACCGTCTGGCCGGCAGCGAGGCGGCCGTGGTCGAACAGGCCCTCCCACGCGGTCAGCCCTGAGATCGGCAGCGCGGCGGCCATGGTGTGGTCGACGCCAGCCGGCAGCGGCGCGAGGTTGCGGGCCTCCACTGCCACGTACTCGGCCAGCGTGCCGTTGCGGGTCGGGTCGGTATACCCGAACACCCGCTGGCCGACGGTCAGGCCAGTGGTTCCGTACCCCAACTCGGCGACGACACCCGACATGTCATGCCCAGGCACACTTGGCGTCCGGTCGCGGCCCGCGCGGTCGGTCCACGTTCCCGGCCAGTCGAGCTCGCCGCGGGTGAACCCCGCAGCATGCACCCGCACGATGACGTCGTTCTCGGCGGCGTGGGGGTATGGCTCCTCCGTCAGGGAAAGCCCGGCCACACCGGCGGCGCGGTCTCGGACGGTGATGGCTTGCATGGCATGTCCTCGCCAGTGGTGAAGATATCGAGCAGGACGAACGTACCCGCCTGTGCAGGGATTTGATCCGTGCGAACTCGCTGCCGCGAGTCGCCGGGTAGCACGGCGACGTCCCGCCCGCTACCGTCATTACCAGGCCGCACTCGCCGCGCGAGCAAGCCACTACGGGAAACGCTGGCTCCGGACTTCGAGACCACGCGGTTCCAGGCCGGACCCCGCACCGAGCTGCACAACTGCTACCCGGAGCTCTACGAGGCATCCACGGTCAAGGTGCTGCGCGAGCTGTACGGCAACGACTACGTGACGCTGTTCCGGGCCGGCTACACGGCCTCGCCGTCCATCCTGCACGGCTTCTGGGGCGCCGACGCAGGCACCAATTTCGAGGGGCTGCGGTTGAGCCTGCGCCGGGTCTGAACTCCTGGCTGTCCGGTCACCCGGTGTGGGGTACGGACACCGGCGGCTTAAACCGGGCGCCCCGCCAACCGCAGAGCCCATACGGCGGGCGCCTGGTGACCCAGAGCACCACGACCGCCGCGCGGCCATACCGATGCCAAGCGGTGTACGGCCCAGCGAACCTGCACGTTCGGGCGCAAGGAACGCCACCTTATCTTCCGGTGGCGGGGCGGCAGGGACGCGCTACACGTCCCGCGCGGGCGCGCAGGTCGTCGTGCCGGCGCAGGTCGTGCGTGACGGCGGCCGGATCGTGGTGCTGGCTGCGGGGGCCCGCGGCCGTACACGAAGCCGGAGCGGTGGCTAAAGAAGCTTGTCCAGGGTGATGGGGAGGTCGCGGACGCGTTTGCCGGTGGCGTTGTAGATCGCGTTGGCCACGGCACCCGCGGCTCCGACGATGCCGAATTCGCCGATGCCTCGGGCGCCGAGGTCGCTCAGCAACGTGTCCGGATAATTTAGGAACTCGACGTCTATATCAGGAATGTCGGCGTTTATGGGGACCAGGTAGTCGGCCATCGTGGCGTTCCCGAAACGGCCCGTCTCCGGCTCGACGCGCAGGTCCTCCAGGAGTGCCTGCCCGATTCCCATGATGACGCCGCCGGCGATCTGGCTACGGGCCGTCTTGGCGTTGACGATCGTGCCCGCGTCCACGACGCAGAGCCACCGCGAGACACGCGGCTCTCCGGTCCATCGGTTGACCCGCACCTCACAGAAGTGCGCGCCGAAGGACCTGAAGGCGTGGTCCCGCACGGGGCTGCGGGGCGAGGTCGCGGTGGCCTCGACGGCGGGCACGTCAAGGAGCGTCAGCAGGTCGCCGAACGGCATCGCCCGGCCGCCACCCCTGATCTCGCCGTTCGAGAACGTGACCTCCTGACCCTTGAACGGCGACTTGTCGTGTTCTGTCGCCAGCTTGACCATCGCCGCCTTGGTGGCGTCGGTGGCGAGCTGTACGGCCGGCCCGTTGGTGGAGGTCGACCCGGAACCGCCCGCGTTGGCCGCCGGTGGCGTGGCGGAGTCGCCGAGTTGGGGAAGGACCCGGGCGACCGGGATTCCCAGGCCGTCGGCGGTGAGGATGGCGAAGACCGTGGACTGTCCGGTGCCGAGGTCGGCCCCGGTGCCGGACACCACCGCCCGGCCGTCGTCGCGCAGCCGTACCTTGATCGATGCCTCGCCCCTCGATGCGCCGTAGGTCGCCGTCGCCATGCCCAGGCCGACCACCCAGTCGCCATCGGTCACGGTGCCGGGCTTCGAACTCCGCCGCGACCAGCCGAACCGCTCCGCGCCCAGCGTGTAGCACTCCTGTAGATGCTTGCTGGACCAGGGCAGCTTGTCGGAAGGCCTGATCGGGGTGTCGTTCTTCCTGCGCAGCTCGAGCGGGTCCATGCCGAGCTTGTCGGCCAGCTCGTCCATGGCGCTCTCTAGCGCGAAGGAGCCGTTGGACTCCTGGGGCGCCCGCATGATGGTCGTGACCGGCACGTCCAGCGTGACGACCTTCCTGCTCACGTGGAGGTTGGCGGAGCCGTACAGGGCGAGAGAGAGGTTGGCGACCGGTTCGTAGAAGTTGTTCGAGGCCGACTTGCCGGAGACGCCATCGTTCTTGACGGCGACGAGCGTGCCGTCCCGGGCGGCGCCGAGCGAGACGGTCTGGCTGCTGGGCGGCCGGTGCCCGACCACGCTGTACACCTGCTCGCGGGTGAGGACGGTCTTGACCGGGCGGCCGAGAGCGCGCGCCGCCGCCGCGGTCAGCGGGGTGTGCGCCCACATGCCCCATTTGTTGCCGAAGCCGCCGCCGACGTACGGGTTGATGACGTGGATCTTCGCGGCCTCGATGCCGAGCGTCTCGGTCAGGCGGTCCACGACCAGCCGTACGCCCTGGGTCGCGGTGTAGATCGTGAGCTGGTCCGCGGTCCAGAACGCCGTCGTGGCGTGGGGTTCCATCGCGACGTGGGTCTCGGCGGGCGTGCTGTACGTCGCGGTGACGGTGACGTCGCCGGCCGCCAGCGCCTCGTCGATGGAGGTGACCCCGGGGGCCAGCACGTCCACGACGGATGTGCCGCTCGGCGGCGGGGTGGCGCTCGGCATGCCGTCCGTGAAGGACGCGCGGGGCGGCTGGGCGCTGTACTGGGTGATCACCAGCGCCGCGGCATCCCTGGCCTGCTCGAACGTCTCCGCCACGACCAGCCCGATGGCCTGGCCGTAGTAGCGGACGTCGGTGTTCTGTAGCGGCGGTGTGAGCTCGGCGTTCTCCTCCTTGGCATAGCGGTAGAGCTTGAGCGGGTCGAACGGCGTGTAGATCGCGAGCACTCCCGGAGCCTTCGCCGCCTGGCCTGTGTCCATGCCAAGGATGGAGCCACGCGCGATCGTGCTGGTCAGCAGGTAGCCGTAGGCGAGCCGGTCGGGGTGGTGGTCGGCGGCGTAGACCGCCGCGCCGGTGACCTTGAGCGGCCCGTCCTCCCTGTCCACCGATCTGCCCACCGATCTCATCGTGAGCCTGCCACCTCCGTCAGGGCGCGCAGGATCGTGCGCTGCACCAGTTTCACCTTGAAGGCGTTGCCTGCCAGGGGACGCGCGCCCTCCGCGGCGAGCGCGGCCGCCTGCTCGAAGCTCTGCCCGGCACGCAGGGCCGCCTCGACGGTGGGCAGCCGCCAGGGCACGGTCCCCACACCGCCGACCGCGATCCGCGCGTCGCGCACCGCGCCGCCGTGGAGGTCGACCGCGACGGCGGCCGAGGCCAGCGCGAACTCGTACGACTGCCGGTCACGGACCTTTACGTAGGTCGAGTGCCTGGCCCACTTGAGGCGCGGCACGATCACCTCCGTGATGATCTCACCCGGCCGCAGCCGGTTCTCCACGTTGGGGGTGTCGCCGGGCAGCAGGTAGAAATCAGCCAGCCGTACCGATCGCTCCCCATCGCGGCCGCGCAGCCGTACGGAGGCGTCCAGCGCGACCAAAGCCACCGCGACGTCGCTGGCGTGGGTGGCGGCGCAGGAGGCGCTCGTGCCCAGTACGGCGTGGCCCCGGTTGTCGCCGGTCTGTGCCGGGCATCCGCTGCCGGGGTTGCGTTTGTTGCACGACGTCGCCACGTCGCGGAAGTAGCCGCACCGGGTCCGCTGCATGAGGTTGCCGCCGATGCTGGCCATGTTGCGTATCTGCGGCGAGGCGCTGAGGAGCAGCGCACGTGAGATGAGCGGGTACTGGGCGGCGACGGCGCCGTGGCGGGCGACGTCGTCCATCCGTTCGAGCGCGCCGATGCGCAGGCCGTTGGGTCCGAGCCTGATCCCTCGCAGCGGGAGGTGGTTGATGTCGATGACGTGTTCGGGCGCGAGCACACTGAGCTTCATCAGGTCGACCAGCGTGGTGCCGCCCGCGAGGAAGGCCGATCCGTCCCCCGCCAGGCGGAGGGCGTCGGCGATGTCGCGCGGAGCGGCGAAGTCGAAGGCGCGCATCAGGATCTCGCCTTCTTCACGGCCTCGACGATGTTCGGGTACGCCCCGCAGCGGCAGATGTTGCCCGACATGGCCTCCCGGATCTCCTCGTCGCTCTTCGCGTGCCCCTCGCGCAGGACGGCCACCGCCGACATGATCTGTCCCGGGGTGCAGAACCCGCACTGGAAGCCGTCGCAGTCGATGAACGCCTGCTGCACCGGGTGAATCCGGTCGCCCTTGGCCAGGCCCTCGATGGTGGTGAGCCGCTTGCCGTCCATCGTGGCCACGAGCGTCAGGCACGACAGCACCCGCCTACCGTCCACGTGCACGGTGCACGCCCCGCATTGGCCGCGGTCGCAGCCCTTTTTCGTGCCGGTCAACCCCAGCCGTTCCCGCAGCGCGTCGAGCAGTGTGATCCGCGGGTCGACGCGGAGCCGCTCGCTCTTCCCGTTCACCGTGAACGCGACCTCTACCAGGCCGTCCGCGTCCGGGGGGCTCGGTTGGGCGTCTGGGGGACTTAGCTGGACGGACGCGGGCACCGCCATCCCGACCGAGGCTACGGCGGCCTGCGCGAAGAACCCCCGCCGGGATAGATCACCGCTATTCATACCGCCGAAAGTAAAATCTGTTTATCCGTCCGTCAAGCGATACATCGGATGAATGGGGCACAGGCGCCGCCCCACGAGCTATGTATCGCCCGTCGCCATCTGTAGTCGCGGTCCACGCCCAGGCGCTCGGTGGTGACCCGCTGGGTGAGGGGCATGGTCCCGACCCGACGAGCAGGAGACGAGGGCCAGCTCGATCGCGGGCCAGGCTTTGCGGTAGAAGGTGAGCGGGCTGACCTTGCCGACGTAAGGCGAGCAGCAGGGGGTAGCTCACCGGGAGCACCAGCAGGCGTCTCCTCCTACACGGCCATGGCTCTGGTCGGCGGCGGCAGCTCTCCCGAGCCGCGGACGACGAGCTCGACCGGCACGGTCACGCGCCGCCTCGGACGCGCCGGATCCCGCATTCGGGCGAGCAGGAGTTCCACCGCCGCGCTGCCGAGGCGCCCGACGTCGTAGCGCACCACCGTGGCCCCCGGCGTGAACGCTCCCGCCATCTCGAAATCGTCGAAGCCGACGAACGCCGGCCGGGGACCCGGATGGTCACGCAGGGCCTGAATGAGGCCCATCGCGGCACGGTTGTTGGTGGCGAAGAACGCGGTCGGCGGGTCGGGCAGCGCGAGCAGCCGCAGCACCTCGTGCTCGACCCGCCAGGGCTCGAACACTCCGGTCACGCACAGCGCCGGGTCCACGGCGACCCCGGCGGCACGCAGCGCCGTACGGTGCCCCTCGGCCCTGGCGTGCACCGAGCTCAACGGGTCGCTGTCCGAGATGAGCGCGATACGCCGGTGGCCGTACGCGAGCAGGTGCTCGGTGGCGATCCGGCCGCCCGAGTCGGCGTCGAGCAGCACGGCGTCCACGTCCGCCAGCCCTTCGGGCACCCGGTCGACGTAGACCGCGGTGAGCCCGCTCGCGAGGTACTCTCCCAGCCAGCCGTGGTCCCCGGCGGTCGGGACGATGACCATGGCGTCCACCCCGCGGCCGTACATCGTGTCGATGAGCATGACCTCGCGGTCGGCCCGCTCCTCGTAGCTGCCGAACATCACCAGGGCGTCGTGTGCCGCGGCGGCCGACTCCACGGCCTTGGCGAGGCGTGAGTAGAACTCGTTGGAGATGTTCTCGATCACCAGGCCCAGGGTGAGGACCGATTCGCCGCGCGCGAGCCGACTGGCGGCCTCGTTGCGGCGGAACCCCAGCGTCGTGATCGATTCCTGGACGCGTCGCACCAGGTCCTGCCGTACGTGGGGCTCCTGGTTCACCACCCGGGAGACCGTCTTGAGGCTGACCCCCGCATGCCGGGCGACATCGGCCATCGTGGTCCTGCGGCGGCTCATCCTCACCTCTCACCCACCGGGCGATCAATCCAGAACATGTTGTACCTTGCGCAGTCATGTACGAACACATCGACGACAGCTGGATTTGCGGCCGGTACGGCGAGGACGAGCCCTGGACGCTGGGCGCGGTCAACCCGCCGGTCTTCGAGAACTCCCTGTTCACCTTTCCCACGGCGCGCGCGCTGTCGGAGGCCCTGACGGCCGAGGACGAGAACTACGTCTACTCGCGTGGCACGAACCCCACGGTGGACCTCCTCCAGCGCAAGCTCGCCGCGCTCGAGCGGGCGGAGCGGGCCAAGTGTTTCGGCTCCGGCATGGGTGCCATCTCGGCCACGATCTCCTCGCTGGTCTCCGCCGGCGACCATGTGATCGTGCTCGGGGCGGTCTATGGGCCGACCACCCAGTTCCTCCGTTACCTGGAGAAATTCGGGGTGTCGCATACGACTGTGCACGCGGACAATCCTGCCGAGCTTGATAGCGTTGTCAAGCAAAGCAGCCGCATGCTCTACTTGGAATCACCGTCGTACATGCGTTACGGCATCATCGACATCCGGGCCTTCGCCACATGGGCGCGTGACCGGGGCCTGACCACGGTGATGGACAACACCTGGGCGACTCCGATCTTCCAGAAGCCTCTGACCATGGGGGTCGACCTGGTCGTGCACTCCCTGTCCAAGTACATCGGCGGCCACAGCGACCTCGTCGGCGGCGTCGTGGCAGGTCCCGCACGCCTCGTCCGGCCTCTCGCGCTGACCGAGTACCAGCTTTACGGCGCGGCCCTGTCGGCCCACGAGGCGGGCAAGGCGATCAGAGGGCTGCGGACGCTGCCGGTCCGCATGCAGGCACACCAGGAACGCGGGCTCAAGGTCGCGGAGTTCCTGGTCAAGCACCCGGCGATCCGGACGGTGAACCACCCGGGCCTTCCCGGCCATCCGCAGCACGAGCTCGCACTGGCGCAGATGACAGGCTTCTCCAGCGTGTTCAGCTTCGAGATGGACACCGACGATCTCGCCGAGGTGGGCCGGTTCGTGGACGCGCTGCGGCACTTCCGCATCGGCGTGTCGTGGGGCGGGCACGAGAGCCTGGTGAACGCCCCGGCGCTCACCACGGAGGAGTCTGTGCGCGCGACCATGGGGATTCCGGTGGGGCTGGTCCGCCTCTCGGTGGGTCTGGAGGACGCCGGCACGCTGATCGCCGATCTCGCGGACGCTCTGAAGACATCTTGACGAGGCACGCATGGCACCGTGTAGCATCCCCGTCATTCACCGTTGTGACAGCGCTGTCAGAGGCATCGGCCCCCCACCCAAAGAACCGACCCCTGAGCATGAGAACCCCCCTAGCCTCGCCGCCCTGCTGGCCGGCGTGCTGACCATGACCTGGAAGGAAATATGAGCAACACAGTCACGCGTCCCCGCTTCGCGGGCGCCGTCGCCGTGGCGGCCGGTATCGCCGTACTCACAGCGTGCTCGTCGCCCGCTCCGTCGGGTGGTGCGTCCGCAGCCTCCTGTGAGCCCGCGAAGGGCAAAGTCACCCTTCAGTACTGGAACTACGTTCCGGGCATGGACAAGGTCGTCGACCTGTGGAACAAGAAGAACCCGAACATCGAGGTTCAGACGAAGGACATCTCCAACGACGCGTCCGGCACCATCAGCAACGCCCTCAAGGCGGGCAAGGCGCCGGAACTGGCTCAGGTCGGCTACGACCAGCTTCCGTACCTGCGCACCCAGGACGCCTTCCTGGACGTTTCGGCATGCGCGGACGCCACCGCGGCCAAGTCAAAGTTCGTGCCGTGGACCTGGTCGCACAGCAGCTTCGGCGGCACCGGCGTGTTCGCCTTCCCGCAGGACACCGGCCCGATGGCCCTCTTCGTGCGCGGCGACATCTTCGCCAAGCACGGCGTCGAGATCCCGAAGACCTGGGATGAGTACGCAGCGGCCGCGCAGAAACTGCACGACGCGGACCCTGACCTCAGCATCACGATCTTCAACCGGAACACCGCGTGGTTCTATGGACTCCTCTGGCAGAACAACGCCAAAATGTACAACTACTCTGGCGACAAATGGCACGTCACAGTCGATTCCGACCAGAGCAAGCAGGTCGCCGAGTACTGGCAGAAGCTGATCGACGCCAAGCTCGTTCGCACCGACCTGACCCAAGATTCGACCCCGATGTTCGCCGCGTACCAGAAGAACCAGATCGCCAGCTACATCGGCGCCGCCTGGGGCTACAGCGTCCTGCGCGACAACCTGCCCGACCTGGCCGGCAAGTGGTCGGTCGTCCCGCTGCCGACATGGGGTTCGAGCGCCGCGTCCGGCAACTGGGGCGGATCCAGCGTTGCGTTCATGAAGGGCAACACGCACCTGTACGAGTCGGTCAAGTTCAACACCTGGCTGAACACCGACCCCGAAGCCCTCGCACTGGAGAACAAGCTGGGCGGCCTCTACCCGGCAGCCATCGACGGTTTGAAGCTTCCCGCGCTCTCGCAGGGCGTCCCGTACTACAAGAACGAGAAGATCTTCGACGTCTTCGCCGACTCGTCCAAGAACGTCGACACCAGCTTCACCTGGGGTCCCACCCAGCAGACGGTGGACCAGGCGCTTCACGATGCGACGGCCAAGGCGATAGCCGGCGACGGCAAGCTCACCGACGCGCTCTCGGCCGCCCAGGCATCCGCGCTGAAGTCGATGAAGGATCAGGCAATCCCGGCTGTGGCAGGCGACTGATCGCAGCATGACTGACATCGCAACCCGCGCACCCCGCGTGGTGGCAGCGCCCGGAGGCCGCCGGCGTCACAACGGCGGCGGCCCTCGGGGGGGTACCATCGCCGCGTTCCTGCTCCCGTTCTTCGTCCCGTTCGTGCTGTTCTACGTGGTGCCGATCGCCTACGCGATCGGGCAGAGCTTCCTCGTCGTACGCCGCACCAGCGGCCAGTACGGCACGTCGTACACGACCTTCGGCGGCTTCGAACAGTACGCGCAGGCGCTCCAGAACACCGAGCTCTGGGCGAGCATCGGCCGCATCGCACTGTTCGGCATGGTGCAGGCACCGGTCATGCTCTTCGTCGCGCTGATCATGGCGCTGCTGCTTGACACTCCCCTGCTCAAGCTCAAGTCGTTCTTCCGCATCTCGGCGTTCATGCCGTACGCCATACCGGGCGTCATCGCCGCGATCATGTGGTCGTTTCTCTACTCGCCGCAGCTCAGCCCCGTCGTCGACCTGCTGAAAGGTATCGGCCTCCACCCCGACTTCCTCGGCCCGGGCGCCGTGCTGTGGTCGGCGGCGAACATCTCCACCTGGCTCTGGATCGGCTACAACATGCTGATCATATTCTCGGCACTGCAGTCGATCCCGCAGGAGCTCTACGAAGCCGCCAAGCTCGACGGTGCGAGCAACTGGGCGATCGCATGGCGGATCAAAGTCCCGATCGTCATCCCGTCGATCATCCTCACCACGGTGTTCTCGATCATCGGCACACTGCAGCTCTACACCGAGCCGGCCGTGCTGAGCCAGATCTCCTCGAACATCTCGAGCACGTTCACTCCGAACATGCTCGCCTACGCGGTGGCCGTCGGGGGCAACTACCAGCAGGCAGCGGCGATCTCCGTGGTCATCGCCCTCATCACCTTCGTCTTGAGCTTCGGGTTCATGCGACTGACCTCGAAAAAGGCCGGACTGTGAGTAACAAGACCATGATCCGCGAAAGCCACGTCAGTCGCACGGCTGCCATGGCTCTGATGTTCCTCCTGGCGATCTACTTCCTGCTGCCGCTCTACTTCCTGATCGTGGCGGCGACGAAACCGCAGGGCGACCTCGCCTCCACCTTCGGCCTCTGGTTCTCGCACTTCAACCTGTTCGAGAACCTGAGCACCCTGTTCAGCCAAGGCGACGGCATCTTCGCGCGATGGGCTCTGAACAGCGTGATCTACGCGGTGCTGGGCGCGGCCGTCGGAACCCTGATCTCCGCGCTGTGCGGCTACGCGCTCGCCAAGTTCAAGTTCCGGGGCCGCGAGTTCCTGTTCTCCGTCGTCCTCGGCAGCATCCTTGTTCCGGGCACAGCGCTCGCGCTCCCGCTGTTTCTTCTGTTCTCGACGGTCGGGATCGTCGACACCTACTTCGCGGTGTTCCTGCCCAGCGTCGTCAGCCCGTTCGGCGTCTACCTCGCCCGCATCTTCACCGTCGCCGCCGTCCCCGAGGAGATCCTCGAATCGGCGCGCCTGGACGGCGCCGGGGAGTTCCGCACGTTCTTCTCGGTGTCGTTCAAACTGCTGACGCCGTCGCTGGTGACCATCTTCCTCTTCCAGTTCGTCGGCATCTGGAACAACTTCTTCCTCCCAGCGGTGATGCTGCAGAAGGAGTCGCTCTTCCCGATCACGCTCGGCCTCTACCAATGGAACCATCAGATCGCCCATGTCCCGCTCCTTCAGGAATCGGTGATCACCGGCTCGCTGGTCTCGATCGTGCCGGTGATCATCTTGTTCATCCTCCTCCAGCGGTTCTGGCGCACCGGGCTCGCCTCCGGCTCCCTCAAATAACTCCGTACCCTCGCTCTCCTGTCTCCCGCGTCCCCCGCAGGGCGCGAACGCGGTCGCTCTCGCCGGAGACTTCCGCAACGACGTGCTGTTCGCCCGAGGGACCGCGCCCGCCGAAGGCCGACTCTCTCCCCCTCTCTCCGAACGGTCGTGGCCCGGTGGACAACTACCCCCGCTTTCCTGGAGCCGGCCTTCTCCGCACGACGCCGGTGATCGAGGGCAACCAAGGCCTGATCACTCGAGTCGGCGACGCAGCCGGCGCTCGGATCCCTTAGTTATCAAGAAAGAGTTGTGACCTCGTGCCCTCCCAACATTCCGCATACGTCACGGACATCCCACCAGGGCGTGGCGCGCTGCGCACGGCACGCTCGTGGCTGCACTCCGACGCCCCCTCTCGTTCGCTGAACGGGCTTTGGCGTTTCCGTCTATCGCCAACGGTGCCTGTGGCAGAGGATTTCGCGGCCGGAGGCTTCGACGACAGCGGTTGGGACAGCATCCCGGTACCCGCCCACTGGGTGCTCCAGGGTGACGGTGCCTACGACCGGCCGATCTACACGAACATCCAGTTCCCGTTCCCGATCGACCCGCCCTATGTCCCGGATGAGAACCCCACTGGCGACTATCGCCGCCACTTCGACATACCCGCCGACTGGTCGGAAGCCGAGCGCGTCCTGCTGCGGTTCGACGGGGTCGAGTCGGTCTTCAAGGTGTGGGTGAACGGCGACGAAATCGGCAACGCCGCCGGCAGCCGGCTCGCCCACGAATTCGACGTGACATCCTCCGTCCGCCCGGGCGACAACGTCATCGCCGTGCGAGTGCACCAGTGGTCGGCGGCCAGCTACCTCGAAGACCAGGACCAGTGGTGGCTGCCAGGAATCTTCCGCGACGTCACCGTGATCGCACGGCCGGCCGGAGGCATTGAGGACGTCTGGCTGCGAACCGGGTTCGAGAACGGGCACGGACGGATCGAGGCGGAGATCACCGCCGATGCGGCGGCATTCCCGGTCACCCTTTGTCTCCCTGAACTCGGCATCGAGCGGGTCTGGGCGACACCGGCCGACGTGGCCCCGTTCGACGTCGATAGCGTGGAGCCCTGGTCGGCCGAGCAGCCTCGCCTGTACGACGTCACCGTGTCAACGGCCGCAGAGACCATCGCCATGCGGGTAGGTTTCCGCACGGTCGAGATCCGCGGCGACCGGTTCCTGGTCAACGGCCGCCGCGTCGTGTTCCACGGGATGAATCGCCACGAAACCCACCCCGAGCGCGGCCGCGTTTTCGACGAGGAGCACGCCCGCGAAGACCTGGCCCGCATGAAGCGGTTCAACGTGAACGCGATCCGCACCAGCCACTATCCACCGCATCCACGACTGCTCGACCTTGCCGACGAACTCGGATTCTGGGTTGTCCTCGAATGCGATCTCGAGACGCACGGCTTCGGAACAATAAACTGGGCCGGCAATCCAAGCGATGACCCGGCGTGGCGTGAGGCGTACCTCGACCGCATCCAGCGCACCGTCGAACGAGACAAGAACCACCCCAGTATCGTGATCTGGTCGCTCGGCAACGAATCAGGCACCGGCAGCAACCTCGCTGCGATGTCAGCGTGGGTCCACGCCCGCGACGCCGGACGACCTGTGCACTATGAAGGTGACTACACCGGCGAATACACCGACATCTACTCGCGTATGTACTCGTCGGTGCTCGAGACCGAGCAGATCGGAACCGACGGCTCACGCTCACCGCTGCTGAGCTGCACTCCCGCGCAGGGCGCTCGGCAGCGCACCAAGCCGTTCCTGCTCTGCGAGTACGCCCACGCGATGGGCAACGGGCCGGGAGCGCTCGACCAGTACGAGGCGCTTGTGCACGAGCATCCGCGGCTGCACGGCGGCTTCGTCTGGGAATGGCGCGATCACGGCATCCTGACGACGGCCCCGGATGGTACGCCCTACTACGCGTACGGTGGCGACTTCGGAGAGGTCGTACACGACGGCAACTTCGTGATGGACGGAATGCTGTTGAGCAACGACGTCCCGACTCCCGGCCTCCACGAGTACAAGGCGGTCGCGCAGCCGGTCCGCTTCACCTTCGACGGTGACGACGTTGCGATTACAAACCTGCGGCACTCGGCTGACACGTCTGACCTGCGCTTCCGCTGGCGCGTCGAGCACGACGGGACGCTCGTGGATTCCGGGGACATGGAGGTCCCCGTCGTCGCGGCAGGCGAGTCGGCGCGTGTGCCCCTTCCACGGATCCCGCTGGCGCAGGACTCGGAAACGTGGCTCACCATTGATGCGGTCTTGGCGGCTGAGACTGCTTGGGCCCGCGAGGGGCATGTGATCGCGACCGCCCAGCTGGACCGCTCGACGCGTCGTCCCGCCGGTGGTGTCCGACCCCAAACGGATTGGCGGCAGAGCAACGGAACGCTGACGCTTGGAATCGCCGAGTTCGTCGACGGGGCCCTCGTGCGCCTCGCCGGCCGCGCTGTGGCGGGCCCGCGGTTGGAACTGTTCCGTGCCCCAACCGACAACGATGAAGCCGCGTCCCTGCGGGACGAGGAGAGCGACGCCAGCATCGCCGGGGTTTCCAATGCCGAACTGTGGCGTCGCGACGGTCTCGACCGGCTGACCACGCGGCGAGTGTCCGTGGAGCGCACCGCGGAAGCCCTGCGAACGATCGATAAAGTCTCCGCGGCGAACTCCGCCTTGTCGGTGATGGTGGAGTCTGTCTGGTCGCTTGAGGGCGGCGAACTCGAGCTGCGTGTGGAGATCGAGCCGTCAAGCGGTTGGCTGACGGTGTGGCCGCGGATCGGGATTCGTTTCGATCTGCCCGACGGCGCGGCTCCCATCGACGGCGCCGAGTGGTTCGGCCTTGGCCCGCTCGAGTCCTACCCCGACAGTCTCCGCGCGGCACACACCGGCCGTTTCTCCTCCACCATCCGCGACCTCTCCGTTGACTACGCGCGACCCCAGGAGACCGGGCACCGCTCCCAGCTGCGACAGCTGACCCTGACGAGTGCCGGCAGCAAGGTGCTGCGCATCGTTACATTCCCCGACGGGCGCGGACGTCGCCCCGGCTTCACGCTCAGCCGCCACACCCCACAGCAGATCGCACAGGCTGGACACCCATTTGAGCTTCCGGATTCGACGACGAGTCACCTGATCATCGATGCGGCCCAGCACGGGCTTGGCTCACGGGCCTGTGGACCGGATGTGTGGCCTGAGTTCGCGCTTCGCCCTGAAGCTCGCACGATCAGGCTTCGCATCGCAGCAGGCTGACCTGCTCTGGGAGCCACTTCCCCCCGGGCTTTGTCGGTGCCGACCGGTAGCCGTGATCGGCCGGTTCCGATCACCGACCCGGATGCTGTTCCGGTCACCGCCGGCAGGATTCCGTGCACCCGGACACCGCCGCCCGGGTGGGAGACGACGCTCAGCGACCTTCCAGCCCCGGAACCCCCACAACGGCCGGCACCCCAGGGAACCGAACTCGACACATGGATTCGGCAGGGCACCAGCAAGCGTCACGGCCGGCGCGGCACCGTGCGCTGATTGGCGCCATTCCAGCGCCACGGGGACGTCGCAGCACTCCAGCAGGTGCTGGCCGGCAATCTTCTCCAGCAATCCCCGCACCTCGGCCAGGGGCGCGTAGAAGAACTCCCGGCGGATACTGACCCCGGTTGACGCGCCGCTCACTCGTCTCGCCATGCAGCCGCCCTTCCAGAGCCACCGCGTCCTCGCTGAAGATCAACACGTGGATATCGAACGTGAACCTTTGACCTGCTCCTGCGGTCAGGTGAGGTCCGGGACGACAGCGGGCGAGACAATCGGGCTCACCCCAGCCACCAACGCCCCTAGCGATACGAGCCGCTGTCGTCTCGGAGCGGAAGTGCCCCCGCCAAAGGCACAAAGGTGCAACCCTGGGGAAGGTTGCCAGTTATCGCAGGGGCCGGCCTGTCAGCAGGGACACCGTGAACCTCTGAGCGCTTCCGCCCGTCTCAGGTGCATGAGAGGCATGTGGCTCGTCGCCGTGCTCGTGACGCTCGCCGCCTGCGGGACGGCCCCGGCCGCGACCGCTCCCTTGATGCGATATCAGGCCGACGGGACCGTGCTGTCCAACCCACAGCACGGCCCCCAGCTCTGCGCCGGCGTCCTTGAATCCCTGCCGCCCCAGTGTGGTGGGCCTGACATCAGCGGGTGGGATTGGAACGCCGTCCAGCACTCCGCCAAGGGGGGCGTCCGTTGGGGCGAATACCACGTAGTCGGGACCTGGGACGGACAGAGGTTGACACTCACCGAGCCTCCACACCCGGCCGGGCACCGCGACGCCCCACCCGACCGATCCCGCTTCACCACACCGTGCCCGAAGCCTGTGGGCGGCTGGCGCCCGGTCGACCCGGCGACGGCCACTCTGGAGGCGGAAGCAGCCGCGATCGCCAGGGCCCGGAAGCTCCCCGGATACGCGGGCAGCTGGGTAGACCACAACTACGTTGAGGAGATCGAAGGTTTCGACCCTGATGACCCTCGATCCGTGGAGCGATATGCCAACGACCCCAAGCGGCTCGTGCTGAACTTGCGGTTCACGGGCGACCCGGCCGTCCATGAGGCCGCGATCCGCGAAATCTGGGGCGGCGCGCTGTGTCTGAGCCGAGCCCAGCACACCGCGGCGGAGCTTCATGCACTCCAAGAGCGGGCAGGGAAGGAGATCAAGAGCGTGTACTCGACCTCGGTGGATGAGCTGGCGGGCCGTGTCGAGATCGGGGTCTGGGTGGTCACACCGGAACTCCAACGCGAGGTCGACGAGAAATACGGCAAGGGGCTGGTGGTCCTCGGAGGCTTTCTGAAGCCGGTGCGCTCGTAAACCCGCAGTGGTGTGCCCGTCCGCACGGGCACCGTAGACGGAGGGAATGCCGAGGGCGCCCGAAGGGTAAGTGAAGCGAATCCGATCGTGCACCGACGCATCGCCCAACTCCCGCACCCGGTCCTCCGGCTCCAGCCGGCCGCGTCATGCCGATCTTCACGACGGTCTCCTTTCACACAACCGGCCCGGAGCCGGGTGGAGACCCGCACCCCACACGGACTCAGGCTCCGCGCACCGTCTCTCCCACACCGACGAGGTCCAACCGCAAGGCACGCGACGCCAGCGCCCGCCTGCCTTGCGGATCGGCGCCAAGGACTGCGCGTGACCAGGTTCGCCGGGGCTTACGGCTCTTCTGCTCGCCGTTCACGGCGTAGCTCGCGTTCAGTGTGACTGCTGACGTTGCTCAGCATGGTCAGGCGCTGGCACGCGTGGAGGCCCCGGCCCGAGCCTCGGTTCTGAGATCAGGGAGTGGCGGCCGCGGCGAACGCGTGGCGGCGATGGGGAAATCTGGGGGCATCTTCCCCATGTCCGGCCAGATCCCGTTCCCAATACTGGTTCGCATGAGCGAGTGGTGGCAGGCGGCTCTGACCCCGGCTGAGCAGACCGGAGGGATCCCGTCCTGGGTGGCCAGGGTGGAGGCGGCCCGGGAGTGCGAGGCCCACGCCGAGGATTTCACCGCCGTGGTCTGGCCGCTTGCCGAGCAGGCGGGGGACGATCTGATGCGGGCCGTCGGCAGGGGCGACGGCCCAGTACACCCCGTCGGCAGGCACAACGCGCTGACCCACCCCGTCAGTGACGATATGGACGCGGCGGCGATCCGGGCGGGTTTCGTCACTCAGTTGGCGCAGAAGTTGGCCCGGCTGGCCGCGCGGGTGCTGGTGCTCGAGCTGAACGTCATGCGGGTGCACGGTCGCCTGGCTGGTGATTCGCCCGCCGACCGGTTCCGGGCGTTTGTTACGCACATGCGGAAGACTCTGCCGGCGCTGCTGAGGGAGTATCCCGTCCTGGGTCGGGTGCTGGGTCAGGCGTGTGAGCACGCGGTCGACGCCGGGGCGGAGCTGCTCAGCAGGTTCAGTGCTGATCGGGCGGAGCTGGCTGAACTGCTGGGCGCCGACCCGGAGAAGCTGCTGGGCTTCACCGGGGCCGGTGACCCGCATCGGCTGGGCCGTACTGTCTCCATCCTGGACTTCGCGGGCGGCGCGAAGCTGGTTTACCGGCCGCGGGCGGTCGAGGCGCATCTTCATTTCAACGAACTGGTGCACTGGCTCAACGAGCGGGTGCCGGGGCTGGGGCTGGGCACGGTGCGCGTCCTGGTCAGACCGGGGTACGGCTGGGCCGAGTTCGTCGCCCCCGCGCCCTGCACGCAGCAGGCACAGATCAGCCTCTTCTACCGCAGGCAGGGCGCGCTGCTGGCGCTCCTGAATGTTCTGAACGGCACCGACATCCACTACGAGAACCTCATCGCCCGCGCCGACCAGCCGCTCATCGTGGACCTGGAGACGCTCCTGCACCCCAGCGGCCTGTTGGGTCCCGACACCGCGGACCCCGCGGTACGGGTGCTGCGTGACTCGGTTCAGCGGACGGCCCTGCTGCCCCAGTTCGTTGTGGGTGACCGAGGCGCGCTGGACATCTCCGGTCTCGGCGGCGACAAGGAGCAGATCGCTCCCTTCTCGGCCGCCACCTGGGAGGATGCGGGTACTGACACGATGCGGCTGGTGCGTCAGAGCCGCCACTTCGCCGGAGCCGCCAACAGGCCCACGCTGGCGGGCGCGGACGCCGATCCCGCCGAGCACGTGCAGAGCCTGGTGCAGGGCTTCCAGAACGCCTACAACGCCTTCGCCGCGGGCCGCGAGGAGTTGCTCGCAGGGCCGCTGCGGCGCTTCGCCGGGGATCAGGTCCGGGTCGTGGTACGGCAGAGCCGGATCTACGCCGAGCTGCTCAGCGAGTCGACGCATCCGGACGTGATGAGGCAGTCGCGAACCAGGGACGCGGTTTTCCACCTGTTGGCCACCATGTCGGGCGGCGATCCGGTGCTGATGGCGGCGGTGCCGCACGAGGTCTCCGCACTGTGGGCCGGAGACGTCCCGATGTTCTGCACCCGGGGCGACTCGCTGGAGCTGTTCGCCGCTGACGGAACCCCGCTGGGGGTCTCCTTGAAGGAGAGCGGGCTGGACGCCGTAACCAGGAAAGTCGCTGCAATGGGGCCCGCCGACCTGGCGGACCAAGAGTGGATCACCAGGGCTTCGCTGGCGGCCCGCGTCACGGGAGAGCACCACCATCCGCCCGTTCCTGCCACATCACGGCTGGCACCGGTGCCGCCCCACCCGGAGGTACTGCTGGCCGCCGCCCGCGACATCGGCGACCAGCTCTGTGCCGACCTGCACAGCGACGGCGAGCGGGTCAACTGGCTGGGCCTCGAGCCCGTTGGCTCTGGGCACTGGTCGGTCATGCCATTGGGAGGAGGACTGGCGACCGGATACACCGGCGTCGCCCTCTTTCTCGCCCAAGCCGGGCGAGCCACCGGAGTCATGAAATATCAGGAAATAGCGGTGAAGGCGGTTGCGGGGCTGCCCCAACTGCTGGAAACCCTGACCGCCCACCCGGAACTGGCCAGGGCGGTAGGGCCTGGCGGATTCAGCGGCCTGGGCGGCATCGCCTACGCGCTCACCCAGCTGCCGGCCCTGCTCGACGACACCGGCCTCGCGGCCTGTCTGGAACCGACTCTCGACCTCCTCGATGCCGTCGTCACCGACCAGGCACCCCTTGACGTGTACGACGGCCTGGCCGGGTGCCTGGCCGCCCTGCTCGCCGTGCACCGGGCAACCGGCCTGGAGCGGGTCAAGAAGTCGGCCGACCGCTGCGCCGGGGTGCTCGCCGCCCGGGCGTCGGGGGAAGAGCTGCCTCCTGGGTTCGCCTTCGGGAGCTCCGGCGTCGGCTGGGCGCTGCGTCGTGCCGGTCACGGTGAGCTCGGCCTGCGGCTGCTCGCCGGCGGCAGGGCAGGGGCGCGCGGCCTGTCGTGGTGCCAGGGGGTTCCTGGCGCCCTTCTCGCCTGCGCCGATGGCGGGCCGTACGACTGGGGGGACGTCCTGGCCGGAATCGGCGATGCTCGCCCGCTGGCCACTCACGACCTGTGCCACGGCGAGCTGGGACGCATCGAGCTCCTGACCACTCTTGCCGGTCATGGCCACCCGGAGGCCAGGAACGTCATGAACCGCTATGCCGGGTTCCTCCTAGCCTCCCTGGAAAGGTTCGGTCCGCGGTGCGGCACGCCGAACCAGGTTTCCACTCCTGGGTTGTTGTCCGGTCTGGCCGGTATCGGCCACGGTCTGCTGCGCCTGGCGGACCCCGGGCAGATCCCGCCTCTGCTGCTTCTTCGGTAGTCACCCACTCCATCACGACAAGGGAGAAGTCATGACCGACCACTCGTGGAACAACGACGAGGACGAGCACCCCGCAGGCAAGATCATGATCAGGATCTCCGCGATCACCGCGGCCAGCCGCCCGTGGATCCTGGCCGGTCTGGTCGCGGGCGCCGCCGCGCTCGCGCCGGTCGCCGCGGCCGCTCCCGCGGCCGCCGACGCGATGTCCGCCCTGGTGGAAGTGCCGGGCGGCGACGGGGGTCCGATACCGACCCTCACCACCTGTACCTGGGAGGGATGACCCCTAAGCCGGGAAGAATTACCCTTGCCCCATGCGGTTTCGATCACCCCTGCTCATCGGCCGTGACCGGGAGAGCGCGCTGCTCGGCTCGCTTTTGCGGGCCGCGGGGCAGGGGCGTGGCGGCGCGGTCTTCCTGACCGGAGACGCCGGGATCGGCAAGTCCAGGCTGATGGCCGGCTGCACCTACCAGGCGCTGGATGACGGCATGGTGGTGCTGCGCGGCAGGGGGAGCGGCTCCAGCCGTGACGTCTCCTGCAAGCCGCTCAAGGAGGCCCTGTTCTCCTTCGCCAGGACCCAGGGGCCGCCCGACGACCCGGCTCTGGACGCCTACCTGCCCGCGCTGACCACCCTGCTGCCGGAATGGCGCACCACTCCGGTCGCCGAGCATCTCGAATCGCTGATCGTGTTGTCCGAGGCCGTGCTCCGGCTGCTGATCGCGATCGGGCGGGAGCGCGGGTGTGTGCTGGTCCTGGAGGATCTCCACGACGCCGACACCGAGACGCTGGCGGTGGTGGAGTACCTCGCCGACAACCTGCACGATCTTCCCGTCCTGCTTCTGGCCAATCTGCGCGGGCACATCAGTCCGGCCCGCAGGCTCGCCGACGACTGCGCCCGGCGGCGGGCGGCCACCCTCGTGGAGGTCGGGCCGTTGACCGGTACCGACATCGGCGCCCTGGCCGCCGCCTGCCTCGACACGACGTCAGTCGAACTGCCGGGCAGCCTCCTGCGCCACCTGGAGCGCACCGCCGACGGCAACCCCTTCGTCATCGAGGAACTGCTCAGCGCGATGGCCGGCACCGGCGCTCTGCGGCGGGAAGGCGGCCGGTGGCGCCTTACCAGCGATCCGGCCACCCAGGTGCCCGTCACGTTGGTCGAGAGCATCGCCGTACGCGCCGAGCAGATCGGGCCGGACGGGCAGGAGATCCTCCGCGCCGCCGCGATCTTCGGGCGGCGCTTCCCGGTCTCGCCGCTGCAGGAGATCGTCGGCCTGCCCGACCGGGACATGCTGGCCTTCCTGCGCGCCGGGGTGGCCGCCCAGCTGATCACACCCGACGAGTCCGCGACAGACTGGTACGCCTTCCGCCACGCTCTCACCGCCGAGGCATTGCTCACCAGTCTGATCCCCACCGAACGCGCCATGATCGCCCGCGGGGCCGTCCAGGCGGTCACCCGGCTCCATCCCGGCCTGCCTGGCGAGTGGTGCCAGGTGGTGGCCGCGCTACACCTGGCCGCGGGCGAGCATGCGGAGGCGGGGCGATTACTGGCCGATGCGGGCCAGCGGTTGCTCGAGAGCGGGGCGGCAGGTTCGGCGATCAGCCTGCTGGAGAACGCCTACGAGCTGCTGCGAGCCGACAGCGCACGGTTGCGGGCGAAAGTACTGGCCTCGCTGCTGTACGCGCTGTCCGAGGGTGGCCAAGCGGACCGGGCCATCGCCCTGGCCGTGGAGCTGCCGGAACTGGATGGCCCGGAGATCCCGGCGGGCGATCGGATCGCGTTGCGTCTCAAGCTGGCCTGGATCGCGGCGGAGACCGGCCGGATCGCCGAGGGCCTGGCTCACGTGTCGGCGGCGCGGGAGCTGCTGACGATCCACCGCGATCAGACGCACTCCACCGCCCTGGACGTGGTCGAAGCCCAACTGCTGATGCGCGACAGCGGCCAGGAGCCGGAGAAGCTGGCGCGGCGGGCGGCGGAAACGGCCGAGCGCCTGCCCCTGCCCGAGGTGGCCTGCCAGGCGTGGGAACTGCTCGCCTATCTGGTCCGCCCGCGAGGCTTGGCCGAGGCCGACCAGTGCCTGAGCAAGGTGGTCGCCATCGCCGAAGAACATGGCCTGGTGTTGTGGAAGATCCGGGCGCTGGTGCGCCTGGCCATCAACGGCAGCCTGCGCGACGGCGACACCTCCCGCTTGGAGCAGGCCGTACGGCAGGGCGTCGCGGCGGGCGCCGTCACCTCGGTGCACACCGCCCAGGCGACGCTGGCGATGTTGCTCGTCCTGCGCGGCGACTACGCTGAAGCCGAAGCCCTGGCCGCATCGTGCGCCGAGACCAGCATCCGGCTCGGCCACGCCGACTATACCCAGTACGTCCTGCTCACTCAGGCCACCTCCGCCGCCCACCAGGGCAGGCGCAAGGAGATGGACAAGGCGCTGGCCGAGTTCCGGCGCTGGGGAGGCGAGGACGGCGAGTACGTGGCCCTGTCGAACGGCCTGTGCCAGGCGGTCTGCGCGCTGCTGGAGGAGGATCGGGAACGTGCCGTGGAATCGCTGGGCCGGGCCAGGGCGTGGGAGGACAACCACCCGAGCGTGTACTCGCTGACCGGCCGGTTCGGTTTGGGCGTGCTGCTGGACACGCTCGCGGGCCGTACCGGGGCCGGGGAATACGCCGTGGCCGGTGAGAGCCCAGCCGCCAAGCTGTTGTGGAACCGGCACTTCCTGTTGCTGGCCGAGGCCGTGCTGCTGGGCCGGGCCGGGCAGGGTGCCGAGGCGCGGGCCGTCGTCGAGCGGGCTCGGGAGGCGGCCAAGCCGTACGGCATGGCCGCGAACCTGGGCCTGCGGCTGGTCGCCGAGGCGGCACTGGCCGACGGCTGGGGCGACGCGCCCGCGTGGCTACGCACTGCGGAGGAGTACTTCCACAGGGCGCACATCCCCGCGGTCACCGGCGCCTGCCGTACCCTGCTGCGCCAGGCCGGGGTCGGCGCGGCCCACCGCCGCAGCGGCCACGAGCGTATCCCCGAGGTTCTGCGGCGGCTGGGCGTGACCGTGCGGGAGTACGAGGTCTTCGTGCTGCTGGCCGAACGGCGGGGCAACGTGGACATCGCCAAACGGCTGTTCATCTCACCGCGGACCGCCGAGAAGCACGTGGCCAGCCTCCTGCTCAAGACCGGCCGGGCCGATCGCATCACCCTGTGCGACCTTGCCGTCGAGCTGACGGGCTGAGTTTCTGGGGGCATTCACCCACCAAACACCGAAATATCGACCTATATGGGGGTAACGCCTGCCCATGTCGACCACCGCATTCGGCGGCACAGTGGCCGGTGTGATGGAGTTCCGACTGCTCGGCGCCGTCGAGGCGTATCACGACGGACAGCGCCTCGGGCTGGGGCCACGTAAACAGCGCCTGACCCTGGGCATCCTGGCACTGGAGGCCAACCGGCCGGTTCCGATGGCTCGCCTGGTCGAGCTCAACTGGCCGGAATCGCCGCCCCGCACCGCCGAACACGCGGTCCGGGTGGCGGTCTCCCAACTGCGCTCGGTCTTCGGCCAGATCACCGAGGTGGAACTGCGCTCACAGGGATCGGGCTACATGCTGCGCACCGACCCGCTCAACATCGACGTGCATCTCTTCCGCGACCTGCTGCAGCGGGCGCGCGCCGCCCTGGACGATCAGGCCAGGCTGAGCCTGCTAGAGGCGGCACTGAGCCTGTGGCGCGGGCCCGCGCTGGCCGGAGCGGCCTCCCCCGAGGTGCAGGAGCGCCTAGGCGGCGGCCTGGAGGAGGCCCGGCTGGCGGCCATCGAGGACCGGATCGACACCGAGTTGCGCTTGGCCCGCCATCGCGACCTGCTGGAGGAGCTGACCGCGCTGACGCGCGCGCACCCCTTCCGCGAGCGGCTGACCTGCCAGCTGATGACCGCCCTGTACCGCAGCGGGCAGACTCATGTGGCTCTGGAGGTGGCGCGCAAGGCGCGGCGGCTCCTGGCCGACGAACTCGGCATCGACCCCTGTCCGGAATTCAGGCAGTTGGAGACGGCCATCCTTCGCAACGACCCGGTGCTGCCGCCGCCCGGCCGGGCGGCGCAGCCGCAGCCGTTGACGCCCGCTCAGCTGCCCCCTGCCGTCTCCGCTTTCACCGGCCGGACCCCCCAGCTGCGATGGCTGGATGAGCTGGCCGGGGACCTCACGACGCCGGTCGCCGTCGCCATCATCGGTCCGCCCGGAACCGGCAAGTCCGCCCTGGCAGTGCACTGGGCACACCGGGTCCGCCACCGCTTCCCCGACGGGCAGCTCTACATCGACCTGCACGAGTACGGCTCCCGCCGCGCCCTCCCCCGCTTCCTGCGCTCCCTGGGCGTCAGCGAGGGCGGCATGCCCGTGGGCCCAGACGAGGCCGCGGCGCTCTACCGCACCCTGCTGGCCGGGCGGCGGATGCTGGTCCTGCTCGACAACGCCGTCACTTCCGAGCAGGTCAGACCGCTCCTGCCCGGCGCCGGTGGCAGCCTCACCCTGACCACCAGCCGGGAACGGCTGAGCGGGCTGATCGCACTGGACGGCGCCCGCCCGCTGCGACTGCAGCCGCTCAACCCCGGCGAGGCCCGGGACCTGCTGACGCACCTGCTCGGCCCGGAGCGCGTGCGGAGGGAAGCTGAGGCCGCCGCCCGGTTGGCCGAGCTCTGCGACTATCTACCTGCCGCCCTGCGCCTTGCGGCCGCCGACCTCTCGTATGAGCGCACGATCGCCGATGTCGTCGCCGACCTCGAAGAACAGGACGACATCGTCCTGCACGCCGCCCCGCCCATCAAGCCTCCAGAGCGGCGCAAGCTCGGGCTGGCCGGGCTGCACTGTAACCGGACTATGAGACAACTCTGAACTCTGCCGCCGACGATGCCCGCATGACGGGTACTCGAGTCGTCGAGGACAGGCCGACCACCCAGACCTTCCGGATCGCCCACGCTTCACGCGGGGCGAGTGTGGACTCCGCGCGGCTCGCGCTGCCGTGCGTGATCACCCGCGAGTGGGCATGGGGCTCCTCCAATGGCGCCGGGGTACGGGTCTGCCTGATCGACAGCGGCGTGGACACGGCACACCCCGGCCTGGGCGGGCCGGTCACCACGTTCACCGTGACCAGCGAGCCCGACGACGACGGCGTGAGCTACCACCAGATCGTGCCGGACGAGGCCGGAGACCAGGCAGGTCACGGCACCGCCTGCGCGGGGGTGATCCGCGCCATGGCCCCGGGCTGCGAGCTGACCAGCATCCGGGTGCTCGGCAGCGGTCTGCGGGGCAGCGGCGAGGTGCTGCTGAGCGCGCTGGAATGGGCCATCGGTCACGGCTTCCATCTGATCAACCTGAGCCTGTCCACCCGCCGCACCGAGCACAAGGAAGCCCTGCACGACCTGGCCGACCGGGCCTACTTCGCAGGGGTCACCATCGTCGCCTCCGCGCACAACCGGCCGGTGCGCAGCTGGCCCTGGAACTTCTCGAGCGTGATCTCTGTCGGCTCGCACAGCATGGCGGAAGGCGAATACCTCGAGTTCAACCCCGAACCCCCCGTCGAGTTCTTTGCCCGTGGCGTCGCGGTGGAGGTCCCGCAGCCGGGCGGCGGCACATCGCGTCTGTCCGGCAACAGCTTCGCCACCCCGCATGTCACCGGAATGTGCGCCCGCATCCTGGGACACCACCCCGGCCTGCCCACCGGCCAGCTCAAGTACGTGCTGGCCGCGATCGCCGACAACAGGATCTGAGGAGACCGACATGGGCTTGGAGATGCCCGACTCCCTGACCGCCTCGCTGGGCCGGGTGCTGCTGCCCGGCGCGCACACCGAGCTGATGAGGTCGACGGTACGGCTGGGCAGGCTGACCTTCTCAGCCGCCGCGGCCTCCGTCTTCCTCTACGACGAGCAGCGCGATCAACTGGTTTTCGAGGCCTCCTCCGGAGAGGGCGAGGACCGCCTGGTCGGCATGGCCATTCCCGCCGGTCGCGGCATCGCGGGCTGGGTCTTCCAGACCGGTGAGACCATCCTCTGCGACGTCCGTGAGGACCCCCGCTTCGACCGGGACTTCGCCCAGAGCACCGGCTACGTGCCCGACGTGCTGATGGCCGCCCCGCTGGAGTTGGAGGAGCGCGTCATCGGCGTGATGCAGGTGCTGGACCCCGCCATCGACCGCTTCGGCGAACTGGCCGCGATCGACCTGCTCACCGAGCTTGCCAACCAGCTGGCGATCGCCCTCGCGCTGGTGACGGTCGCCCGAAGGCAGGAGGTCACACCTCTGCACCGGCTGGAGCGGGCGCTCAGCCGCGCCGAGGCGCCCAGCACCGCCGTGGACGAGCTGCTCGATGCGCTGGGCAAGTTCGTGCTGACCAGCTCAGGCCGTCACTGAACCGGCTCAGGCCGCAAGCAGAAAGGACACAACCATGTCGTTCGACGCCCTGGCCGCCTTGCAGGAGGCCGGTCACCCCCTGGAGTTCCTCACCGATGGCCAGCGCGCCGTCTTCGCCGGCCTGTCCGAGTCCGAGGTGGAACTGCTGAACTCGATCAAGTCCAGGCTGGAGGAGGCCGACGACTCCGACCTGGAAGGCCACTCGGTCAAGGTGCTCTGATGTGCCCGGGCTGCAGTGCCGAGACCACGCCACAGGACCGCTTCTGCCGCCACTGCGGCGCCCGCCTGAACACCGTCCCCGAGCTGCGCAGCCGCAAGAGCGTGGTGGTGCTCTTCATCGACCTGATCGGCTCGACCACCCTGGCCGAATGGCTGGACCCCGAGCCGTTGCGCGCCCTGATGGACCGGTACTACCGGGTCTGCACCGAGGCGATCGGCGGGCACGGCGGCGTAATCGAGAAGTTCATCGGCGACGCCGTCATGGCGGTCTTCGGGGTGCCGGTGGCGCACGAGGACGACGCCGCGCGTGCGGTGCGGGCGGCCCTGGAGGTCACCGCGGGCGTCCACGAGCTGGGCGGCGGGCTGGACGTGCACTCGGGGATCTTCTCGGGTGAGGTGATCGCCACCGCGCTGCCCACCGGTGACCTGCGGGTGGTGGGGGACGCGGTCAACACGGCTGCCCGGCTGCAGTCGGCCGCCGGTCCCGGGGAGATCCTCATCGGCAAGAGCGTGGCGCAAGCCGTCCGAGATCTCATGGAACTGCGCCCGGTGCCGCCGCTGACGTTGAAGGGCAAAGCCAAGCCGGTGCCCGCGTGGCTGGTCGCCGGGCAGAAAAAAACGGTCGAGCGGGACCGGGTGCCCTTCGTCGGCAGGGCCGACGAGCTGGACGAACTGGGGCGCGCCTTCCGCAGGGTGGTGCGCGACCAGGAGTGCCGCGTCGTCACCGTGCTCGGCGTGCCGGGGCTGGGCAAGACGCGGCTGGTACGCGAGTTCCTGGCCTCGGTGCCGCGGGAAGAGGCCCACGTCCTGGTGGGGCACTGTCAGTCATACGGCAAGGGCATCACCTACCAGCCGATCGCCGAGCTGTTCCAGGGCCTGCCCGCCAGTGCGGAACTGGCCAGGTGCATGGCCGCGAACAGCGGCGTGGAGGAGCTCGCGTGGGTGGTGCGCCGCCAGGTGGAGGAGCTGGCCGCACAGCGCCCGCTGATCGTGGTCTGCGAGGATCTGCACTGGGCCGAGCCCACCCTGCTGGACCTCCTGGAGGGGCTGGCGGCCGACCTGACGGGGCTGCCGGTCCTGCTGATCTGCGTGGCCCGGCCGGAGCTCGTCGAGGCACGGCCGGGCTGGGCCGCCGCCACCGTCATGGAGCTGGGCCCGCTGCCGCCCGATCAGCTTGATCTCTTCCTCGACCAGCTCGACACGGGGGTGCTGGCGCATTCGGCGACCGACGCGCTGGAGCGGGTGGCCGAGGCCAGCGGGGGCAACCCACTGTTCGCCGAGCTCATGATGGACATGCTGGCCGAAGGGGGCGAGGACGCCATCCCGCCCACGGTGCAGGCGCTGCTGACCGCCACGATCGATCGTCTGCTCCCCGGCGAGCGCCGGGTGCTGGCCCGCGCCTCCGCCTTCGGCCGCCGCTTCAGCAGCGAAGGCGTGGCCGCGCTGCACGACGCGCCAGAAGAGGTGCCCGGAGCCATCCTCCAGGTGCGTCGCCGTCGCCTGGTGGAGCGGGCCGGCCCCGACTTCCGCTTCGCCCAGGCGCTCACCCGCGAAGTGGTCTACTCGATGAGCCCCAAGGCCGAGCGCCGAGACTGGCACCTGCGCATCGCCGACCGGCTCGACGACGTGCATGAGGTCGCCTACCACCTCGAAGCCGCCTGCCTGCTGGCCGGAGAGGTCAGCCCCGGCGATCCGGGCAACCTGCCGCTGGCCAGGCGCGCGTCCGGCCACCTGGCCGAGGCGGGCACGCAGGCGCTGGCGCGCAAGGACCTCTCGGCTGCGGTCAACCTGCTCGAACGCGCCCTGGCCCTGATGCCGATGGGAGAGCCGGACCACCGCCTCCTGGTCATCCGCCTGTGCGACGCCTACGTCCTGCTGAGCCGGCGCGAGGACGCGTTCGCCCTACTGGACCGCAGCGCGGCGGCCTTCGCCGACCCGCGCGGGCAGCGCACCCTGGCCATCCAGCGGCAGCTTCTCGCGCTGCGGTACGGCACACCCGGCACGTTCACCGACCTGGAGCCGGACGCCGACGACCACCTCGGCTGGTGCCGGATGCAGCAGGTACACGCGTTGTCCTGGCTGGCCTCTGGCCAGGTCGGCAAGGCCGAGGAGGCCATGCGCGCGGCCGCCGGGCACGCCCGCGCGCTGGGCGACGCCTATGAGGAGAAACGGTTGCTCATCGCCAGGTGCGAGCTGGCCCAGTGGTCACCCGCGCACCTCGACGAGGGGCTGGCCCTCTGCGCCGACCTGGCGGAGCGGTTCGCCGGGGACCGGTCGCTGCTGGTGATGGTCCTGTTCACCAAGGCCCGCCTGCTCGCTCTGCGCGGCGAGATCGACGCCGCGCACGCCCTGCTCGACCTGGCGGACGGGCACGCCGGCGACCTCAACCTGCACCTGGCCAGGATCGCGGTGACCCAGACCAGGGCCTTGGTCACCTCGCTCGCCGGCGACCATGCCACGGCGGCCCGGCTGTACGGCGAAGCCGCCCGAACCCTGGTCGCGATGGGCCTGCCCACGCCCGCCCGCACCTTGAAGGTCTACGCCGCACGTGAGCGCTTCCACGCCGGGACGCCTCTGGCCGAGCTGCTCCCAGAGCTGCCTGCCGAGGATCTGGAACTGCGTGCCGATCTCATCGCCACCTGCCTGCGCGCCCGGGCGGGCAGCCGCCGGCACGCCGAGGCCGCCCTGGCCCTGCTGACCGATACCGACGACCTCTGCCTGCGCGGCGAAGCCCTGGCCGAGATCGCCCACGTTTGGAAGGACCTGGGCCAGGCGTCGGAGGCCGTGGAACTCGCCACGCGGGCGGTGGAGCTCTACGAGGCCCGCGGCGCCACTCTCCAGGCCGCCCAGGTGACCGCCTGGCTGGAGAGCCTGGAACGTTGAACGCAGGGCGCCCCGCCGAGCCGGGCCGGCCGCTGGAGTGGCAACTCGACGATCAGGCCCGGGTGATCGACCTGCGGCCCCCCTCCGGGGGTGAGCGGCCGGGGGCGCCTGCCGTACCGTGTCCGGTCTTTCTGGCGCGGGAGCGTGACCCGGAGGTCGACGCGCTGCGGGCGGGCCTGTGGCGGCTGGGCGTCCCCTCCTTGCGGGCCGGGCTCGGCACGCCTGTCCGGTTGACATCGGACGGCGTCCAGTTCGACGGCGTGATCCCGACCGTGCTGTGGGTCAGGCACCTTTCCCCGCGGTCGGCGCCCGAACATCCGGTGACCGCGGTCAGGCGGTACCGCAGTGACGCGTGGCGGGCCCTGCTGAGCCAGGTGGAGGCCGTCACCGGCGCCCCCGTCCTCGGTACCGGGCCTGGCCTCCTGCGGCAACTGGCCGCCGCCCGAGCTCTCGGTGTCAGGGTGCCGGAGACGGTGATCACCACCCAGCCGGGGACCGATGTCGCGCTGCTGCGCTCGCCGCGGGTGGTGGCCAAGGCTCTGGACAGCCACGCCGTCGAGGCCGCACCCGGCCTGCTGGCCAACGCTTTCGCCCAGGTGGCCGACAGGGACGAGGTGCTGCGCTGGCCCCGCCAGGCGCCCCTGGTGCTGCAGGAGTACGTCCCCCACGAGTGCGAACTGCGCGTCTACCACCTCGGCGGAGAGATCCACGGCTTCCGGGTGGTCAAGAGCGCTCCCGAGGCGCTCTGGCTCGACGAACGGGCCGTGCGCGTCAGGTCCTGCCGCGTGCCCGAGCCGGTCGCGAGCGCGACCCTGCGGCTGGCCGACGTTCTGGGCCTGGGGTACGCCGCCTTCGACTTCCTGCTCAGCCGGGGCGAACCGGTCTTCCTGGAAGCCAACGTCACCGGGGACTGGCGCTGGTTCGAGCGCAAGGCGGCCACGCGGACGATCACACGTGCCGCGGTCAGGATGCTCGCCGGTCTCCACTGCGCGGCGGGAGGCGGCCGGGTCGTCCCGATGTCCTTCCTGACCGCTATGAGCGGACTATGAACCGGCTCTGAAGGCCCCGTTCGACATTACTCATGTCCGCCCTCCACCTCGGAGACAGTAATGCGACTGATCGAATCGGAAGTGCTGCCCGCCGCCCCGCCGGAGCGACCGGCCGAGCGCTGGCTCCAGTACGGCCTCAAGCCGCGCCTGGACGCATGGGCCACCCTGTACGCGGAGCTGGGCTCCCTCGCAAGGCAGGTGCTGGCCGAGGGCGTGGCGAGCGAGTTCTTCTTCATGCACAAGGCGCCGGGCCTCCGCATCCGCTTCCAGGCGTCAGCCGAGTTCCAGGCGTCAGCCGAGCTCGACACCTTGCTGGCCGAGCGGTTGCGCGGCTGGCAGGACGCGGGCCTGATCGAGCAGTGGCGGCACGGCGTCTACGAGCCGGAGAGCTACCTCTTCGGCGGGGACGCCTCGATGCGCAGCGTGCACCGGGTGTTCACCGCGGACTCGCTGGCCTGGTTGGGCTACCACCGCCTGGCCGCGCCCGGGCCGGCCTGGGCGATGTCCATGCTGATGGTCCAGTCGCTGCTGGCGACCCTGAGGGTGGTGGGCTGGGAGGACCTCGACGTCTGGGACCGCCTGCGCCGCCATGGCCGCGCTCTCCCCGACGCCGCGGCGGACCCGCGCATCCAGGCCCTGGCCACTGCCCTGCGCGCGGCCTGGCCGTCCCGGGACAAGCTGGCCGCCAAGCTCTCCGCCGAGGCGGTCCCGCTGGCGGAGGAGTACCACGCGGGTGTGCTCGGGGAGGGCGCGCGCTGGTTCGAGGAGTACTTCGAGAGTGGTCTGGCCGTCGTCGGCCCCCGCGAGGTCGCCGCCTTCATGATCATCTTCCACTGGAACCGGGCGGCGCTGCCCGCCGTACGGCAGGCCCTGATCACCGAGGCCCTCCTGGTGCGCGGCGTATGAGTGCCCTGCTGCGGATGGCGGGCCTGCCCATCAGGACGTGGCTGGCCGGATCGGCCCCCGACCTGTTCGAGCTGGTCCGCGCGCTGGACCACGCCGAGGAGACCTACCGCGAGCGGGCGGCCGCTCTGGCCGAGCGGCTCGGGGAGGAGCTGGTGCCCAGGCCCGAGCTCCGGGTCGCGGACCGTCGTCTGGTGTTGTCCGTACGGCGCAGCCTGCACCAGGGCAGACACGCCGACACCACCCGGCTGCGCACGATCGTCACCGAGGGCCTGCTCCCCGATGTGGACCAGGTGACCCGTCTGTCGGCCAGGCTGCGCGAGTTGGAAGAGCTGACCCGCCTCCGGATCGACGCCGAACACGAGCGGCTGCTGGCGCTGCCGTGGGAGCTGGTCGGCTCCAGCCTGACGCTGGACAGCGAGAGCTTCGACATCGTCGCCGACATCCGGCGCCGGCTGAGCGAAGGCGAGCCGTGGAGCTCCAAACGGTTACGCAAGAGCAGCGACTACCTGTGGCGGATGATCGCCAGGGGCTCGGTCAAGACCACGCCGAGAGCCTGGCTGGGCCAGGTCGCGCTCGTCCCGCTCGCCGAGCCGGATGAGCTGGAGACGCATGCCGTGGCCGAGCTGTCGGTGGACGACCGAGTCGCGACCGAGTGGACGCAGAACGTGCACACCCACCGGGTCGGCCTGGCCCGCGCCGAACAGCTGGACCCGGACCACCGGATCTCACTCCCCCCGCTGCACCGGCTGGAGGATGGCAGGCTCACGGTCTGGACCGTCGACCCGTCTTCCCCCACCCCCCGCGCGGTGATGAGCAACGTCCGTCTGGCGCTGGGGCTCGACGAGGTCGTCCGGCTGCTGGGCTCCCGCACCCGCACGGTGGCGGAGCTGACGCGCGAGCTGCCCGACGTGTCGCCGGCACTCCTCGCCAAGCTCGCCCGCCGAGGTGTGCTGGAGGTGTCGGCTCCCCTGGAGCAGCAGCGTCGCCGCTGGCGGACGATCACCGAGCGGGACACACCCGGCGACACCGGGTTCGTCGACGTCTACCGGCGCACGCGAGGAGCCCTCTCCCCCGACCTGGCCATGCTGCAGCACGCCTTCGAGCAGTGCCGCCGCATCTTCGCGCTGATCAGGGCCGAGCGCTCGCCTGCAGAGCCCGCTTTTACCGGCCGCGTCGGCCCTCAGCCCCGGCCTGTCCTGGACGTTTTCGCCGAAGAAGCCACCGCGCAGTTCGAGAAGGGCGAGCTGGCGCTGCGCCCGCTGGGCAGGTCCGGCTGGCCGGCGGCCCTGCAGCCCGGCTCCGGCTACGCCAGGCTGCTTGACCTGATCGCCTCCAGCGACGGCCCGGTGAGCATCACCGCCGAAACGCTCGACGCGCTAGGCGCCCCGCGGGCTCCGCTCCGCTGGCCGGTGGACTGCCTGCTCCGGCCGATGGCCTCGGGCGGCTGGGTCCTGGACAACTCGGGACCGGCCGGGGTGCTGGACGCGCGCTTCGTCGAGACGCTGCGCTGGCTGCACGGCAGCGTTCCCGCGGCCGACGACTACCGGGCGTTCCTGGCCGAGCTGGACCGGCTCACCGGCATCCCCTCGGTGGAGCTGCTGGTTCCGCCGCTGGCCGAGCGGGCCGCCAACGCGGTACGCCGCCCCCGGTTCACCAAGCTGTGGACGGGCGACCCCCACGCGGGTCACTACGGCTCGTCCTGGGACGAGGGCGCCGACGGCTTCCTGCCACTGGGCGAGCTCAGCGTGCATCGCGCCGACGACGGGCGCATCGTGATCTCCCACGCGGGACGTCCTCTGCGGATTCTCCAGCACGCGACCCGGACCCCGATGGTGCCCTGGACCGTGATGAACGGAATCTTGTGCGCCGACTCCCCGCAGCGCACGTCGCACACACTCCGGCTGGGCCTTTCGCTCAGGGCCCACCCCCAGCGCGCTTTCGTCCCGCGCATCGATGTGGCCGGCTCCCTGGTGATCTCCGTCGCCCAGTGGGCGGTGGACGCCGGCCGGCTCGCCCCCGTGGGCGGCGGAGACCTCGCCGAGCTGCGGGCGCTCAGCAGGCTGCGCGCGGAGCTCGGGCTGCCCCGCTGGGTCTTCGTCTCCGGTCCGTACGGCGAGCAGCCGCTCGCCTGCGACCTGGAGAGCCTGCGCGCGCTCCGGGTGTTCGAGCAGACGCTCAAGACGCTCGTGCGGGGCGACGGGCCGCGGACGCTCACCATCTCGGAGATGCTTCCCGCGCCTGACGAGCTTCCCGTCAGGGCTGCGGCCGAACATGTGGCCGCCGAAATCCTCCTCCGCCTGCCGTACGGGCTGACGCCACAGGAGCTGGCAGCCCGCGCGGCCCGAGAACCAGTCTCCGTGCCCTAACGGAACTGAACCCCCCACGAAAGGAGCACCACCCATGTCCGACAACCCCACCCCCGAGCCCAGCCAGGACGAGGTCGAGTCCCTCATCGACGAGCTGGAGGTCCACTCCATCGCGCCCGGGGGCGGCACCACCGACGGCTGCACCAGCAGCTGCATCTGCACCATCGCCTGCGACGAGACCTTCTGAAGTCCGTATAGAACAGCAGAGCAGAAAGGAAGATCATCATGTCTGAGAACCCCACCCCCGAGCCGAGCCAGGACGAGGTCGAGTCCCTCATCGACGAGCTGGAGGTCCACTCCATCGCGCCCGGGGGCGGCACCACCGACGGCTGCACCAGCAGCTGCGTCTGCACCATCGCCTGCTGACAAGCACGGAGGCGACGGCGGCGCACGCCCCTGTGCGCCGCCGTCGCCACAGGCGGAAGGCCACCCATGACCCGCGTAACCGAACGACCCTCGACCCAGTCCTACGCCGAACGGCTGCTCCGGGATCTCCCGGCGGTCGCCCCCGACGGGGGCGCGGCAATTCTCGCGGCCGCGCTCTCCGGGCCGACCGCCACCCGGGCGCTGGCCTCCTGGCTGCGCGGCCTGCGGCGGCCTCCCCGGCGTTTCGGCCTCTTCGGCGGAGGTACGGCGGAACGCCTGCTGACCCTGCGCATCGCCGCGACCTCCTGGCCCCGGCTCGCCGAGCCCCTGGCCGAACAGCGCGACCTGCTCGTCGCTCAGGCGGCCGCGCTGACCTGGCGCGACGAGCAGGTCGGCTGGCCGGACTACGACCTCATCTCTGGACCCGGAGGAGTGCTGCTCGCCATGGCGGCCGACCCCGGCATCGACGCCGTAGGGCGGGCGCCGCTGGCAGCGCACCTGATGCGGCTGTGCGGCGGGGCGGACCTGTCCCGGTTGCGGGTAGGCCCGCACCAGGCCGACGAGCGCCGCGCCTGGAACATCGGCCGGATCAATCTGGGCCTGGCCCACGGGCTTCCCGGAATCCTGACCGCGCTGCGCGCCGCCGCCGAAGTCGACGGGCTCACCGGCGAGGCGGCCGAGGTGCTGCGCCGCCTCGCCGACCGGATGGTCGCCGAGTGCTACCTCGACGACCGCGGCGTCTTCTCCTGGCCACCCGGCACCGGGGCCCTCCACGGGCAACGGCCGCTGCAGGCCTGGTGCTATGGATGTCCCAGCAACGCCTGGGTGTTGTGGGAGACGGCGCGAGTCCTGGATGACGCCGGCCTCGCCGCGTTCGCGCTGGAGGCGGCGGCCTCCTTCGTGACGGCCTATGACGACGACCTCGACCTGCGCGACCTGGCCATCTGCCACGGCGCGGCCGGACTGCTGCTCATCTTCGACGCCTTCTCGCGCTTCACCCCGTTGCCCGGGGCCGCGGCGCTCGCCACGCACCTGCAAGACCACCTCCTGGACCGGCCGGACGAGATCGCCGCCTTGGCGGCCACCGACTGGTCATTGATGAACGGGGCCAGCGGTGTGCTGGCCGCCCTGCTGACCGTGGAAGGGGGGAACCGGCGCTGGCTTGCCGCGCTGGGCCTGAGATGAGCGACCACGCGGACAACCGCGCCAGTGTGCTCGCGGTGATCCGGGTCCTGCCCCGGGTCTCCGTCGGCCTGACCGTGACCCTGCTGGCTGTACTGCTGCTGCAAGCCCTGCTGAGCGCCGGGTTCATCCTGGCCACCGGCGCCGTCGTGGACGACCTGGCCAACCAGGCGGATTCCGTGGGGTGGCACCTGGCCATCCTCATGGTCAGCTTCGTGGCCCGCCTGGCGATCTTCCCCATCTCCGGCGCCATCGGCAACGGGCTGGCCCGCCGCTTCACCGCGATGCTCACCCAGACCACTCTGGAGGGCGCGCTGCGCCCCGTCGGCATCGGCCACCTCACCGATCCCGCCGTGGCCGACCGCATCCAGCTCGCGCAGGGCCTGAACACGGGACATCCGCCGGGCGCCGCAGTGACCTCGCTCGCCGGCCTGATCTCCAGCCGGCTGAGCGGCCTGGCCGCGGCGATCACGCTGGCCACCGTGGAATGGTGGCTGCCGCTGCCCCTGGCCGCCGTCTGGATCCTCCTGTCCCGGTGGCGGCTGCGGGACGTGCGGCGGGCGGTGGCCGCCGTAGCCGAGGCGGTGCCCGCGCTGAGGCACGCCGGATACGCCAGGGACCTGGCGATCGGCGACGCCGCCGCCAAGGAGATCCGGGTCTTCGGCCTGCAGGACTGGCTGCTCGAGCGCTTCACCCGGGCGTGGCACGAAGGCACGGCCGCGCTGAACAGCTCCGGCAGCGCCCTCATCAAGGTGGTGAGCCTGGTCCTGCTGGCCGCGGCCCACACGGCGGTCTTCCTCCACCTGGCCTTCGCGGCCTCCGGCGGCCGGCTCGGGGTGGAGTCGATCGTCGTCGCGCTGCAGGCCATCTCCGGCATGGCCATGCTGGGCTACCTCGGGGATGTGCAGTGGATTCTGACCAACGCCAGCGCCGCCGTACCGCACGCCCTCGCGGTCGGCGAGCTGGGCGTGGAAGCCGCGCACGAGCGGGCGGCCGCCGTACCGGACACGGCCCTGCCCGCCCGGGGCATCCGCCTCGAAGGGGTGTCCTTCGGCTATCCGGACCGCCCGGTCCTGCAAGGCCTGGACCTGGAGATCCCGGCCGGCTCTTCGCTCGCGATCGTCGGCGTCAACGGCGCCGGGAAGAGCACGATCATCAAACTGCTCTCCCGGCTGTATGAGCCGGACGCCGGACGCGTCACCGTCGACGGCGTGGACCTGCGTGACCTGGACGCCCGCGCCTGGCGGCGCCAGCTCGCCGTCGTCTTCCAGGAGTTCCTGCGCTACGAGCTGCCGCTGCGGGAGAACGTCGGCTTCGGCCGGGTCGACGCGGAGCGCTCGGACGCGGCGCTGGAGCGGGTCGCCCGCATCTCCGGTCTCGACGAGGTCCTTCCCAAACTGCCCTTCGGCTGGGACACCCCGCTCGGCCGCAGGTTCGAGGGCGGCACCGACCTGTCGGGCGGCCAGTGGCAACGCGTGGCGCTGGCCCGCGCGCTCCTGGCCGTCGAGCACGGCGCCCGCGTGCTCATCCTCGACGAGCCCACCGCCAACCTCGATGTGCGCGCGGAGGCCGAGATCTACGAGCACTTCCTGGACATCACCCGAGGACTCACCACGATCCTGGTTTCGCACCGCTTCGCCACGGTACGGCTGGCGGATCGGATCTGCGTCATCGACGGCGGCCGGGTGATCGAGTACGGCTCGCACGAGGAACTCATGGCACTCGACGGCCAGTACGCCCACATGTTCACCCTGCAGAGCGCACCATTCCGGGAGGCGCACCATGTCTGAGAACCCGATGGCGCACAAGAAGCCGGTGGCGGACGAGAAGGTCACCCCCCGCGCCGTGGTGCGCAGCGCCGCCCTGCTGATCAGCACGGCCTTCCGGGCCAACCCCCGGCACGCCCTGCTCGTCCTCGGCCTGGCCCCCGCGGCCGGCGCGATCACGGCGGTGACCGCGATCGGCCTGCAGAAGATGGTGGACTGCGCCATCGCCGGCGACCTGTTCGGCATGACGATCGCGGCCGCCCTGATGGCGGGCGCGCTGGTCGCCTCCTATTTCACCGCGACCCTCGTGGCCGAGGTGCGCAACCGGCTGCAACAGCGCGTCGGGCTCGTGCTCGACCAGCGCATCATGACCCTGTGCAGCACCCTGCCGCATCTGGACCACCACGAGAACCCCGCCTACCAGGACCGGCTCGACCTGCTGCGCAGCCAGCGCGCCGGGCTGGGCGCCGCCTTCGGCGTGCTGGTGGAGAACCTGCGCACGCTCATCACCTTCGGCTTCACGGTCGCGCTGCTGGCCAGCGTCCGCCCCGAACTGCTCCTCCTGGTCCTGCTGGCCTTCCCGACCGTGCTCGCCGTACGGCGGGGCGAACGCGCCACCGCCCGCGCCGAAGAGGAGTCGACGTCCGCCGCCCGGCTCAGGCGTAGCCTGTTCGCACTGGTCTGCTCGCCGAACGCGGCCAAGGAGGTGCGCGTCTGCGGCCTGCAGCGGGAACTGGCCGAGCGCCACCGCGACCTGCAGGAGCAGGTGGACGGGCCCAAGCGGCGGGCCGAGGCGCGCACCGCCCTGTGGACCTGCGCCGGCTGGACGGTCTTCGGCCTGGGCTTCGCGGGCGCGCTCTACCTGGTCGTGGCTGCCGTGCTGCGGGGCCAGGCGACCGCGGGCGACGTCGTCCTCACCCTCTCCCTCGGCGGGCAGCTGACCGGGAACGTCTCCAACATGATCAACATGCTTTCGTTCCTGCAGAAGTCCGTCCGCTCGGTCGGGTACTACCTGTGGCTGGACGACCACGCCAAGACCGCGGCCAAGGCCTCCGCGGGCTCGGCCGTTCCCCCCGCTCAGGGCGAGGACCTGGTGCTTGAGCACCTCAGCTTCGGCTACCCGGGGGTCTCTCGGCCGATCCTGAACGACCTGTCGCTGCGCCTGCCCGCCGGAAGCACCGTGGCCATCGTGGGCGAGAACGGCGCGGGCAAGACCACGCTGGTCAAGCTGCTCTGCCAGATGTACCAGCCCACCGGGGGCCACATCACCTACGGCGGCAGGGACATCACCGACTACGACCTCCAGGCCTGGCGCAGCCGTACCACTGCCTGCTTCCAGGACTATCTGCGGCCGGAGTTCCTGCTGCACGAGTCGGTCGGCCTGGGCGACCTGCCCCGGATCGGCGACCTGGAGGCGGTCGGGGAGTCCCTGGACCGGGCCGGCGCGGCGGTCATCCCCGACCTGCTGCCCAAGGGCCTGCGCACCCAGCTCGGCGCCACGTTCCCCGGCGGCACCGACCTGTCCGGTGGCCAGTGGCAGAAGCTGGCCATGGCCCGGGCGGGCATGCGGGCGGCCCCGCTGCTGCGGGTGCTGGACGAACCGGCGGCCAACCTGGACCCGGCGGCCGAGTACGAGATCTTCAAGCGCTTCCAGGAGACGGCGGCGCAGTCGGGCGAGGGCACGATCACCGTCTTCGTCTCCCACCGGTTCGCCACCGTACGCAGCGCCGACCTCATCGTCGTTCTCGACGACGCCCAGATCCGTGAGGTGGGCAGCCATGACGAACTGATGGCCGCGGAAGACCTGTACGCCACCCTCTACAAGCTGCACGCCAAGGGCTACCAGGAGTCAGCTCTGGCCTCGCCCGCGTGACACGTCGTCGCCTGCAGGCAACGGTGGAGGCGCCCGGTGATGTCGCGGGACAGGCTGGGCGTGCCGATCAGTGAGAGCGGCCGCCAGCCCGGCCGGGTCGATGCGCAGGCGGTGGAACCGGGGCGGGCGGGTACCGGATCGGAGAGGCGTGGTGTGATCTTCCGCGAAGCGGCCTCGCTGCGGCGCCTGCATCGCCGCACCCTGCGGACGCGCCTCGCTGCGCTCTACACCGTGCCCTTCGTCGTCTCAGCCGTCGTGGGGGCGGTGACACCCGGGCCGGTGCCCGGCGATCAGCCCGGTCACACTGAAGTTCGGCATGTCGCAGAGACCCCAACCGTTTCAGAAACTGAGGGCTTGAGAGGGTGCCGCTACGAGGGGCTCGGTGACGGTCCGGGACAGGCGGTGACGGCTCATCCGGGGGTCAGATCGGGGTCAGACGATAAAAAGGCCGGACTCCCGTACATGGGATCCGGCCTCTGAACTGCGGAAACGTGGTGGGCGATACTGGGATCGAACCAGTGACCTCTTCGGTGTGAACGAAGCGCTCTCCCGCTGAGCTAATCGCCCGGGATGGTCCGCACCTCGCGGTGCCGACGGGGAAAACCATACCGCAACCTAGGGGCTGCTGGCGAAAGCAAGGGCGACGAGGCTCGATCGTCCGGCCTTCGCCAACAGCGTCGAAAGGTTCCCCGGAGAAAGCCCGGCGTGACGGTGTGGTGTCATAGCATCGTGATGCCCCATGCTCAACCGATACGCACTACCTAAGATCGTTTGCCCGCAATAGCAGGACCGGGAAGGCTCCAACGACGCGCCAAGTCAGAGTAATCATGCGGCTCTTGACGATGTTTGAGCAGGTAGATGACCGAATGTCAAGCTGTGATCTGCGTTACAGAAGGGCCTGGAGGCGGAATCTTTCCTACGGGTCTCTTCGTTCGCCTCATAGCGCGATCTCGTAGCGCGAGCAGCGGGCGAAGTCCGTCAAAGCAGTGAAAGCCCCTGTTAGGGGACCCGACGACGAAAAGGTTTGGCTGACGATGAACAGCACCACCGTCTCTGCCGAGCTGGGCCTTCGGCTTGTGGTCCCCGACCGTACTACCGTCCCCCTCCTCGCCGGTCTGAGCTATACGGCCGAAGATCCGTACGCCATCCGGATGGCCTTCCACGTGGGGAACGACGAACCGGTCGAGTGGATCTTCGCCCGCGAGCTGCTGACCGTCGGCATCGTGAGGCGCGTCGGCGACGGGGACGTCCAGGTCTGGCCGGCCCGCTCCGACGGCGAGCGCACGCTCAACATCAGCCTCACCTCGCCCTTCGGCCAGGCGCTGTTCGAGGTCCCACTGGCTCCGCTGACCGAGTTCCTGCACCGAACCTACGAGCTCGTCCCCGCCGGTCGCGAGACCGACTTCATGGACCTCGACGAAGAGCTCACCAACATGCTCTGGAGCTCATAAGGCCGGCTCGTAAGGCCGGCTCGGCACGATCGCTATGACCGGCCGTCCAGGATCTCCCGCATGCGGGTGATCTCGATCTGCTGGCCGGACACCACGTCCTGGGCCATCTTCCGCATGGCCCGGTCCGTGCCGTCGCGCAGTTCCTCCCCCGCCATGCGGACCGCGCCCTGGTGGTGCCTGATCATCAACTCCAGGAACAGGCTGTCGAACGCGGCGCCCCTGGCCGCCCGCAGGCGGTTCAGCTCCTCCAGCGTCGCCATGCCGTACCCCGGCTTGTGATCATGGGCGGAGGGCGCCTCGCGGCCGAGCGACTCCAGCCACGACGTCATCACGGTGATCTCGGGGCCCTGACCCGTCGTGATCCGGTCGGCGATGGCGGTCACCAGCGGCTCCGAGCTCCTCGCCCCGGCCAGGCCGGCCATCTCCAGCGCCTGCCTGTGGTGGGGGATCATCGCCTCCGCGAAGCGGACGTCCGCACCGGTCGACCTCGCCTCCGAGTCGCCCAGCCGCTGCCCGGGCTTCGCCGTACGGCCGGGCTCTCCTGGGGCTCCGGGGACGAGGACGGGGGCCTGGGAACCGGCGACGAGCGGGGTGGGCGGGTCGGCGGCCGAGCATCCGGCGAGTGCCGCGCCCGTCACGAGCTCAACCGATACGAGTCCAACCGTTACGAAAGCCGCCCACGCTGATCGCCCGCCCGACATAGTTTCCATACTGGGCTACTTTCCACCCGGCGGGGGAGCCCAGGGAACCCGGGCCGGATGGGGGGACAAGTGAAACGACCGATTCTCACGGCCGTCCTGGCCGCTGTCCTTTGTGCGGCCGCCGCCTGCGGCTCCCCTCCCCGGGAGAATCACGAAACATTAGGAAACCCCACGTCACGCGCCACCGGCATCCCCGGGCCGGACGAGATCCGGCACAGCGACAACATGAAAGTGATCGCGAACGTCCCGCTCGACGCGCCGTTCAACGGGCCGGAGGCGTGGGGCACCGACCTGGCCTTCCAGGGCGGCTACGCCTTCGTCGGCAACTACGAGGGCTTCACCGTGGCCGACATCAGTGATCCGGCGCACCCGAAGGCGGTCGCCCGGGTAGAGTGTCCCGGCGGGCAGAACGACATCTCGGTCTCCGGCGACCTGCTCTTCCTCTCCATCGACGAGCCGCGCACGGACAACACCTGCGCCAGCTCCCCCGGCGACCCCATGAGCGCAACCGAGTGGGAGGGCATCAGGATCTTCGACATCTCGGAGAAGTCGGACCCGCACTACCTCGCGGCGGTGAAGACCGAGTGCGGCTCGCACACGCACGCCGTCGTTCCCGGCACGACCTCGGACACGCTCTACCTCTACGTCTCCTCCCCCGGGCCGACGCCGGGATCGAAGAGCTGCCCGCCGCCGCACGAGAACATCTCGATCGTCGAGGTGCCGGTCGACAGCCCGGCCCGCGCCAAGGTGATCGCGAAGCCCGAGCTGTTCAAGGACCGGAAGCTCGACCAGAGCGACGCGTACGCGGCGGCCGGATGCCACGACATCACCGTCTACCCGGAGAAGAAGCTGGCGGCGGGGGCGTGCTTCGGCGACGGCGTCCTGATGGACATCTCCGATCCGGTGAAGCCGAAAGTGCTCCAGATGGTGACCGACAAGGAGAATTTCTCCATCTGGCACTCGGCGACGTTCAACGACGCCGGGACCAAGGTGGTCTTCAGCGACGAGCTCGGCGGCGGGATCGCCCCGACCTGCGACGGCTCCGGGAGCCCCACCAAGGGCGCGGACGCCGTCTACGAGATCACGGCCGACCGCGAGCTCGTACGGCACGGCTTCTTCAAGATCCCACGGGTGCAGAGCTCGAAGGAGAACTGCGTGGCGCACAACGGGTCGCTCGTGCCGGTCCCAGGCCGGGACATCATGGTCCAGGCCTGGTACATGGGCGGCGTCTCGGTGTGGGACTTCACCGACTCCGACCATCCGAAGGAGATCGCCTACTTCGAGCGCGGGCCGCTGAAGCCGGGTCTGCAGCTCGGCGGGTCCTGGTCGGCGTACTACTACAACGGCTACATCTACTCGAGCGACATCACCAAGGGCCTCGACGTCCTCCGCGTCGACGACCCGCTCACCGACCCCGCCAAGTCGGTCCGCATGAAGGAGCTCAACGTCCAGAGCCAGCACTCGTACGGCGGAGCCTGAACGGCGGCCCCGTCACGGGTCGAGGTCGGCCGCCGACCGCTCGGCGAAGGCCTTCATGGCCGCCAGCGTGACCGGTCCGGGCGCCTGCGGCAGGGCCTTGCCGTCCACCAGGCGGATCGGCTGGACGTCACGGGTCGTGGAGGTGAGGAACGCCTCCTCGGCCTCGTACAGCGCCGAGATCGGGACGTCGGCCTCCTCGCCGCCGCACCACTCCAGCGTGAGCGCGCGGGTGACCCCGGCGAGGCAGCCGGAGGCGAGGGTCGGCGTCACGAGGCGGCCGCCGGTGACGATGAAGATGTTGCTGCCGGTGCCCTCGCACAGGTTGCCGGCCAGGTTCTCGAAGATCGCCTCGCCGCCGCCGCGCTCCTTGGCGTACGCGAGAGCCTTGGCGTTGTCGCCGTAGGACGTGCTCTTGACTCCCGCCAGCGCGCCGCGCTCGTTGCGCGGCCACGGCACGACGGTGACGTCCCCGGTGGCGGGGAACGGCTTCTGCTCGGCCACGATGATGAACGCGGTCGTGCCCTCGGAGCCGCGGTCCGAGCCCAGGGGCCCGGGCCCGCTGGTGTAGGTGACCCTGATCCTGCCCAGGGGCCACTTCGGCGCGGCGGCCAGGGTCTTGCGCACGCCGTCGGCGATCGAGGCCAGGTCGGGCTCGGGGAGGTCCACCCGCTTGGCCGAGAGCGCGAGGCGATCGAGGTGCCGGGTGAGGGCGAAGGACTCCCCCTCCACGACCTTGATCGTCTCGAAGACGCCGTCGCCGACCATCAGCCCGTGGTCGAACACCGAGACCACGGCCTTGCCGGGCTCGATGAGGTCACCGTTCACCCAGATGGGTACAGCCATCTCTCCAACTCCATCTCTATGCTTCCGACCCTGTGCTTTCCGGCCCTGTGCTTTCCGGCCCGTTCCCTGACGCCAATCCGATGAGCCGGGCGGCCTTCAGCTCGGTCTCGAGCCACTCCAGCCGAGGGTCGGAGCCCCACGTGATGCCCGCTCCCGTGCCGAACCGGATCGTGTCGTGCTCGATCCAGAAGGTACGGATGCCGACGGCCAGCGCCGCTTCGCGGCGGTCGGCGTCGACCCAGCCCACCGCCCCACAGTATGGCCCCCGGGGCTCCGGTTCGAGCTCGTTGATGACGCGGACCGCCGAGGATTTCGGGGCCCCTGTCACCGAGCCTGGGGGGAACGTGGCGGCGAACAGCTCCGGCCAGCCGACGCCCTCGGCGAGCCTCGCGCGCACCGTCGACACCAGATGCACCAGCCCGGGATGCTCCTCGATCTCGAACAGTGAGGGCACCGACACCGAGCCTACCCTGGCCACCCGGCCGAGGTCGTTGCGGACGAGATCCACGATCATCAAATTCTCGGGGTAGTCCTTCTCCAGGAGATCGGCCGCGGTGACTCCGGTGCCCTTGATCGGTCTGGACTCGATGACGTCCCCGCGGCGCGACAAGAACAGCTCCGGCGAGGCCGACACCACGGCCAGCGCCGGGATGTCGATCACCGCCGCGTAGGGGGCCGGATTTCCCTTTGCCAGCCGTACGGCGAGCGCGAGGGGGTCCGCCGGCCTGCCGGGAAGGGCGGACAGGACCCGGCACAGGTTGGCCTGGTAGACCTCCCCCTGCTCGATGTAGTCCCTGATCCGCTGGACGCCCAGCTCGTAGCGGGCCTGGTCGAGCGAGCTCCGCCACGCGCCGGGGGCCGGTCCCCGCCAGGGGCCGGCCGGCCGTGGAAGCGGCGCCCGCCGTACGTCGCCGAAGCGGGCGCAGGTGACCTTGCCCTCGTACGACACGACGACGGCCCACCATCCGGAGCCGTCGAGCGCGGCCAGATCGGTGGTCACCTCCCGCAGCCCGGTGGCCAGATATCCCCCGATATGGGCAAAAGCGTCCCGCACGGGTCCATTCTTTCCGGCCGCTCCCCGCGACGGGCCGTCCCCCCTCTGGAGAAGCCGGAGCAGCGCGCGGGCGGCCGGGAGGCCGCACATCAGGACGTTCGTGACCGACATTGGACGGCTGGCCGAGCATGGGAAGGTGCGGAGCCGGGACCTCACCGGTGAGCCCCCCGGTCCGCCCTCGGTCCGTCGCCGGCCGTTCCGGCGCTCCGGAGAGCTAGTCTGTCGTTACCGATGGCTACGGAACGGGGGGCTGACCATGGAACTCGTGCCGGGCAACTCGCTGATCACCGCGAGCCCCGAGGACGGCCGGGCCCTGGCCGTCCTGATGGCCCGCAACACGATCCACGCGATCGGGCCGGACGTGGAGGTGCTCAGAAACGCGATGGACTCCGAGACGCTGACCACCGCGGCCCATGTCGTCTCGATCGAGTTCGCCACCATCGCCGCGGCGAACAACTACTGGCGCTGAGCCCCCTACGCTGAGCCCCCTACTGCAGGGGACCCGTCGCGGTCTCCGCGGCAGCGATCACCGAGCCGTCGCCGACGAGCTGGACCACCGTCTCGATCTCGGGGGCGAGGAACCGGTCCGGCCCCGGACCTTCGACCGACTCGCGGAGCAGCCGGACCACCGCGCCGGTCCCCGTCCCCGGCTCGTACGGCTTGCGCAGGTCGAGGGCGCGGGCGGCGGTGAGGACCTCGATGGCGAGCACCCGGGTGAGGCCGTCGATCGCGCGGCGCAGCTTGCGCCCGGCGGACCAGCCCATGGAGACGTGGTCCTCCTGCATGGCCGAGCTGGGGATCGAGTCGACGCTGGCGGGGACGGCGAGCCGCTTCAGCTCGGAGACGATGGCGGCCTGGGTGTACTGCGCGATCATGTGGCCGGAGTCCACACCGGGATCGTCGGCGAGGAAGGCCGGCAGCCCGTGGCTGCGCGACACGTCCAGCATGCGGTCGGTCCGCCGTTCCGCGATCGACGCGACGTCGGCGACCGCGATGGCGAGGAAGTCGAGGACGTACGCCACGGGGGCGCCGTGGAAGTTGCCGTTCGACTCGACGCGGCCGTCGGCGAGGACCACGGGGTTGTCGATCGCGCTGGCCAGCTCGCGGGCGGCGACCGTCGCGGCGTGGGCGACGGTGTCCCTGGCCGCTCCGGCGACCTGGGGCGCGCAGCGCAGGGAGTAGGCGTCCTGGACGCGGGTGCAGGAGCCGTCCCGGTGGGAGGCCATGATCCCCGAGCCGCTGAGGACTCCCCGCATGTTGGCCGCCGCGGCCGCCTGGCCGGGGTGCGGCCGCAGCGCCTGGAGGTCGGCGGCGAAGACGTAGTCGGTGCCGAGCAGGGCCTCGACGCTCATGGCCGCGCTGATGTCGGCGGTCTTGAGCAGCCGGGTGAGGTCGTGGATGGCCAGCACGAGCATGCCGAGCATGCCGTCGGTGCCGTTGACGAGGGCGAGCCCCTCCTTCGCGGCCAGCTCGACGGGCTCGATGCCGCTCTGCTTGAGCGCCTCCGCCGCCGGCTTGAGCCTGCCTTCGGCGTCGCGGACGATCCCCTCCCCCATGATCGTCAGAGCGACGTGGGACAGCGGGGCGAGATCGCCCGAGCAGCCGAGGCTGCCGTACTCGTGGACGACGGGCGTGACGCCCGCGTTGAGCAGCGATTCCAGGACCCTGGCCGTCGTGGGCCGGACGCCGGTGTGGCCGGTGGCGAGCGTGTGCAGGCGCAGCAGCATCATGGCCCGGGTGACCTCGGTCTCCACCTCGGGGCCGGATCCGGCGGCGTGGGAGCGGATGAGGCTCCGCTGGAGCCGCGCCCGCAGCGCCGGGTCGATGTGCCGGGTGGCCAGGGCGCCGAAGCCGGTCGAGACGCCGTAGGCGGGCGTGTCGCCCTCGGCAAGCTCCTCGATCCTGCCCCGGGAGGCGGCCATCTCGGCGATCGCATCGTCCGTCAGCCGTACCGCCGCTCCGTGCCTCGCGACCCGGATCACGTCGTCAAAGGTCAGCGGCTCAGGCCCGACCGCTACGACCCCGCTGTCGTGCATCGTCCCACTCTTTCCTGGAAAGGTAACCAGCGTATCGCATGTTAGCTCCTTACAGCCGGTGGAGGTCACCACGCGGCCGGGGCCGATTTGGGGAGTCGGCGCGGATTCGATAAAGTGCTCTGCGTGAGTCCGGCTGGCGGACAGCTGACGGACATCGCGCGGAAGTGGCTCAGTGGTAGAGCATCACCTTGCCAAGGTGAGGGTCGCGGGTTCGAATCCCGTCTTCCGCTCGGAGCTTCACCTGGTGGAGTGGCCGAGAGGCGAGGCAGCGGCCTGCAAAGCCGCGTACACGGGTTCAAATCCCGTCTCCACCTCTGGTAGTTCGAGGGGCGATTAGCTCAGCGGGAGAGCGCTTCCCTGACACGGAAGAGGTCACTGGTTCAATCCCAGTATCGCCCACCATTCGCAGGAACCCCAGACCGGCCCGGTCTGGGGTTCTCGCGTTATACGCCCCCCCATCACGCCGTGATCACGCGCCCCCCAACCACGCCGTGATCATGCACAGATTCCCTCGCATGCCGTACGACCTGCGCGAACGTACGGCGTGATCATGCCATGCCCAGATCACGAGGAACAAAGCCCGAGGCGGGGAGCCGTCCACGGGAACCCGTGCATGATCACGAACGGTGAAGCGCGAGGTAGGAGACGTCGCAGGGAACCTGTGCATGATCACGGGGAAAGGGGGCGGGATTTGGGCCCCCTTTCCTACTTGACCTGATATATCACCCGATGATCCGATTTAGCGGTCAACAGGTGGCGCCCCGTCTGTTCTGGGTGGAGGCAACGAGGCGCACACTCGGCAGAAAGGGAAGCCGTGCATCAACCGACCCGCGCTGGGCTGGTCTTCTTCGCCCTGCTCGCTCTCATCCTCTCCGCCCTCCCGAACCTGGCCGCCCAGGCGGCCACCAACCGCTACGAGGCCGAGAACGCCACCATCTCCCAAGGAGTCCTCGAAACGACTCATACCGGGTTCTCCGGCACCGGCTACGTCAACGGCGACAACGTCACCGGCAGCTACGTCGAGTTCGCCGTGAACGCCCCCGTCGCGGGCAGCGCCACCGTCTCGATCCGCTACGCGAACGGGACCACCACCAACCGGCCCTCGAACATCGCGGTCAACGGGACGGTGGTGTCGGCCGCCCGGGCCTTCAACAGCACCGGCACGTGGGACACCTGGGCCACCGCCACCCTCACCGCGACGCTGAACGCGGGCGCCAACACCGTGCGGATCACCTCGACGACGTCGAACGGCAACCCCAACCTCGACTATGTCGAGGTCGTGACCTCCGACACGCCGTCGAGCGAATATCAGGCCGAGAGCGCCACGCTCAGCCAGGCCGCCATCGCGTCCAACCACACCGGCTTCACCGGCACCGGCTTCGTCGACTACGTCAACACGACCGGCGGCTACATCGAGTGGACGGTCAGCGCCGCGTCGGCCGGCACCGCCTCCCTCGTCCTGCGGTACGCCAACGGCACCACGATCAACCGCCCGCTGGACATCTCGGTCAACGGCACCGTGGTCGCGGCCGGCAAGGCGTTCAACGCCACGGCCAACTGGGACACGTGGGCCGACGCGACGATCAGCGCCCCGCTCAACGCCGGGACGAACACGGTCAGGGCCACCGCGACGACCTCCAACGGCGGGCCCAACATCGACAAGCTGACCGTCATCGGCGGCGGGACGGACGACACGCAGGCGCCGAGCGTCCCCACCGGCCCGCAGGTGACCGCCACGACCGCCGCCAGCATCTCGCTGTCCTGGACGGCCTCCACCGACAACGTCGCCGTCACCGGCTACCGCGTCTACGAGGGCTCCACCGTCGTCGCCACCCCGAGCGGGACCACGGCCACGATCAGCGGCCTGGCCGCCTCCTCGACGCACACCTACACGATCACCGCCGTCGACGCCGCGGGCAACGAGTCCGGGCACAGCTCGGAGGTCTCAGGCACCACGAACAGCGGCAATCCCGGAAACCCGTACGGCGACCCCAACCTCGTGTCGATGTTCAACGGCACGACCCTGGACGGCTGGACGCCGCACGCCGCCAACGGCTGGACGGTCCAGAACAACGCCATCCACGGCACGGGCGCCAGCCGGGGATGGATCTACTACAACAAGAAGCAGGTCGGCAGCTTCCGCTGGATCTTCAACGTCAGGCAGGTCGTCGGAGACCACGCGCCGACCGTGCTGATCTGGGGCACGACCGACCCCATCCGTGACGCCCTCAGCGCCATCCAGTTCCAGCCGCCGAACGGCGGGCACTGGGACTACCGGCCGGGGCACAACAACGGCGGCGGCAGCCTCTTCACGCAGGTTCCGCACACCAAGATCGACATCCACGTCTGGAGCCAGTGCGAGATCGTGGCCAACCAGACGACCGGAGTGGCCCGCATGGCCTGCTGCCCGCTCCCCTCGGGCGCCACGACCTGCAAGGGCGTCGAGGTCCTGCGCTTTAAGGACCCCACCGCCGGTCGGGTGGGCCCGCTCGCGATCCAGGTGCACAACAGCGGGATCCAGGACGAGTACCGCAGTCTCTACGTCGAGTCGCCCGTCGTGACGAGCCCCGACGAGTTCATCACGACCTCTTGACGACCTGACGGCCTCATCGCGACCTGACGGCCTGACGGCGGCGGCCGCCCGGGGGTCCGTCCCCGGGCGGCACGCCGTCAGGCGGACTCGGTCAGAAGCCGGTCCAGGAGCTCCAGGGCGGCCTGCCGTACGTCGTCGGGCGTGATGCCGTCCAGCGCGGCCCTGGCCTCGGCGAGGTCCCGCGTGGTGGCGCACGTGATCGCCACCGACTTGGCGGCGGCGTGGCTCAGCGACCCGGCCGGCGCGCTGTCCGCGAGTTCCTGGGCGCTGGCGGCGACATCGAGGTTGTCTTTGGTGGATGAGGTCAACGGTTCTCCTCGAGTGGTGACGGCGCCGCTGACGAGTGCGGTTCCCCGGATTCTCTCATCTCGGGAACGGCCGGGGGCGCGGGAGCCACGCGACGAGGCCGCGTCATCCGTGGAGCGCGGCGCGGAACGCTTGCGCTGAGCTGGTCGAGGCTGGCCAGCGAGCGGGCCAGAGCGACTCGGCTTCCCGAGCCACCAGCGTGACGCTCTCCAGCGACGCGAACCGCCCCTACTGGGCGAGTGCCAGGCCGATCTCCACGCGGGAGCCTCGCCGTCAGCTCTTGCGGCCCACGCCGCACAGGATGAGCGACTTCTCCGGCGGGTCGAGGACGCCGGCCTGCGCGGGCCGCCATTCGGGCACCCAGACCAGCCCCGGATCGACCAGGTCGAATCCGTCGAAGAGGGCGCGGATCTCGTCACGGCTCCGCAGCACCAGAGGCGCGGTGGAGTTGCGGTACACCTGCGTTCCGGCCTCCACGGCCTCCGCGCGGGTGTCCCGGGTGCCGTGCGACAGCACGAGGTGGCTTCCTTGCGGCAGGGCGTCCCGCAGAGTGGTGAGGATGCGCGCCGGATCGTCCTCATCGGTGATGAAGTGCATGATCGCGACCAGGAGCAGGCCCATCGGCTTGGTGAAGTCGAGGGCCTTGACCACGTCGGCGTCGTTGAGGATCTCCTCGGGACGCCTCAGGTCACCCTCGACGACGGTGGTGTCCCCGCGGCCCGCCAGGATCGCCCTCGCGTGGCCGAGCACGATCGGGTCCTTGTCCACGTAGACGACCCGGGGCCTGTCGACGATCTCGCCCGCGACTTCGTGGACGTTGCCCTGCGTCGGCAGGCCCGTGCCGATGTCCAGGAACTGAGTGATCCCTGACTGCGCGAGAAATCGTACGGCCCGCCCCAGAAAGGCCCTGTTCTCGCGGGCGGCCAGCCGTACTTCCGGGGCGACGGACAGGATGCGCTCGGCCGCCTCACGGTCGGCCGCGAAATTGTCCTTGCCACCCAGGTAGTAGTCATAAAGCCGCGCGATGTTGGGCGTGTTCGGGTCGAAGCCCCACGATTCACGATCCTGCCCCAATAGGCACTCCCCCGTGCGCATTGATCCCAACAATGATCAGCATAACTTCTATCCTGCTTTGTCAGCGCTCGGCTCCCCCCAGAAGCCGTGCCGAAACCACGAAATCGTGCAAGGCATCGTGCGCCGATGCCGTGTCCGGCAGCGCCGAAGCGTCCCGCGCGGCCCCCAATTCAGCGGTCAGCCGGTCGAGATCGCCTGCCAGCCGTACGGGATCCGGGGCGTCGCCGGGGAGCACGCCGTGTTCGGCGGCGCGCTTGGCGGCCACCAGCTCCGCCAGGTACGGCGGCCCGCCATGGAGCAACCGGGTCAGGTCGGCGACGAGTTCCCCTGTCCGCATCAGGTGGATGCCGGTGAGCAGCACGCGGAACGCGTACAGCAGGGGCTTCAGCTCGCCCGTCCTCTCGAACAGCCGCCGCTGCGTGCGGGCGAAGCCGAGGTAGTGGTGGGCATGGTGCCGCGTCAGGCAACCGGAGGCCAAGGCCCGCAGCTCCTCGTGGAGCGGCGAGGATGCCACGACCAGCGGCGACAGGAGTTGCTCCAGGACGTAGCCGTTCCGCCCCAAGAGCAGCCGGCAGAACTTGGCGAGGTCGTGCGTGACGAGGTCCACCTCGACGCCCTCGCGGAGCCAGGAGCGGGTGATGGTCTCCTCCCCGGGGCGCAGCCCGATGACCTGGTCCAGCGGGAGCAGGTGCACGCCGCGCAGGTCCACGTCGGAGTCACGCGACGGGAACCCGTAGAGGTGGGCGCCGCTGACGGTGGCGAATATCAGGGGATGCGGCTGCTCGCCGGGGATCTCGGCGAGCCAGTCCGGCAGGATGGCGGTCACAGGGAGGATCTCCGGGCGGTGATCAGGAAGTCTTCCACCGTGTCCCGGTCAGGGCGCTCGGGAAGGACGCTTCCGGCCTCGGCGATCTGAGCCGCCAGTTCGTCACGCCACCGCCGCACCTCCGGCCAGTCCAGGTCGCCCCGCCGTACGGCGAGCAGGCGGTCGCGGTGGGCGTCCACGCGGACGAGCGGCTCGCCGTGGCGGGCCAGGTGCAGGCCGCTGAGCAGCAGCCGGATCATGTGCATGGCCATCTTGCGCGGCCTCACGTCGCCGTCCGGCGAGCCGTGCGACTTCAGGCGGCGGAGTTGCTCATCGGCGTAGCCCGCGAACGTGCGCTCGGCCTTTCGGGACAGGAACGCCCGGCGGATGGCCCGCAGGCCGTCGCCGAGCGGGCCGGAGTGCTCGACGATCGGGGACCACAGGCACTCCAGGACCGTCGGGTTCGCCTCTAGCGCCAGCACGCAGAAGCGCTCGATCTCCCAGGAGAACTGCTCGGGCATCGGCCCCTCGATATGCGTCGGAGGCTTGTCCAGGCACCAGAAGAGCGGCGTGGGCGTCACGAAGACGCCTCGCCGGTCGATGTCCGAACTTTCGGTTTCCAGCCCGTACGCGCGTGACCCGACGACCACGGACAGCACGGTGTGATCCGGCACGTGGAGTTCCATGAGGGCGGATACTGCCACAGGCGCGCTACCGCCGGGTCAGCCCTTCCAGCCGAAGAGGTCATCGAGGCCGAAGAGGACCACCTCATCCGGACGGTTCCCGGCCTCCTTGAGCAACGCGTCGGAGAAGCCGTACATCGAGATGAGGACCAGCTTGGCGTCGGCGGCCCGGCGTCGCTTCGAGAGGAGGTCGCGGATCCGGCGCAGGCGCTCCAGGTCCTTCATGCCACGTGGCCGCTGTGTGGCCTTCGCCTCGCCGATCACCGCGATCCGCGACTTCTCGTGGCGCGCCAATGCGAACGGCTCCAGCCCGACGAGGTCCACTTCGTGGTTCTTGCGGGTCTCCGGGTCGTGGACGACAGTCCAGCCGTGGTAGCCGATCTCGATGCCGCGATTGCGCAGCATGCGGGAGACGCTGATGGACACGACCTCCTCGAAGGCCGGGCCCAGCACCTGGGAGCGGAAGCGACTCGCGGACTGCTTCCAGATCTCGACCGGATCCACCCCGTCGCGCAGCAGCCCCAGGGAGGGCTCGACCACCGCGTAGTGAAATCGGATGACCGGATCGCGTAGCCGCAGCACGTACTGGCTGGACGGGAAGAGCTCCACCCGCTCTTCGACGTAGCCCATCGCCACCAGCCGGTCGACGACCGGCTCGATCTCCTCCTTGGGCTTCTGCAGCCGGCCGCCCACCTGGGTCGCCGTTGTGGCGCCATCGGCGATCTCCTGCATCGCCCGCTGGTAGATCACCTTGTCTCCCGCCCGTGGGTCTTCCCTGAGCAGGTGCCAGATCTCGGTTTCCGTGAGGTAGTCCGGCTCTGGCCTGAGCAGGGTCTTGGCGATCCACGCGTCGAGTTCGCCGAGGTTTCGGGGCGGCCCCAGGCCGGTGCGGTCGTCCGTGAGGTCGAGATAGCCGGCGGCGCCGCCGAGGACGGCGTGGAGAAGGAGGGTGACCTCCCGGTCCTCGATGCCCCAGAACCGGGCCATGTCGATGTGGTCGAACGGCTGTACGGTCATGGTCCAGGCGAGCCGCCCGAACAGCGGCCGGGAGCCGTGACCCAGCTCGTGCATGACTGACATCGCCGATCCGCAGAGCAGCAGCTTTCCCTGAATGATCCGGTCGAAATAGCCGATCCTCATCCCGCCACGGGCGATCTCACCAGGGCGGAACATGTGCGTGTCGTAGAGCTGATGCAGGATCGACTGCAGAACCGGAGTGTCGCGGAGCAGGTAGGGAAACTCGTCGATGATGACCGGCGGCACCATGTCGCCTGTCCGGCGGGCATAGGTGACGTCCATCGCCGTCTGCAGCAGCCGGTCCCAGGTGTCGGCCATACCGAGCGGCATCGCGTTGATCTCCGAGGCGCGGGTCGGCTCGTAGGCGGCGATCTCGGCGCGGAGGCGCTCCTGGGCCTCCAGAAGGCTGTCCTCCTGGCGGGCCTCGTAATAGAGACCGCCGGCCTGCTCGCTGAAGCGCCCCAGTAGGTAGGTCTTGCCCGCCCTGCGGCGTCCCGTGACGGCCGCGATCGAGGACCCGGGCCGTTCGGGCCGGCGCGGACGCAGGAACCCCGACAGGACCTCCCAGTCCTTGTCGCGGTCGACGATCTCCGCGGGTTTCTGCAGCACCTGTCCAGGTTAGGCTGCCGGGATCCGGCCTCGCAGGGCAATCGGGGAGGCGGTTCCGGCGGGAGGTCCCGCGGGGTGGGGCGAGTACTCCGCCGGGAGAATTCGGATGCGGTCCGGGTGAGGGTTTCCTATCCTCACCGGCATGCGGGACCTCACACGGCTGCCGAAGGCTCATCTGCACGTTCACCTGGAGAGCACGGTGCGGCCCTCGACCCTCCGGGAGATCGCGACCGCGAACGGCGTGGACCTCCCTGGTGGGACACCGCTCACCTTCAGCGGCTTCCGCGAGTTCGCCGACCACAACTCGCTGGTGCGCGGCTGCCTGCGCCGGCCGGAGGACTTCCGCCGCGTCGCGCTGGAGTTCTGCGAGGACGAGGCGGCGCAGGGCACCGGCTACGCGGAGGTGACGTTCACCGCGGCCTCCCATGGCGAGAGGCTCGGCGACCTGGAGATGCCGCTGGAGGCGGTGCTGGACGGCCTGGCGGAGGGGCAGGTGGCCTACGGCATCGAATGCCGCGTGCTGCTCGACCACTCCCGGCGGCGCTCGGTGGAGCGGGCCTGGCGCACCCTGAGGCTGGCGACGCGCTACGCCTCCGACGGCGTCGCGGGCGTCGGGGTGGCCGGGGAGGAGTCCTACGCGCTGGCTCCGTTCGCCGATGTCTTCCACGCGGCCGGGGACGCCGGGCTCCACGTGGTACACCATGCGGGCGAGTGCCGCGGCCCGGAGAGCATCCTGGAGGCCGTCACGCTGGGCCGCACCGAGCGGCTGGGACACGGGATCCGCGTGCTGGAGGACGACGAGCTCGTCGCGGAGGTGCGCGACCGCGGGATCCCGCTGGAGGTGTGTCCCTCGTCGAACGTCGCGCTCGGCGTGGCCGGCTCCCTGTCCGCCCACCCGCTGCCCCGGCTCCGCGACGCCGGGCTGGTCGTCACGGTGAACACCGATGTCCCCTCCATCATCGGGACGTCGCTCGCGGAGGAGTACGCCCGCGTCAGAGACACCTTCGGGTACGGCGACGCGGTCATGGCCGAGCTCGCCCGCGCCTCGATCGACGCGTCGTTCGCGCCCGCAGGGACGAAGGACAGGTTGCGCCGCCAGGTGGACGCCTGGCTGGCCTCCCCCGGCTTCCAGTCCCCCCAGTCACATAACTAGACAGGGGTTTCTTCACATAGGGTGCCGACATTCTGGAATGATCTCGGAGATATCCCTGTCGGACATCGAGAGCCAGTGACTGATGCCACCCATTGATAAAATAACCGCGTTCGCGTCGGCCCATCCGGTCGGAACAGTCATCATCTGCGTGTTCGCCCTGGTCCTCCTGGCCCTGGCCTACGTCGCCCTGCGCGCCGCCATCCGTGCGACGACCCATCTCTTCCGCCGCTACGCCGCCGACCGACCAGCCGAGGACATCCTCACCATCGTCGCCGCCAGCATCGCGACCGGCGTGTCCGCACAGGGCATGTGGCGCTTCTCCGGCGACGTGCTCGGATTCGACGGGCCGCTGCGGCTGCTGCTCTTCGCGTTCATCGAAGTCGCCGTGATCACCAGTGCCGTGCGGGCCCGCCGGAACATGAGGGAGAACTACTCGGCGGGCATCGACGGCATCGCCGTGTGGGCCCTCACCGGCCTGTCGGCGGTGTTGTCGAGCATGGACGCCCGCAGCGTCGCCGAGGCGCTGTTCCGGCTCGCGGCCCCGCTGGTCGCCGCGTGGCTGTGGGAGCGCGGCATGGCGATCGAACGGCACCGCATCACCGGCCGCGCCCGGATCAACTGGCGGCTGACCCCCGAACGGGTGCTCGTCCGCGTCGGGCTCGCCGAGGCCAGCGACCGCACGGCGAGCGAGGTGGACGCCCACCGCAGGCTGACCCGCGTCGCGCTGGCGGCCAAGAAGGCCCGTGCGCTGCGCGAGGCCGGGGCGCCGGACCGCAAGATGCGGGCCGCCCTCGCCCAGCTCGACCGGGCGATGGACCGCGCGGTGGAGTACACCGGCCTCGCCATCGACGAGAAGCGGCAGGAGGCGCTGCTGTCGCAGATCGGAGCGCTCTACAACACGTCGGCGCTGATTGACCTGAGCCCGCCGGTGCCGTGGGCGCCCGAGCCGCCCGCTCCCCCGGCGCTGCCCTCAGGCGCCGTCAGGGCCACCATGCTCGATGACGATGACGAGGAGGATTCGGGCGCCGCGGAGCCCGCCGCCCCGGTGGACACGGCCCAGCGCGCGGCACTCGTTCGGGCGGCCCGGGACTACTGGGACCAGCAGATCGAGCGCAAGTTCGTCCCCCGGGCGGCCGACATCGCCCAGGAGATCGGCATCCCGCTGAGCACCGCCCGGGAGTGCCGCGCTCTGTGGAAGCTGGAGCCGCGGGCGCACGCGCTGCTGGAGGCGGCGTACAACGAGCACGGCATCATCGACACGGGCACCTTCCCCGCCATCGAGGTGCCGGAGCGCGTCCTGACGGTGAACGGCTCCTCCGCGGAGCACTGATCCCCCCCCCGCCGGTCGCCTACGACATCAGGATCGCTCGCGCCTTCGCCGCCCGCACGGCGGCCGAGAGCGTCGTGATGTCGTAGGCGCCTTGGTGCCGCCGGCCGTTCACGAAGAAGGTCGGCGTGCCCGAGACGCCGCTGACGTCGGCGGAGTCGACGTCCTCGGCGATCCGGGCGGCGCCCACGTGACCCTCCAGGTCCCGGCGGAATCTCTCGACGTCGAGCCCCAGGCTCTCGGCGTAGCCGACGAGGTCGGGAAGCAGAAGGTCGCCCTGGTGGTCGAGCAGCAGGTCGTGCATCTCCCAGAACGCCCCCTGCTCCGCCGCCGCTTCGGCCGCCTCCGCCGCGAGCTGCGCCAAGGGGTGGACGTCACGCAGCGGGAGGTGCCGCCAGACGTAGCGGACGTCCCCGAAGTCCCTGAGCAGCTCCCGCACGACCGGCTCCGCCATGCCGCAGTAGGGGCACTCGAAGTCGCCGTACTCCACCACGGTCACCAGCGACTCGTCCGGTCCCCGCAGGTGGTCGCGCTCCGGATCGACGGGAGCGGCGAGGTCGACGATGCTCTCGGCGGTGCCGAGCACCGCCCGGGTCCGCACCAACGGCGGCAGCAGGGCGATCGCGCGGGAGACGATCCAGGTCACCACCGACGCCAGCAGCGCCGCCGCCAGAATGCCGAACTTGGCCTCCTCCAGCCGCGGCCCGCTGAAGGCCAGGGTGGCGATCAGCAGGGAGACGGTGAAGCCGATCCCGGCGATCGTGCCGCCGCTCGCGACGGCCGCCCAGCCGACGGGCGGCCGCACGCCGCCTCGGGTCAGGCGCGTGACGAGCCAGCTCGACCCGATGATCCCGATCGGCTTGCCCACGACGTAGGCCAGCACGATTCCCAGCGTGATGGGTGAGGTGAGGGCCCGCGACAGGAAGTCGCCGCTGATCGCGACCCCGGCGTTCGACAAGGCGAAAAGGGGCACGATCAGATAGCTCGTCCACGGGTGGTAGATCTGCTGGAGCCGGTCGTTCGGCGAGAGCGCCCGGGCCAGCCCCACCCCCGCCGACCGGGCGAGCTCGGGGGTCGGCTGCTCGCGGAAGAGCCGGAACAGGTCGGTCGCGCGCTCCAGGTCCCCGCGCGCCGCCGGGGACGCGTAGGTCAGCAGCCCCATGGCCAGGCCGAGCACGACCGGCTCCACGCCCGACTCGAACAGCGCCACCCAGGCCGCCACCCCGAGCAGGGCGTACACGATGCCCTGCCGTACGCCGAGGGACCGGACGAGGAGGACCACGGCGAAGATCCCGGCCGCGGCGAGAAGCGCGAGCGGCCGCACGTGCTCGCTGTAGAAGATCGCGATCACGCACAGCGCGACGAGGTCGTCCACGACGGTGACGGTGAGCATATAGGTGTGCGCGCGGGCCGGGAGCCGCCTCGCCACCAGGGCGAGCATCCCCAGGGCGAACGCCGTGTCCGTCGACATCGCGGCGCCCCAGCCGTGCACGGACGGCCGGCCGGCGTTGAACAGGAGGTAGATCGCGACGGGGACGATCATCCCGCCGACCCCGGCCGCGAGCGGGAGCACGAGCCGCCGGCGGTCGCGCAGCTCGCCCATGTCGAACTCGCGCCTGGCCTCCAGCCCGACGACCAGGAAGAAGAACGTCATCAGCCCGGTGTTGACCCAGTGCCGCAGGTCCTGGGACACGCCCCAGCCGCCGAGGCGGATCGACAGCCCCGTCCCCCAGACGGCCTCGTACGACCGGAGGTCGATGTTGGCCCACGCCAGGGCGGCCAGCGTGGCTGCGAGGAGGATGGCGGCGCTGCCGGTCTCGGTGCGGAGGAACTCGCGCAGCGGCGTGTCGAAGCGCCGCACCCACGTAGTCCGGCCCGACAGGGTGCCCTGGGATGGTTCGTGGGATTCCGTCACGTTCCATCAGACATTGACCGGGGGCACGACATTCCCGATCCGCCAGGCAAGCACACTCCTACTTTCTCGTGACATCTGGGGTTGACGGGCGAGCGTCCTGTCTTACATGGAGATCTTGGGGGACGGCGCGGGGAACCGCGTGGCGCGGCTCGCCGGCGGACGGGTACAGGTCGGGCGGGCGCGCAGGCTGGTGTCGGCGACGCTGGGCCGCGACCATCCACGGCACGACGACTGCGTGCTGCTGACCAGCGAGATCGTCACCAACGCGGTCATCCACTCGCGGTCGGGCGACGGCGGCACCTTCACCATCACGGTGTCCTGCCTGCCGGACCGCGTGCGGATCTGCGTGCGGGACGACGGGTCCGCCAGACCGCCCTGCGCGGGCCACGCCGTGCCGAACGGCTCCAGCGGGCGGGGCCTCCCGCTACTGGACGCGCTGTCCGACCGGTGGGGAATCGTCCGGGAGGGCGGCCGGAACGAGGTCTGGTTCGAGATCTGGTTCGAGGCCCTCAGGGGCCGGTGCGGGACGACGTGCTCAGCGGCCGAGCCCGCCCTCCTGAGCGGCTGAGAGGCGCGGGGCGAGGTCGGCGATAAGGCCCCGGATAGGGCCCTGACCAGGGTGGTACATCATCTGTGATGGAATCCTACACAGGAGGTGGCATTTCACACTAAACTTGTAGGAAAAGTGGCCGAGAACGAGTGGCCCCGAGAAGAAGTGGCGGAGGATGGCCATGGCCCTGCCCGACTTCCTGGTGATCGGAGTGCCGAAAGCCGGCACCACTGCCCTGCACGCCGCCCTGGCCCGCCATCCGGGGCTCTTCATGTCGGCCGTCAAGGAACCCAAGTTCTTCCTCACCGATGGCCCGCCGCCGGCCAAGGGCGGTCCGGGCGACGCGGAGACCTACCGTGAGCACGTGTGGCGGCGGGACGACTACGAGGCGCTGTTCGAGGGCGCTCCGCCGGGGACGCTCCGCGGCGAGTCGACGCCCTTCTACCTTTACGACCTGGCCGCCCAGCGGCGGATCAGGGAGACGGTCCCCGGCGCCAAGCTCATCGTCTCGCTGCGTGACCCCGTGGAGCGGGCGCATTCGAACTGGACCCACCTGTGGTCCGCCGGGCTGGAGCCCATCGGCGACGTGATCCGGGCCTGCGCGGAGGAGAAGCGCCGCGCCGCGGCGGGCTGGGCACCGTTCTGGCACTACATCGGCCTCGGCCGGTACGGCGAGCAGCTGCGGCACCTGTTCACGCTGTTCCCGCGCGAGCAGGTGCTCCTGTTCCGCTACCGCGACCTGGTGGACCGCCCGGCCGACACGCTGGACCGCATCTGCGGGTTCCTCGGCGTCGAGCGGGGGCTGGTCGGCGAGGTGCCCAAGGAGAACGTCACGGCCCACCCCCCGGAGAGCCGCCGCCACGAGCTCCTCTCCCAGCTCGTACGGCTGGGCGACCGGGTGCTGGGGCAGCGGCTCACGGCGCCGCTCGAACGGGTCCTCCAGCGGGAGGGACGCGCGCGCCGGCCGCTGACCTGGCCGGAACGGCAGGAGCTGCTGTCCTACTTCGCCGCCGACATCGCGGTCCTGCAGGACGTGACGGACGAGGACTTCAGCGACTGGCTCCGGCCCCGCGAGAGGTCGGGCGGCCTCGTGGGCAGCCGGCCCTCCGGCCAGCGGCAGGCCCGCAACGGCCGCCCGAGAGGCCGGTCAGCGTAGCTCGGTGCGCAGCTCGTGCGCGCCGTCGGGCCGGGTCAGCTCGTAGTACAGCCGGTGGCCGCCCTGGACGGGGACGATGTCGAGGTAGCGCAGCCCGCCGTGCGCCGACTGGGCGGCGGGTTCCATCCCGGTCGCGGTCAGCGTCGACGGGTCCGGGCCGATCGCGACGCCCGTGCGCTCCTCATAGTTCTCCTCGGCCGACGCCCTGCCGTCGTAGTAGGCGATCACGGTCTCGCCGGTGAAGCTCACCGCGCTGACGCGCACGCCGCGGGAGTCCCACGCGCCGGGTCGCCGGTCGAGGGCGGTCCCCTGCCACGACCATTCGATCCCGTCGACGCTGGTCGCGTAGTCGGTGACCATCTGGTCGGCTTCCTGCGGGTCGTCGAGCGGGTGGCAGGACGCCCACAGGTGCCACAGGCCGTCGTGGTGCACGATCACGGGGTCCTTGACGCCGGTCTTGAGGTCTCCGGGCAGGACCACGCGCGCGTCGCCGGGGTCGAAGGAGGCGGGATCGGCGGCCTCGATGACCTCCACCCGCCAGTGCTTGGTGCCGTACGTCGCGCAGCTCAGGTACAGCCGCCAGACGCCCTCCGGGGTCACCACGAGGGTGGGGCGCTCCAGCGACTCCGTCTTCATGTCCTCTTTGGTGATCGTGAGCAGGGTCTCGAAGTGCTCCCCGTCGGCCGATCTCGCCACCTCGACCGCGTATCCCCTGCCCTCGCCGATGGGGCGGCGCAGCCGGTAGGCGAGGTAGATCCACCCGTCCTTGCTCACGGCGCTGGGCGCCCCGGACCAGAACCCGGGCCCGTCTCCGGGTGGGGGAACCGCGACGACTGACCGTTCCGGCTGCGGTATGAACACGTCGATCTTCTCCACATAATGACGATGGGGACGGCCCGGGCCTCGGCCAAGAGGACCGGTTCTAGGCTCTCCTCATAGCAGGGAGTCGCGGGCGACACCAAGCCTCACTCGCCCCAGGGTGCCATCTCTATACAAAACCCGTCGGGTTTACAGGTTTCCGTCATCATATGTGACGCCGCACACCACATTGCCTCCCCTTGTGCTGACCGGCTGTGCCCACCGGGGGATCCGCGACCGCCTCGGGTGAACCCTCCGGAGGAGGGCGGCGTATCTCCCGGCGTAAGGGCATGCCGACGCACCGTCTCATCCTCATCAGGGAGGCCCCATGCGGGCACGTATCGTCACGCTCTGCGCCGCACCGCTCGCGCTGGCACTCGTCGGCGCGGTCCCCGCGTATTCCGGAACAACCCAGCATTCCGGAACAACCCGGTACTCCGGAACAACCCGCACCCCGGCCAGGTTCACCGAGGTCGACCTGGTCTCCGACGTCGCGGGCAAGGCCGCCGTCACGGACCCCAAGCTGGTCAACCCGTGGGGCCTCGCCATGGGCGCGACCCTGTGGGTGTCCGACGCGGGCACCGGCAGCGCCACCGTCTACACGGGCGGCGCGGGAACCGTGAAGAAGGCCCCCACGCAGGTGTGGATCCCCGGCGGCACCCCCACCGGCCAGGTGCTCTACAGCGGCGAGAACTTCACCGTCAAGGGCAGGCTCGGGACGGCCCCGGCGTCGTTCATCTTCTCCAGCCCCAGCGGCGCGATCACCGCCTGGAGCGCCAAGGCGGACGCCGACCACGCCGTCATCGGCGCCTTCACCCGGGGCGCCGACTACAAGGGGCTGGCCCTCATGGAGACCAACCGCGGCACGTTCCTGCTGGCGCCGTCCTTCTCGCACGGCCGGATCCACGTCTTCGACGACGACTTCGACCGGGTACGGCTCACTCGGCGCCAGTTCCGGGACCCGTTCCTGCCGCCGGACTACTCCCCCTTCAACGTGGAGGTGGTCGGGGGCTCGGTCTTCGTCGCGTACGCCAAGCGCGACCCGCGGACGGGCGGGGCCGTGGCGGGCCGGGGCAAGGGCTTCGTCAGCCAGTTCAGCCCCGGCGGCCGTTACCTGCGCCGGTTCGCGAGCAGAGGCCCGCTCAACGCGCCGTGGGCGATGACCCTCGCGCCCCAGGGCTTCGGCCCCTACGCCGGGGCGCTCCTCGTCGGCAACTTCGGCGACGGCTGGGTCAACGCGTACAACCGGCACACCGGCCGCTACCTCGGGCCGCTCCGCAAGACGGACGGCACGGCCATCGCGATCGAGGGGTTGTGGGACCTGGAGCCCGGCACGGCGCAGAACGGCGGCACGGACGCGCTGTGGTTCTCGGCCGGGACCGGCAAGGCGCAGCACGGCCTGCTCGGGCTGATCCGGCCGGCCGGCGCTGGGACGTCCACATCGGCGTCACCGCCGGCGACCCCCACGGCGACCCCCACGGCGACCCCGGCCCCGACGCACTCGCACTCGGGCGGCTACGGATACTGAGCGGACGCCGGGCCGATGCCGCATCCGACGAGGCGAACGGTATATGACTAGGCATATGGACAACGCAGGTATGGACAAAGCAGGTATGGACAAAGCAGGTATGGACAAAGCAGATATCGGAGTGACCGGCCTGGCGACGATGGGTCGCAATCTGGCCCGGAACTTCGCCCATCATGGCCACGTGGTCGCGATTCACAACCGCACCGAGAGCCGCACCACGCAGTTCATGGAGGACCACCGGGACGAGGGCGCCTTCATCCCGTCCGGCTCGGTCGAGGACTTCGTCGCGTCGCTCGAACGGCCACGCAAGGCGATCATCATGGTCAAGGCCGGAGCGCCCACCGACGCGGTGATCGAGGAACTGGCCGCCCGCATGGAGCCCGGCGACATGATCATCGATGGCGGCAACGCGAACTTCGAGGACACCCGCCGGAGGGAGGCGGCGCTGAAGGAGCGCGGCATCCACTTCGTCGGCACCGGGATCTCCGGCGGCGAGGAGGGGGCGCTCAACGGGCCCAGCATCATGCCCGGCGGCGCCGCCGAGGCGTACAAGACGCTCGGCCCGCTGCTGGAGGACATCGCCGCCAAGGTCGACGGGACGCCCTGCTGCGTCCACGTGGGCCCGGACGGCGCGGGCCACTTCGTGAAGATGGTGCACAACGGCATCGAGTACGCCGACATGCAGCTCATCGCGGAGTCCTACGACCTGCTCAGGCAGGCGCTCGCGCTCACCCCGGCGCAGCTGGCCGACGTCTTCCGCGAGTGGAACGAGGGCGAGCTGGAGTCGTACCTCATCGAGATCACCGCCGAGGTGCTCGGTCACACCGACGCGGAGACCGGCACGCCGTTCGTGGACGTCATCGTCGACCAGGCCGAGCAGAAGGGCACCGGCCGCTGGACGGTGCAGAGCGCGCTCGACCTCGGCATCCCGGTGACCGGCATCGCCGAGGCGGTCTTCGCCCGCGCCCTGTCCGGCCACCCCGAGCAGCGCGCGGCCGCGCGGTCGCTCGCCGGTCCGCACGCGGCCGCCCAGGACGGGGACTTCGTCGAGGACGTGCGCCGGGCGCTGTACGCCTCGAAGATCGTCGCGTACGCCCAGGGGTTCGACCAGATGGCGGCGGCGAGCAAGGAGTACGGCTGGGACATCGACCTGGGGGCCATGGCCACGATCTGGCGCGGCGGCTGCATCATCAGGGCGCGGTTCCTCGACCGGATCCGGTCGGCGTACGACGCCGACCCCGGCCTGCCGACGCTGCTGGTCGACCCCACGTTCTCGGCCGCGCTCGCCCTGGCCCAGGACTCCTGGCGCCGGGTCGTGGCGACCGCGGCCACCATCGGCGTCCCGACGCCCGGGTTCTCGTCGGCCCTGGCGTACTACGACGGCCTGCGCAGGGACCGCCTCCCGGCGGCGCTCCTGCAGGGCCTGCGGGACTACTTCGGCGCCCACACCTACCGGCGCGTCGACCGGGACGGCTCGTTCCACACCGACTGGTCCGGCGACCGGGTGGAAAGACCCGCCTGAACGACCTGTACGGCTTACGCCCGCGCGGGGGCGTAAGCCGTACAGGGCCTCACGTACAGGGCCTCAACTGCGGGTCACTCGAAGGCGGCCACCGGATCGGGCTGCTCGCTCGGGGTGGTGGCGCCGCCCCGGAGCGGGATCTCCTTGATGAAGGCGGCGAGCACCGGGACGAGCACGGCGAACAGGACGGCCCAGCCGAAGACCGAGCTGATCGCGTTGGCGAGCCCCTCCAGGAACCCGGCCTTGACCTGCGGGGGCAGGTTGCCGAGGGACCCCGAGCCCATGCGGGGACCGCCCGAGGTGAGCGCGTGGGCGACCTTCGCGCCGAACTTCTCGGTGAGGCTCGACTCCAGTTGGTTGTTGAAGATCGCCCCGAACAGCGAGATGCCGAACGAACCGCCGATCGACCGGAAGAACGTCGAGGCGCTGCTGGCCACGCCGAGGTCCTTCTGCTCGACGCTGTTCTGCGCGATCAGCATGCTCGTCTGCATCAGGAAGCCCATGCCGAGGCCCAGCACGGCGATGAACACGCCGGTCTGCCAGACGGGGGTGTTGACGTCCTGGAGCGACAGCAGCCACATGCCGACGGCCATGACCACGCCGCCGATCACCGGGTAGATCTTGTACTTGCCCGTCTGGGTGATCGCCTTGCCGACGAACAGCGACACGACCATCATCGAGGCCATCATCGGCAGCAGGAGCAGGCCGGAGTTGGTCGCCGACGCGCCCTGGACGGTCTGCTGGAACAGCGGCATGAAGCTGATCGCGCCGAACATCGCGAAGCCGAGCAGGAAGCCGACCAGCGAGATCAGCGAGAAGTTGCGGTCGCGGAACACGTGCAGCGGCATGACCGGCTCGGCCGCCCGCCGCTCGATCGGGATGAAGAGCCCGAGCGCGACCACCGCCACGGCCGCCAGCGCCAGGATCTGCCACGAGCCCCACGGGTAGCCGTGCGCCTGACCGCCCCACGAGGTGATCAGCACGAGCGCGGTGATGCCGACGGTGAGGACGGCGGCCCCGAGCCAGTCGATGCGGTGCTCGGTGCGGTACTTGGGGAGGTGCAGCTTGAGCACCAGCCACAGGAGCGCGACGCCGCCGAGGGGCAGGTTGACGTAGAACGCCCAGCGCCAGTTCAGGTGGTCGGTGATGAAGCCGCCGACGAGCGGGCCCGCGATCATGGCGAGCGACATCATCGCCGCCATGATGCCCTGGTACTGACCGCGCTCGCGGGGCGGCACCAGGTCGCCGATGATCGCCATCACGTTGACCATGAGGCCGCCGGCGCCGAGACCCTGGACGGCGCGGAAGGCGATGAGCTCCGTCATGCCGTCCGCCGTGCCGCCGAACATCGACGTGCCCGCCATGCCGCAGAGCGCGGAGCCGACGAGGAACAGGACGATCGAGCCGAGGAAGATGTTCTTGCGGCCGTAGAGGTCGCCGAGCTTGCCCCAGATCGGGGTCGATACCGTGGTGCCCAGGACGTATGCCGTGGTCACCCAGGTGAAGTACTCCAGGCCGTTGAGCTCGCCGACGATCCTCGGCATCGCCGTACCGACGATCATGTTGTCGAGCATCGCCAGCATCATCGCCAGCATCAGGCCCGGCAGCACGATCATTACTTCCCTCGACCGCTTTGGCGCGGTCGCGGTCGCGGTCTCCGTCATAGGGCCCCCTTAAAAAGAACTTACTTGCCGACCGGCTAGTGCACCGGGACACGGTATGGTCCTTACTTGCCGGCCGTCAAGCCAAATAAGGGACTATTCACCATGGGCGCACAAACCGATACGCGGACCCGCATCCAGGAGGTCGCTATCAGGCTGTTCACCGAGCAGGGATATGAGGCGACATCCCTGCGCGAGATCGCCGAAGCCCTCGGAGTGACCAAGGCCGCGCTCTACTACCACTTCAAGACCAAGGACGACATCGTCGCCAGCCTCATGGACGACCGGATGGAGGCTCTCAACGCGCTGATCGACTGGGCGAAGCAGCAGCCGCGGACGGAGGAGGCCAGGCGGGAGATCATCCGGCGTTATTCCGCCGACATGACCCGCGGGCGCCATCACGAGGTCATGCGTTTCATGGAACGCAACCAGACCGCGCTGCGCGGCCACAGCAAGGCGGAGGCGATGCGGGAGCGGATCACAGCGCTCCTCGACGTGCTGTGCGACCCCGGCGACCCGCTGACCATCCGGCTGAAGCGTTCCATGGCGCTGTTCACCTTGCACGCGGTCTGGTTCGTGGTGCGCGACGAGGACGTGACCGACGAGGAGCGGGCCGAGGCCGCGCTGAACGTCGCCATGGAATTGATCGACGCCTCCCGCGGTTGACGCTCCGCGAAAGGGTAGGTGACCGACATGCTTTTCGGACAGGAACACGTCAGGCGTTACGTCGAGACCGACGGCGAGGAGGGCCACGACTGGCAGGGCACCACCGTCGCGATCCTGACGACGACCGGCCGCAAGTCGGGGGAAAAGCGCAGCACCCCGCTGATCTACCGGCCGTACGGCGGCGCCTATCTGGTCGTCGCCTCCAAGGGCGGATCCGACGATCCGCCGCTGTGGTACCTGAACCTCCAGGCCGACCCCGAGGTCGAACTGCAGGTCAAGGGTGAGAGGTTCCGGGCCAGGGCCCGTACGGCCACGCCGGAGGAGAAGCCGGACATGTGGCGGACGATGACGGCCGCCTGGCCCGACTACGACGTCTATACGACGAAGACCTCCCGCGAGATCCCGGTGGTCGTACTCGAACGCGTCTAGCGCGCGTGCGCCCGCGACGATATCTTTCCGCCTGCGTCATCCGCGGAACGGGGAGGTTCGGTGACCGACGGGCACACCGCCGAAATCATGATCGCCGAGGCCCGGAAGGCGTTCTGGGTGATGGTCGGCTTCCTGGGGCTCATCTGGGTCGTCCAGATCGTGAACTGGGCCGGCGACTACGGGCTCAGCTACCACTACGGCATCAGGGCGTGGGACGTCGACCGGCTGCCGGGCATCGTCTCCGCGCCGCTGCTCCACTGGAGCTGGGCTCACATCGAGGGCAACTCGGGCCCGCTGTTCATCTTCGGGTTCCTGGCGGCCTATCGCGGCGTGCGGAAGTTCCTCGGGGTGACCGGCCTCATCGCCCTGGCCAGCGGGCTGGGGTCCTGGTTCACCGCCGACTCCTCCGCCATCGGGGCGGGGGCGAGCGGGCTGGTGTTCGGCTACTTCGGGTACGTGCTGGTGCGCGGAGCCTTCGACCGGCACCTGATCGACATCGTCATCGGCCTGGTCATGGGGCTCTGCTTCGCCTACCAGTTCGCGGGGCTCCTACCGGCCGAGGGGATCGGCTGGCAGGCCCACGCCTTCGGCTTCGTCGGCGGGATCGTGGGCGGCTACCTGTTCCGGGACCGCCGCCCCGCCCACGCCCCCAAGCAGGCCCCGAAGGCCGCGACCGGCGACTCCCGCTCCGCGCTACTCAAGGAGATCGAGGACCTCGGCCTCTGACCCCCCTCGCGCGTGATCATGCACGCCCTCCCCGAGATGGCCGCTCATCAGCCCACACGCCAGTCGTGATCATGCACAGATTCCCACACAGCCCTTCTGAGCAGGCCATGAGCAACGCCGTTGCGTTTAGCGTCGGGGACGGGAGGCAAGTCCCTTCTCGAAGATCGTGACGTCGGCGTGGAAGCTGTAGGTCTGTGTGGTTGCGGG
>NZ_JBGCBZ010000017.1:0-190273 GCF_041262585.1 Planotetraspora sp. GP83 | reverse complement strand
CCTCGACTACGCAGACCTACACCTTCCACGCCGATGTCACGATCTTCGAGAAGGGGCTTGCCTCACGCTCCCAGCACTAAACGCAACGGCGTTGCTTCTAATGTACGCCCTGGGACGGCCAGGGTTTCCGCGGCGGTCCGTTCACGCGGGGCGGCCGGGCGGCGGGCCGCCGCCCGGACCGCCGCTCGCCGCCGGGTTGGATCGGCGGTTCCAACCGGTCTCCCCGGCTCCATGCCCCCGTGCGCGATTCGCCGCCCGTGGTAAACCAGAAGAAGGAGGTGTGACAGATGCCTCGTGACCTGGTGCCTCGTGACCTCGTGCTCGACCGGATGGCCCTGGTGGCCGCCCTGGTGGCCCCGCTCGCCCTCGCGGCGGTTCTCCTGCCGCTTCGCGGGACTTTCTCGAACGTCGACGTGGCCCTCGTCCTGGTGGTGGTCGTCGTAGCGGTGGCCGTCACCGGACGCAGGCTCGCCGGTGTGCTGGCGGCGCTGTCGGCCGCCGTGTGGTTCGACTTCTTCTTCACCCAGCCCTACGAGCGCTTCACCATCGCCAAGGCCGAAGATCTCACGACCACTCTCCTGCTGCTCGCGGTGGGATTGGCGGTCTCGCAACTGGCCGCTCGCGCGCGCCGCCTGAAGGTGATCGCCGTCACCGACGCCGACCACCTGACGCGGATCCACGACACCGCCGAGCTGACGCAGACCGCCAGATCGCCCAGCACGGTGGTCGACCACGTGAAGAAGCAGCTCATCGACCTGCTGGGGCTGCGTGGCTGCCGGTTCGAGTACGGCACGCTGCTCGGCCATCCGCCACGTCTCGAACAGGACGGCACCGTGACGGTGGGGCGCAGGCACTGGGACGCCGACACAAGAGGGCTCCCGGGCGAGGAGGTCGAGCTGCGCATCTTCGGCAACGGCCACTTCTACGGGCGCTTCATGCTCCAGCCCACGCCCGGGACGGTCCCGTCCCAGCAGGCGCGCCTGGTCGCCGTGATCCTCGCCGACCAGGCCGGGCGCGCGCTCGACACCGCCGAAACCGCGCACGGCACCGGCTGACGATCCGATCCGGACGCCGTCTCGGGGCCCGCGTCAGTACGCGCGGATGAGAGTGACCTCCTCACCCACGATCTCCTGTGCGAGAAGCGTCTCGACCTCCGAGACGTCCGCAGGGTCCGGCCCGATTATCACATCGGCGGCGGCCAGCAGCGAGTGGAAGAGATCGGCGTCCTCCTCGTCGAAACAGGGGATTCCGGCCAGCTCCGCGTCCGTGTAGATCACCTTGCCGATGGATCGGCCGTCGTCCTCGAAGCCGTGGGCGACTCGCCAGCCGTGGTCGCCCGCGTTCCCCATGCCCAGCGCGACCCCGTCGGCGAAGGAGACCCGTACCAGCGGGGCGACCCAGTGCTCCGCGTTGTGCAGGTAGCTCGCCGGTGACAGGTAGGCCCACGGCTCCCGCAGGAACGCGCGCACCATCAGACCGCGCGCCGTCGTGAACCTCTCGTAGACGTCCACGACCGTCTCCGCCCAGTCGGCGAGCTCGGACTGAACGTGCTCCAGACCGGCCCGGAGAGACGCGACGGAACCGGCGTCGCGGTCCAGCGACTGCCGCAGCCCATCGAGGGTGGCGGGCTGTCCCGTCCACTCGTCCCAGCGTGGAAACACCGTGAGCAGGTCGCCGTCACCGAAGAAGGCCCGCGGCCCCTTCTCCTTCAGCGCCGCGGTCAGCAGGGCGAAACGCACCAGCGGATGAGCCGTCCCCGGCGCCGTCTGCGGGTCGCCGAGCAGGATCCACCCCGTGAAGACGGCGAGCAGATCGGCGATCAGCGGGGCTCCGGAGAAGTCGAACGCGTTGCCGATGTTGTGCAAGGCCACGCCGTACCGATTGCCGCCACTCAGTATCAGGCTGAAGAACCGCTGCGCGGCCTCGTCTCCGAAGGCTTTGTACACCTCCTGGACCTGCACGAGGAACGCGGACGCCTCGCCGAGATGCCCGCCGGTCAGCCGGGGACTAACCACCCCGTCCGGCGGCGCCTCCTGCTCGATCAACCGGCGGCGGAATCCCTCTCCGATCGTGATCAGGTCGGCGACCGCCGCCGGGCTGACGTCCGCCGTGTGCGTCCGCTGGTTCGCCGGGTAGACCAGGTCGTCCCCGAGCGGCGGCAGCCGGGGGAGGTCGAAGGGGAACCTGCGTCCTTCGAGGAGGCCGGACCACGCCGCCGCGTATTCGGCCCGCTCCGCCCGCGACCAGCGGCACCACGTGGTCAGCGGCACCGGCAGGACGTCGCTCCGATCCCAGATCCCCGTCCCGCGGAGGGCGACGAGGAGTTGGATGAGGTTGAGGCCGAGCAGAACCCGCGTACGCATGAGCCGGGAACCGGTGGGAGACAGCAGAAAATCGTGGAAATGCCGCATCTCGTGCGCGACCACGGTCGTGCTGGATACGGTTTCGAGGAATTCCGCGTCGTTCAGGCTGGATAGTCCTGATGGGAGTTCGTCGCCGAGCGAATAGCGGCGGAGCCGATCCCACTGAGTGGGAGAACCCACCGTGAGGGAGATCCCGGGGAAGCGGGGGTCGAAATCGCCGAACGCCGTGCTCACCGGTGGTCGACTCCCATCACCAGCCGGAACGCCGCCTTGAGCTCCTCCTCTGTCAGGCCTTCCCTCCCCTCGATTGTGATCTTCCGGAGAGGTCCCTCGAAGACGACCTTGTGCGACTTTCCCGACCGCAGCCGCTCCAGCAGTTGGGGAATGATGGGCCCGTCGATGAACAGCGCCGACACGATGGCGATGACGGATTCCACCGTGCTCAGGTCCAGCGCCAACCGGCCCGGATCGGCCACCGGCGCCCGGCTGACCACGCGGCCGCCGGAGTTCGTCACACCCTCCACCAGGAACGAGACGGTTTCCTCGTCGCTCAGCATCCGGATGCGGCGCTGCGGTTCGCTCACAATCGGCCTCGCACTCTCTTGTCGTTTCGCCGGGATCATTCACCTATTCGGCGTCCGTTTTGTGGAGAACAATACGTCGAGGCGTCGGGAGACGGCACCGGAACCGAATTCTGTTCACCACCACGCTGCCCATCGAGTGCGCACGGGCCCATATCCTCCGGCTTAACGACGTCCTTTCAGGAAGGTGGAGAGCACCTTCGAGGGCAGCACGCCGCCGGCGGCGAACGGTCGCCGGCTGAGGAGATCCTCGGCGGCCTCCGGGGAGACCCCTGCCTCGCCCAGGAGCCGGCGGGCATGGCCGGCGGGGAGCAGGTCGAGCCACCGGAGCACGGCCGCCCGGTGGGCCTCGGTGACCAGCTCGCCGTTCACCCGGAGCCTGGCCAGGCCGCCGTCGGGGAAGACGTCCAGCCGGACGTGCGTCACAGACGCGGCGCTCACCGGGTGGAAGAAGTGCCGGGTGTCCGGCTGCAGCCGGGTCTTCGGAACGAGGTCGAACCACTCCGCGTCCTCGCCCGGCTCGCCGGCCAGATCACCGCCCAGATCACCAGCCAGATCACCGGCCAGATCACAGGCCTCGGCGTCGACCCCGCGCAGCGAGGCCCAGCCGGCCGCGTTGCCGACGAAGTACGACGTGTCGATCTCGACCCGCCGGATCTGGCCGCGGGCCGCCAGCCTGACCGTCACGTGGTCGTTGGCGTCGTCGCGGCGGCGGGCGTTCTCCCATCCGTCGCCCATGACCCGTGCCCGGCCGGGCAGCAGGAGCTGCACCGGCGAGGAGTAGAACGTGTTCGAGCAGTCCACCACGCCGCCGCCGTGCTCCAGCGCGGCCAGGTCGATCGTGCCGTCCAGGAACCGAGGGTCCGGCACTGGCTCGCCGTGCACCCGGAACCGGGCCACCCCGCCGTCGGGGTAGATGCTCAGCCGGACATGTGTCCAGCGCCGCGGGTCCGCCACCTCGAACGGGTTCTCGGTGTCGCCCCTGATCGTGGCCTTCTCGACGATCGTCTCCCAGTCCGCCCGCTCCAGCTCGGCGGGCGACGGCGTCCCCTCGACGCTGGTCGCCTCCACTGAGGCGTACGGCGGATAGTTGCCCTTGAACCAGGCGGTGTCGATCACCACGCCGCGCACGACGCCCGGCACGCCGAGCCGGACGATCGCGTAGTCGTGCCCGGGCTCGCGGCGCCGGCGAGTCTCCCAGCCGTCGTACACCTTGCCCTTGTGGCCGAAGTCCTCCGTCGAGAAGACCGCCGGCTCGGGCTTGATCAGATTCTCCCGCTCGGCGAACAGCTCGTCGTTCGCGTACACCACGCTGCCGGCCAGCACACGCGAGGCCAGGTCCGGAAATCGGGTGAAGGTCACCGGAAGGCCGCCTGTCCGGTGACGGCCTGGCCCACGACGAGGGTGTGCATCTCGACGGTGCCCTCATAGGTGAGCACGGACTCCAGGTTGTTCATGTGCCGGATGACCGGATACTCCAGCGAGATGCCGTTCGCGCCCAGGATGCTCCGGGCGGTGCGGCAGATCTCAAGAGCCTCGCGAACGTTGTTGAGCTTGCCGAGACTGACCTGTTCGGGCCGGAGAGCGCCCGCGTCCTTGCGCCGGCCCAGGTGGAGGGCCAGCAGGACGCCCTTGGCGTACTCCAGCGACATCTCCACCAGCTTCTGCTGCGTGAGCTGGTATGCCGAGATGGGCCTGCCGAACTGCACCCGTTCGCCGGCGTACGACAGCGCCGCCTCGAGCGAGGATCGGGCGGCCCCCATCGCGCCCCACACGATGCCGTAGCGCGCTTCGTTCAGGCAGCTGAGAGGCCCCTTGAGTCCGCGCACGCCGGGGAAGGCGGCATCCGCCGGGAGGCGGACGCCGTCGAGGACGAGCTCGCTCGTGACCGAGGCGCGCAGCGACAGCTTGTGCTTGATCAGCGGCGCCGAGAAGCCCGGAGCATCGGTCGGCACGACGAAGCCGCGGACGCCCTCGTCGGTCTGGGCCCACACGACGGCGACGTCGGCGACGCTGCCGTTGGTGATCCACATCTTGCGGCCGTCCAGGATCCAGTCGTCACCGTCCCGGCGGGCGCGGGTGCGCATGCTGCCCGGGTCGGAACCGGCGTCCGGCTCGGTCAGACCGAAGCAGCCGATCGCCTCGCCCGCGGCCATCGCCGGGAGCCACTGCTGCTTCTGGTCCTCGGTGCCCCACTTCCAGATGGCGAACATCGCGAGCGAGCCCTGCACCGAGACGAGGGACCTGATCCCCGAGTCGGCGGCTTCGAGCTCGAGGCAGGCGATGCCGTACTCGGTCGCGGACATGCCGGCGCATCCGTAGCCCTCCAGGTGCATGCCCAGCACACCGAGGGCCCCGAGTTCCTTGGTCAGGCCGCGCAGGTCGGAGATCTCGCCCCGCTCGAACCAGTCCGCCACGAACGGGTCGATCCGCTCGGCGCACAGCGTCCGGACCGCCGTGCGGACCGCCTTCTCGTCAGGTGTCAGCAGGTCGTCCAGGCCCGCCGGGTCCATCGGATTGAGGGCGGGCAGGGTCGTCGTGGTGCTCATGCGTTGTTCTCCTCTGAAAGCCAGCGGCGTACCTCGCCGCTGTGTTCACCGAGCCGGGGAGGTGCCGCGTACGTCGTGACCGGGGTGTTCGAGTATGTGATCGGGTGCCGGATCTGCGGAGGCGCCTGCGGTCCGACCGAGACGAGAGGCTCCAGCCCGAGCGACTCGGCCAGCGCGATGCCGTCGGCGATGTCGCCGACCTTGCCCGCGGGCACGCCGACCGTGGTGAGCGCGGCGGCCCAGGAGCCGGCCGTGCCCTTCGAGAGCCGGGCCTCGAGTGCCTCGACCAGCTCGTCGCGGTTCCGCACGCGCGCGGCGTTCGTCGCGAAGCGCGGGTCGCCGGCGAGCGCGGGGACACCCAGAACGTTCGCCAGCTTGCGGAACTGGCCGTCGTTGCCGCAGCAGACCGCCAGGAGGTCGTCCGCGCAGCGAAGCGACTCGTAGGGGGCGATGGACGGGTGCCGGTTGCCCATCCGCTGCGGGGCCTGACCCGTCGCCAGGTACGCCGACGCCTGGTTCGCGAGCGAACCCAGCAGGCTCGACAGCAGGTTGACCTCGATCCGCTGCCCCCGGCCCGTGCTCTGCCGGGCCTGAAGGGCTGCCAGGACACCGATGACGGCGTCCTTGGCGGTCAGCACGTCGACCAGCGCGACGCCCGCCTTCATCGGCTCGCCGCCGGCCTCGCCGGTGATGCTCATCAAGCCCCCCACCGCCTGCACGAGGAAGTCGTAGCCCGCGAGCGGCGCCCCGCACCGGCTGCCGAAACCGGTGACGGAGCAGTACACGATCCCCGGGTTGGTCTCGCTCACGGACTCGTAGTCCAGCCCCCGGCGCGCCATCGTGCCGTCCTTGAAGTTCTCCACGAGCACATCGGCTCGCTGGGCCAGGGCCTGGGCGGCACGCAGGTCGGCGGGGTCGGCCAGGTCGAGCTCGACGGACTTCTTGGAGCGGTTCGCCGACTCGAAGTAGGAGCTCGAGTTGCCGGTCCACGGCGGTCCCCAGGACCGGGTGTCGTCACCCGAGCCGGGCCGTTCGATCTTGATCACGGTCGCGCCGAGGTCGGCGAGCGTCGCGGTGGCGAGCGGGCCCGCGAGCACCCGGCTGAAGTCCGCGACGACGACGCCGTCGAGCGGGCGCGTCATGACGGCTCCGCCGTTCGCGTCTCGAGCCGGCCGTTGACCCGGCGCGGCAGCGTCCACGGATTGCCGGACCGGGCTTCGGGCGGCAGCCACTCGTCCGCGGCGGACTGGTAGGCGACCGGCCGGACGAAGCGGCCCAGGGCCGCGGCTCCGACGGAGGTGGCCGCCGGGTTGGAGGTCGCCGGCCACGGGCCGCCGTGGTGCTGCGCCCAGGTGTAGGCGACCCCGGTCGGCCAGTCGTTCACGGCCACCCGTCCCGCCGACCGCGTGAGCACGTCGACGAGCCGGGCGGCGTCGGGGTCCGTGCCGTCACCCGTCATGACGCTCGCCGCGAGGCCGCCCTGGAGCCGCGTGAGCGCCGACAGCAACTCCTCGTCGGTGTCGTACTCGACGACCAGGGCGACCGGGCCGAAGCACTCCTCCAGAAGCCTGCTTCCGGGCCGCAGCGCCGCGATCGGCGCGGTCAGGACCGCTGCTTCCGCGGACCATCCGGCGTGCGTGCCGCCGACCTTCCGGACGATCTTCGCGCCGGCCGCGAAGAGGTCGCCGAGGCCGCCGGTCACCGACTCGGCTATGGCCCGGGTGAGCATGACCGGATCGGGAGCCGCCTCGGCGAGCGCGTCACCCACCGCACGCGGGAAGCCATGACCCGAGGGAACGAACAGGACTCCCGGCTTGGTGCAGAACTGACCGGCGCCCAGCGTGAAGGAACCGACGAAGCCGCGCGCCACCTCCTCCATCCGGTGTGTCGCGGCACGCGTGACGACGACGGGGTTGATCGTGCCCATCTCCGCGTAAACCGGGATGACGCGTGGACGCTCGTTGGCGATCCGCCACAGTGCCAGGCCGCCGGACTGCGAACCGGTGAAGGCGACCGCCGCCACGCCGTCCGCGCGGACCAGGTCGGCCCCGGCCTGCTGCCCGACGACCAGGGAGAACGTGCCGTACGGCGCGCCGGCGCGGTCGAGCGTGTCCGTGGCGATCTCGGCCAGCCGGACGCTGAGCAGGACGTGGGCCGGGTGAGCCTTGACGACGACCGGGCAGCCGGCGGCGACGGCGCTCGCGGTGTCGTTGCCGAGGACGCCGAAGGCGAACGGGAAGTTGCTCGCCCCGAAGACCGCGACCGGACCCAGGGGCCGGTTGACCCGGACCAGCCTCGGTGAGGTCCCCGTGGCCTCGTCGAGCGTGACCCCGAGGTAGGACCCCTCGCGTGCGACCTCGCCGTAGAACCTGAGCTGGCCGGCCGCGCGCCCGACTTCCCCGGTGAGCCGCTCGGCGCCGAGGGCCGTCTCCTTGTCCGCGAGCTCGGCCAACTCCTCGGAGTGCTCGTCCAGCGCGTCCGCGAGACCGCGCAGCCAGTCGCTTCGCTGGGCCGGCGGCACGGAGGCGAGCCGCGGCGCGGCCTCGAGGGCCCGCGCGACGGCGGCCGTGACCCCCTCCGGCCGGGTGTCCGGCACGGAGCCCGCGATCTGCCCGTCGCGCGGCGAGAAGCTCGTGGTGGCGCTCATCGGGCGTCCTCCACCGCGCGCTCGATGACGGTGAGCGCGTCCCCCAGCAGTTCGTCGCCGATCACGAGGGGCGGCAGCACGGCGAGCGCGGCGGCGCGGGCGACCGGGTTCCCGGCGTACGTGCCGCCCAGCCCTCCGGGCGCCACCGCGTCCATGATCTCGGCGCGGCCGGTGACGGCCGAGAGCGGCATTCCTCCCGCGAGCGCCTTGGCCGTCGTGACGAGGTCCGGGACGACGCCCTCGTGCTCGCAGGCGAACATGGGATGAGAGGCTCCCACGCTGGTCACGGCGATGCCGGAGGCGAGGTCGATGAGGTGGTTGCCGTCGACGTCGACGAGGATCGCGCCGCCCGCGTGGTCGATGAACACGGGAAGCGTGACTCCGAGCCCCGTGGCCAGCTCGGCGGTCCGCTGTTCCTGCAGCTTCACGGACCTCGGTCCGGGGAGCGCCGTCCTGAGGACGCGGCGCTGCTCGGGCTGCGACATCTTCTTCTCCGTTCGCTCGATGGCCAGGAGGCTACGAAGAATGCGACGCCAGAACATTGGATAAACTGCACAACGGAGCACACCGATTGGTCGATCAGCACAGGGAGAGTCCATTGCCCGTCCCGACCGTGGCGTCGCTGTGTCACCGGCTCGGCGCGGACCTGGCCCCGGCACCCGGCTTCTCGGCTCCCCTCGTGGGGATCTCCGCGGTCCACATCAGCGAGCTGCTGGACCCGACCGGCTACCTCAGCGGGGGAGAGCTCCTCCTGACCACCGGTCTCACCCTGCCGAAGAACAAGATCGGCTGCGAGCGGTACGTCGGCCGGCTCAAGGAGGCCGGACTGAGCGCCTTGGCCATCGGGCTCGGACCGGTGCACGCCGCGCCTCCCGCCGCGCTGGTGGCGGCGTGTCAGCGGCTGGACCTCACCTTGCTCACGGTCCCGGCGCCGACCCCGTTCCAGCGCATCACCAAGGCCTACTGGGCGGAGGTGTCCCGGTCGGCCGAACAGCAGCTCAAGGACGTGCTCGCGATTCAGCGGGCCCTGGTGGAGGCGGCCGCGTCGGCCGATCCGGTGGCCGGCGTCCTGCGCACGCTCGCCCGCTCCCTCGACGGGTGGTCGGCGACGTTCTCCCCCTCGGGCGAGGTCGAGCACGTTCATCCCCCAGGCATGGCCGAGGAGGCCGAGCGGGTCCGCGCCGAGCTTCGCCGTCTGGAGGGCGCGGGCGTGCACTCGGCGGCGTCGTTCTCAGCGGCGGCGACCGCCATGATCGTCCTCCCGCTCGCCGTGGGGGAGCGGGTCGCCGGCTATCTCGCGGTGGGCACGGCCAGGGCGCTCGATCCCAACCGGCGTCGCGCCGTGCTGACCGCCGCCGCGCTGCTCAGCATCGACACCGTCCGCCGGCAGCGCGACGAGTCCGCCGCCGACGCGGCCCAGCGCTGCGTGGCTCTTCTGGTCGATCTCGGGTTCGTCGACGCCGCCCACCGGCTCGCGCCGAAGGTCGACGCCCCGATGCCGCCCGACGACGGGCGCGTGCTCGTCGTCCACTGCCGCGACAGCGACGAGGCGGCGTCGGCCGTACGGCATTGGTGGCCGGACGTCCTCGCGGTGAGAGAGGACCGGCACTCGGCGTGGTTTCTGGTCCCGGCCGGTCATCCGTCCCTTGAACGGCTTGACGGCCTGCTCGCGGCTCTCGATCCCTCCACGATCGCGGTCGTGTCGGACGTCGTACGGGCCGACCAGGTGCGGACGGTACGGCAGGCGCTGACCAGGCAGTTGCGCGGGCTGCCTCCGGGCGGTCGCAATCTGATCGCCGGTGCCGGGAGCCCCTACGACCAACGGCTCGTCGATCGGCTCAACCGGTCGCTGGGGGAGCTGCCGGACCCCCTGATCGAGGGGCTGACCGCCTATCTGCGGCACAGAGGGCAGTGGGAGCAGGCCTCACGGTCCCTCGGCGTCCATCGGAACACCCTCCGCCATCGGCTGGAGCGGTGCCGGGCCGTCCTGGGACTGGACGTCGACGACCCGGACGTCAGCGCGGAGCTCTGGCTGCTCCTGCGCCGGCGCGGAATCGCCTGACCGGGTGCGGCGCCCGGCCGGCGGTGAGCGGAGCCTACGCGCCGCCGGAGAAGATCGAGTCGCCGCTCAGCAGCTCCTCCTGGTGATCCAGCAAACGGAGAACCGCCGCGGTCGCGGCGTCCGCGTCCTGCTCTTCGATCGCGCGCATCAGGTGGGCGTGGGAGTCATCGGGATCGTCCGCGAAACCCGTCGGGCAATTGTCGGGCCGCACACTCGCGCGGATCGCCTCTCCCAGCCCCTCGTACAACTCGGCCACGACGTCGTTGTGGGAGAGCCGGGCGATCGTTTCATGAAAGACCGAGTCGGCGTGGGTGAACGCGTCCGCGTCCAGTTTCTCGGCCGCGGCGTTTCTCTCGCGGAAGCGCTCACGCAGAACTTCCAGCTCTTCGGGAGTGCGATTACGCGCCGCGAGCCGGGCGGCCATCACATCGAGCGCACGGCGGACGTCGATGACGTCACGGGCCCTGGCGTTCCGCAATCGACGCTGAAGGGCCACGTGATTCTCGTCCGTCGCGTTGACGTAGGTGCCGTCGCCGTGGCGGACCACCAGGAGACCAGAGTGCTCCAGCGCGCGAATCGCCTCCCGCACCGAGGTCCGGCCGACGCCGAGGTCCTCGACGAGCTGCGCCTCGGACGGGATGCGCGTTCCGACGGGCCAGTCGCCCGCGGAGATGGCTCGCCGGATCTCTCCGATCGCATGCTCGGTCAGCGAGACTTTCTTAGCTCGGCGAACCACGCTGGTCTTATCTGACATGTGATCACCGTATCAATGACATCTGTTATCTGACAGGGTATGCGGGCCGCGCCGGAACGACGGGGGGAACAACTCTCCGGGCTCCCGCCGCCGGTGATCACGCTCGCTGAACGAGGTGCGGTACCGGTCGAAACAGGCCTGGGCGGCCTCTCGCAACGCGGCCACGTCGAGGCCCGGTATCGCCCCGTCGCGCACGACCGCGCGGCCGTTGACGACCACGGTTCTCACGCAGGCTCCCGTCGCGTGGTTGATCATGCCACGGACGGGATCGTCCATCACGCCGGTCCGCAGATCATCCAGGCCCACCACGACCAGGTCGGCCTTCGCCCCGGGCGCGAGCCGGCCGAGGTCGTCACGGCGGAGTGCGCGGGCGCCGGCCAGGGTTCCCGCCCTGAGCAGATCGGCCGCCTGCCCGGCGTCGCGATCGCGGTCCGCGGCCTTGGCCTGGGAGCTCCCCGCTTCCATCACCCGGATCATGTCGGGAGGGAAGGTGTCCGTGCCCAGCGCGACGTTGATCCCCTCGCGCCGGTACCGGTCGAATGACTCGAGGACCATGGCGTAACGGGCGTTCGCCATCGGGCAGTAGACCACCGTCGTCCCGCTGTCCGCCAGCAACCCGCGATGGTCGTCGTCGCCGGTCCGGCCGACCTGACTGTGGCCGTTGATCGCCCAGGCATGCGCGATCATAGTCCGGGGGCCGAGCAGACCTTCGTCGGACAGCAGGCGGATCGGGTGCCGTCCGAACTGCTCCTCGACGAGGCGCAGCTCACTCAGACTCTGCGCGGCGTGGAACCGGACGGGGACGTCCAGCTCCTCCTGCGCGGTCCGAGTCCCGCGAACGAGCGCCGGGCCGAGGGTCTCGACCCGCGCCGGGACGAGCGCGCCGCGCGCGAGGCCGCCCTGCGCCTCGCAGTCACGGGCGAACGCGACCGCTTGCGCGAGACCGCGGTCGCCCATCTCCTCGTCCCATGCGACGCGCCGCGATCCGTCCGCCGAGACGACGGGGATGCCCGCCCGGTAACTGGGTCCGAGGTAGGTGCGCAGGCCGAGATCCTCCGCGATCCCGGCCACGTCGACGAACTCGTCGTACGTCTCCGCCCACGCGCGGTAGGTCTCGGCGGCGATCGGCATCGCCGTCGTGATCCCGTTGAGGAGGAGCTGGACGAGCGCGTAACGGCGCCCCAGGAGGAGGTGCTCCCGGTCGAAGACCTCGTGGCGGCGATGCCGGAAGTAGTCCTCCGACCAGGTCAGCCCGTCCTGGCGGTCGGCGCCCTGCCAGTGGTCGAGGATGGCGTGGTCGATGTCGGCCAGGGCGTTGAGGTCGATGAACCCCGGGCAGACAAGCGCCTCACCGGCGTCGTGCTCCTCGTCGACCGGGCCGTCATACCGAGGGCCCACGTAGAGAATCGACTCCGCGTAGACGACCTCGGCGTTCTCGTACAGGACGTGATCCTGACCGTCGAACCCGACGACCCACCGCGCCTTCAACCGGGTGACCACGGGACTACCCACCTCTCACGGGTCGCCGATCGAACCCCGCCTCCGCGAGGGCGGAGCGAAGGAAATCCCGGCTCTCGCGAAGGCGCACGAGCTTGTGCTCCTCCCAGGGGTGGGCGTCGTAGCCGGCCGCCTCGGGCCACACGCCGGCGGCGATCCTGTCCTCCGACGACCGCGCGAGCTCCACGACCCCGGCCAGCTCCTCCTCGGTCAGATCAGGATGAGCGGCCAGCCAGTCAGGGTCTCGATACTCCACGTCCATGTACCCCTGGTTGTCCTCGATCGAAAGGTTCAGGCCGGGGTTGCCGGAGTGCAGGACGCTGAGGAGTTCGGGCCAGTCCACGACGCCCTGACCGCAGGGGCGGAGCTGGCGCACCATTCCATGCGGGCGCAGCAGCATGACCGCGTCCTTGACGTGCGACAGCCTTACGAAAGGGGCCAGCCGGCGCGCCGCGGCGACGGGATCCTCGCCGCGCACGAGCACGTTGCCGACGTCGAATGTGGCGCCGAGAACGTCGGCGCCGACGTTCTCGATCATCCGGGCGACCTCGAACGACGTGATCTCCTCGTGGGTCTCCAGGGCGATCCGCGCGCCGTTGCCGCGCAGGGCCGGCGCCAGACGCCTGATGAACACCTCGGTCGCGTCGAGCTGCTGTGCCCAGGAGACGTCCGTACGGAAACGGTCGTAGGCGTATCGTCCCGGCAAACCTGCCTTCCACTGTCCCGTGACGGCGAGCAGGTCGGCGCAGCCGATCCAGGCGGCGGCCTCGATCATCAGCTCGAACGCCCGGAGGGTGTCTCCGCCGCCGAGTGCCCGGATGCGCGGCTTCTCGGCCAGCGCGAACGGATTGATCAGGCCGACGCCGACCTCGACATAGAGGTCGAGCGAGTCGGCATGAGCCTTCACCTCCTCCAGCTCACCTCGGTCGAGCGTCGGGCTCAGGTCCAGCACCGACTTGAAGAACACACCCTCGAGCTCCAGATCCCTGGCGCGGTCGAGGACGGGGATGGCGCCCTCCTGCCGCGCGTCGAAGATGTGGGTTCCTTCGATTCCTACTCTCATGGGGCTCCGATCCGGCCGCCGAACTCGTTCAGTCCTTACTCGTTCAGTCCTTGATTTCCGTGAAACGGTCGGGCCGCTCGAACACGTCGATGCCGACGACGCCGGGGTGGTTCACCACGCGGTGGGGAACGCCGCCGGGGATGTAGTAGGTGTCGCCCTTGCCGTAGGTCCTGGTCTCACCGTTCATGGTGATCTCGACCTTCCCCTCGACGATGAGCCCCCACTCGGCGCCCTCGGTCTGCTCGTCGGCCGGAGGGCTGCCTTCGGGCAGCTCGTAGAAGACCACCTGGGCCCTGTCCGACATCACCCAGGCCCTCACGCCGTCTGGGACGTTGAGCTTGGACATCTTGTCGAAGAACTCGGGGTACGAAAGGTTGCTCATGATCACTCCTGTTCAGGGGCTCGGGTCTTCGTGGGTTTCGGGGGGTCAGCGCTTTGGCGCGAAGCGGTCGGTCCCGTCGAACACGGTGATGCCGATCAGTCCCGGATGGTTGACCACGCTGTGCACCACCCCTTCGCCGACGAAGTAGGTGTCTCCCGCCTTGTACGACGTCGTCACTCCGTCGATGGTGATGTCGACCTGTCCCCGGATCACGAGGCCCCACTCGTCGCCATGCGTGTGGTCCGGGGACTGACTCCCGCCGGGCAGCTCGAAGAAGAGCGCCAGCCCCTTGTCGACGGTCATCCACGCGCTTACGCCGTCGATGGGGATGTCGGCTTCGGGGAGGGCCCGGATGAACTCCGGAAAGAACCGTCCCGGCTCGGTTGTCGTCGTCACGTCGATCTCCTTTGTCAGCTGAGGTACATGGCGGCCAGCTCGGTCTGCCCGGCCAGTTCGTCTCGGGTGCCCGACACGGCCACCTGGCCGCGCCGGAGGATGTAGGACTTGTCGGCGAGGGCCAGCGCTCGCATGGCGTTCTGCTCCACGAGGAGAACGCCCACCCCGTCGTCGCGCAGGCCGGAGATCACGTCGAACACGAGGTCGACCATCTTCGGCGACAGGCCCAGCGAGGGTTCGTCGAGCAGGAGCACACGGGAGCCGGTGAGCAGCGCGCGGGCGATGGCGAGCTGCTGCTGCTCCCCGCCCGAGAGCTTTCCCGCCGGCGAACGGTAGTACCTGCGCAGCATGGGGAAGCGCTCAAGGACCTCCTCGGTGGCGGCCTTGGCGGACCTGCGGTCCTTGCGCGCGAGCGTGCCCAGGTGGAGGTTTTCGGCAACGGTCAACGTAGCGAAGACGTCGCGCCCCTCGGGGACGAGCGCGATGCCCTGCCGGGCGATCCGCTCAGGGGTCCTGCCGACGAGCGACACTCCGTCGAGCTCGATCGAACCGCCGCTTGAGGCGACCACACCGGCGATGGCGGCGAGCGTGCTGGACTTGCCGGCGCCGTTCGCGCCGATGACGGCGACGATCTCACCCGGGGCGACGCCGAGTGACACGCCCCTGACGGCCGCGATCCGGCCGTACGACACGTTCAGATCAGTCACGGTCAGCATCAGGTCGCCTCCACGGAGGAGCCGTAGTAGGCCCGTTGTACGTCTGGATCGTTCCGAACCTCTTCTGGCGTGCCTTCGGCGATCGTCTTTCCGTAGTCGAGGACGTGGATCCGGTCGCACACGCGCATGATCAGTTTCATGTCGTGTTCGATGACCAGGATGCCGACGCCGAACCGCTCCGGGAGCCTCTGGAGAGTGGCGATCAGGTCGTCCGTCTCCGAGTCGTTGAGCCCGGCCGCCGGCTCGTCGATGAGCAGGTACTTGGGGCGGGTCGCCAGCACTCTCAGGATCCCGAGCCGTCGCTCGGCCCCATAGGGCACGCTGTCAGCGAGATCATTGGCCCGATCGGCAAGCCCCACCGACTCCAGGAGCTCCATCGCCTCGGCTTTCGCCGCGCGCCGGCCGAGCCCCCGGGAGAGCACTCCGAGCTCGATGTTGTCGAGCACCGACAGCCCGCTGAAAAGCCGGACGGCTTGGAACGTCCGTACGAGTCCGAGCCGCGCACGACGGTGCGGGCTCAGCTTCGTCACGTCTCGCCCGTCGATGTGGATCCGGCCTTCGGCGGGCGTCTGATATCCGGACAGGACGTTCACCAGAGTCGTCTTCCCCGCGCCGTTCGGGCCGATGAGCCCGACGATCTCGCCGCGAGTGAGCTCGATGTCGACTCCACCAAGAGCCTTGACGCCCTGAAACGCCACCTGGAGACCGGAAGCCCGTACGCACTCGACCTGAGCCGCCGTCATCGCGTGCCTCCTTCCTCATCAGTGAGCTCGACGACCGGCTGGATCCGGCGACTTCGGATCGACCTGACCGGGGCAGCCAGCAGGTCGCCGAGTTCCTTCCCGCGGGTCAGCCCGGAAGGAATGAAAAGGAGGACGAGCAGGAGCGCCACCGCCATCCCGAAGTTCTGCAGGCCGGGATGCGCCGACACCGAGACGGGGCCGATGGCGAACCCGCCCTCCATGGTTCGTAGCCACTCGCGCACCAGCGACAGGAAGATCGTCCCGACGACCGCGCCCGACAGTGACCGCGCGCCCCCGACGACCAGCATCGCGATCGTGAGCAGGGTCAGATCGAGATAGAACGCCTGGGAGTTGAAGGTGCCCAGGTACTGGGCCATCAAGCCGCCGGCGACGCCGCAGAAGAACGCGCTGATGGTGAACGCCACAACTCGCTCGCGCACGACTCCGATGCCGATCGATCGCGCGGCGACCTCGTCCTCGCGTGTGGCGCGGAGCCGGAGGCAGAGGCGCGACTCCCCGAACGCCCAGACGACTGCGATCGCGCCGAGCGCCCAGGGCAGGGCCGACTCCGGCGTGGTGGTGAGCGGGATGCCGAACAGGCCGGTCTGCCCTCCGGTGACTGACTTGAGGTTGGAGGCGACCATAAAGATGATCGACAGGAAGGCGAAGGTGGCGAGAGCGGCCGCCAGTCCCTCGAACCGGCAGACCACCAGGGCGATCACAGCCCCGGCGAGCATCGCGATCGCACCGCCCGCGATCGTCGCCGGAACCATGCCGAGCGTGACGTCGGGCAGCCCCGGGAACAGTGCCGCCTTCGTCGCCGCGGGGATACGGAACGCCGCGGTCGAGTACGCGCCGATCGCGATGAAACCGACGTGGCCGAACGAGAAGACACCGGAGTTGCCGACGAAGCTGTAGAGCCCGACCACGGCGACGAGGTAGACCAGCATCGTCGAGATCGCGCGCTCAAGGGACGGCCCGCCCATCGGGCCGATCACGAGTGTGACGACCGTGACGAGAATCCACAGGGCGGCCAGTGTCCAGATCGGCCGGGTGGTGGCGCCGGCGGCTCTCACCGGCCCTCTCATGGGCCCTCTCACCGGCCCTCTCACCGGCAAGGAAAAGCTCAGACGAGACATCGGCTACACCACCCGCTGCCGGCCCGCGGCCGACTGGATGAGACCGTTGGGACGGAAGACGAGAACCAGAACGAGGATCCCGAAGACGAACGCGTCACGATACGACCGCACCTCCAGCGGCAGCGCGGCTTGGAAAACCATGGTGAGGCCGCCCAGGATGTAGGCCCCGGCAACGGCGCCCGCCATGCTGCCCATGCCACCGAGAATCGTCGCGACGAAGGCGGCGAACACCGGCCCGGTTCCCATGCCCGTTGAAACCAGGCCCGTCTGGGAAGTGAGCAGCAGGCTGCCGACGAACGCCAGCAGGCCACTTATCGCGAAGGCTGCGGCGATGACCCGGTTCGCGGGGACGCCGAGGCACCGTGCCATGCGGAAGTTCTCGGCCGCGGCGCGGATTTGAACACCCATCGAGGTGCGCTTCAGAAACAGCGGCAGCGCGATCAGGCAGATCGCCGTGAGCGATATCGAGACGATGTCGAGCAGGGGGACGGACAGACCGCCGACGTCCACCGGGGTCGCGAGCTTGGGGAGCACTCCCACGCTGCGGGGAGTCGCGCCGACCGCCACGATCGCGATGCTCTGCAGCAGATAGCTCACCGCGAACGACGTCACGAGCAATGTCTCGTCGCGCGCGCCGCGTACGGGGCGGAAGGCGATCCGCTCCATCGCCAGTGCCGCGACGATGACGATCCCGGCGGACGCCGCTATCCGGAAAACCGTCGGAAGCCCGCTGAGGAAGAGCAGGGAGAATCCGCCAATCATCAGGAGTTCGCCATGGGCAAAATTGATCAGGCGCACAATGCTGAACACCATTGCGACGCCGAGTGCGAACAGTGCGTAGAGACTGCCCAAGCTCAGTGCGTCGACGCCGTACTGGAGGTATTCCACGGCTCTTCCTCTCCGCGACCTTCTGGCTCAGTCCTTGGCGGCCGGGAATCGGTCGGGCTCTTCGAACACGTCGATGCCGACGACACCGGGGTGGTTGACGACGCTGTGGGGGACACCGGCGGGGATGAAATAGGTGTCGCCCTTGCCGTAGGTCGTGGTCTCGCCGTTCATCGTGATCGAGATCGCGCCGTCGACGATGATCCCCCACTCGGCGCCGTGGGTGTGCTCGCCGGCCTTGCTGCCCTCGGGCAGCTCGTAGAAGATCACCTGGATCTTGTCCGACATCATCCACGCCTTGAGCCCGTCCATCGGGACGTCCGGCTTGGACAGCTTGTGGAAGAACTCTGGGTAGGACGCGTTGCTCATGATCGTTCCTTTGGGTTTCCGGTTGGCCGGTGGTCGGTCACTGCGAGTTCTGGGGGGTGAGAGCGCCGTCGAGGCGCGGGGTGCCGTCCTGGATGCCGATGACGCGATACTCACGCGAGGCGTCCAGGTGGGCGTCCTTGGTGAAGCTCAGGCCGATCGGGACCTTCACATCGTTGAAGGCGTTGAGGGCGCCGGCCACGGCCTGGCCGTCGGTGGACTTGGCATCGGTGATGGCCCGTGTGAGAGCCTGCACGCCCACGTAACCCATCACGCCGTAGGAGTTCTGCACGTCGATGCCGCTGTCCCGGAACTTTTTGGTCAGGGCGTTGACCTCGGGACTGGGGTCGTCACCCCACACGGACGCCCAGTCCACGGTGTAGACGCCGTTCAGGTGCGGCATCGTCTTCTTGAACCAGAAGTCCCCGGCCATGCCGCTGCCGGAGAGGATGGGCGCCTCGACCCCGGAGTTGCGCAGCGACTTCACCGCGAGGGCGCCGCCGGGCGGGTACGAGCACAGCGCGATCACACTGGGGGCCTGAGGCAGCGCCTTGATCCGGGTCACCTGCGAGGCGAGGGAGCTGTCGCCGTTGCCGAAGGTGTCGGCGCCCAGAACCGTGCCGCCCGCCTTCTTGAAGGCCTCGCCGTACCCGTCGCAGAGGTCCTTGCTGTAGTCCGTCGAGGTGTCGATCAGCAGGTATGTCGAGGTGTGGCCCTTGGACTTGGCCCACTGCGCCATCACGGCGCTGTCACTGCCGACCGGGGTGCCCAGGGAGAACACCTGCGGCCCGAACTTGGCCCACTGCGCCGATCCGCCGCCGATCGACATCGCCACCTTCCCGGCCGCCTGCACGACCGAGGCGGTGCCACCGCCGAAGTTCAGGTCGATCGAGGTCAGCACCACGTCGGCGCCCTTGGAGAGGATCTCCTGGCCCGCCGTCGTCGAGGCGTTGATGTCGGAACGGGTGTCCGCGGTGACCAGCTTGAGCTCCCGCCCGAGCACGCCGCCCTTGGCGTTGATCTCCGCGACGGCGATCTTGGCCCCCTCAAGGGCGGCCCCTTCGTAGGGCGCCAGAACGCCGCTGAGGCCCGCGGCGACACCCACCACGATCGGCTTTTCGCTCGATCCGGCGGCATCTCCAGCCGGGGCGCCGGATTCCGCCGTGCTACAGGCCGTCACCGCCAACGCGAGAGCGCCGGCCACCACCGATGCCGGCCATGCCCGCCGGCCAATGTGAGAGCGCCGTTTCCGCGCCCGCCCCGGCTGCCCCGCGATCGAAGTCCGCATCTCCGTTCCGTCCTCTCGGCTCTTGTGACGCCCGATCCCATCAGACATCTGATGACTGGTCAATGCTGGATTCCTGTCTCGAATGTCCTTCACAGCTGCACCCACGTCGTCTTGAGCTGGGTGTACTTGTCGAAGGCGTGAAGCGACTTGTCCCGCCCGAACCCCGACTCCTTGTAGCCGCCGAAGGGCACCGTGATGTCCGCGGCGTCATAACAGTTGACCCAGACCGTCCCGGCTCGAACCGCCTTCGCAGTGCGATGCGCGGTCGACAGGTCCTTGGTCCAGACAGAGGCCGCGAGGCCGTACGGCGTGCTGTTGGCGAGCTCGACGGCCTCGTCGACGGTGTCGAACGGCATGATCACGAGGACTGGCCCGAAGATCTCCTCCTGGGCGATGCGCGTGTCGGCGCGAACCTCGTCGATCACGGTCGCTTCCATGAAGAAGCCCTCGGAGCCGTCCAGGGCCCGCCCGCCGCCGGCGAGCACCGAGGCGCCTTGCCGAACCGCTCCGTCGACGTAGCCCAGCACCCGGCGCATGTGCTCTTCGCCGACGAGGGCGCCGAGCCTGGTGGACGGGTCGAGAGGATCGCCGGCGTGCAGGTTCTTCGCCGCCAGGACGACCGCCTCGGTCAGCTCTTCTCTGCGGGAGGAATGCACCAGCAGCCGGGATCCGGCCGAGCAGACCTCACCCTGGTTGAAGAAGATCCCCCCCGCGATGCCGGCGGCCACCTCCGCGGTGTCGGGAGCGTCGGCCATGACGATCTGCGGGCTCTTCCCGCCGAGCTCGAGAGAGACCTGCTTGAGGTTGCTGTCAGCCGAGTACCGCAGGAACCGGCGGCCGACCGGTCCCGAACCCGTGAACGTGACCGCGTCGACGTCCATGTGGAGCCCGATCGCGGCGCCGGCCGTATGACCGTAGCCGGGGACCACGTTGAGCACGCCGCCGGGCACGCCCGCCTCGGCCGCCAGCTCGGCGAGCCTCAGGACGCTCAACGACGACTGCTCCGCGGGCTTGAGGACCATGCTGTTGCCGGCGGCGAGGGCCGGCGCGATCTTCCAGGTCGCGAGCATCAGCGGGAAGTTCCACGGAACGACCGCGCCGACGACTCCGATGGGCTCCCGGGTGATCGTCGCCAGCGTGTCGTGGCCGGTCGGTGCGACCTCGTCGTACAGCTTGTCGATCGCCTCGGCGTAGAAGTCGAGAGTTTGGACCACCACTCGCATGTCGACGGCCAGCGCGTCCGAGACGGGCTTGCCCATGTCGAGGCTCTCGAGCAGCGCGAGCTCGTGCGCGTCCCGTTCGACGAGCCGGGCCAGCCGCTGGAGCACGACCCTCCGCAGACGTGGCGCCATCCGGCTCCACCTGCCGTCGTCGAAGGCCCGGCGGGCGGCGATCACGGCGAGATCGACGTCGGCTTCGTCGCATGCCGCGATCTCGGCGATGGCGCGCCCGTCCCTCGGTGAGACGGAGGTGAAGCGGGCGCCGCTTCGCGCGCCGACGAACTCGCCGCCGATGAAGGCGTCGGTACGGCTGACGAGCGATTCGATGGTGGCGAGGTTGGCCTCGTACGTCATGGTCACGGTTGTGCTCCTGCCTTGCAGCCTGGCGTCGCGGGTGTCCCGCGGCGTCGGGGGGTCGCGGGTGTGGCAGAGGTCGCGGCTGTCCGGGGTGCGACCTCGCCGGGCGGCGCCCGGGACTACGACTTGTCGACGATCACCGCGACGCTCCCGCCTCCCGGGGGCCCCTGGTGAATGGCGGCGCCCGAGATGTAGACGGCGGGGTCTCCGAGAGCAGCCGCGAAGATGCCCCCGACGGTGGCCTTGACCTGGGCGATGTAGTGAGGGTTCAGGTCCCCCTGCACCTGGCGCCGGCCCCTCAGCGTCTTGACGGGCGTGGCGCACTTCAGGAAGACCGCCACGACTTTTCGCCGGATCTCGTCAGGGACATGGGTCTCCGGCACTTCCAGCCCCGCGTCACGAATCGCGCGATTCAACGAGGACACGTCGAGGACGTCCTCCATGACTGCGCGGCCGATCCGCAGGGAGCCTCCCGCCCCGGGACGGTTTCCGAGGAGGACGACCTGGGTTTCCGCGTTCTCGTGGCCGGTGGACGTCGAGGCCCGGCCCGACCACAGCTCAAGGTTCGTCCCGATGTCGGCTTCCCGCGGCATGGCGACGTCGCCGATCGCGACACCGATGCCGAGGGCGGCCGCGCCGCTGGTGCGTAGCAGGGTGGGCATGTCGTCCGCCCGCGTGAGCGCTGCCGGGCCCCCCTGAGGAGAGGCTGCCTCGGGGGCGGCCGGCATCTTGCTCTTGGCCAGGATGTACGTCGCGTCCCGAGGCGTGATTCCGGCGCTCGACGCGGCGAATTCGACCGACCGGGCGACGGCCGACACCATGGGCAGGCGCCCGGCCTCGTCATCCCGGATGACCGGCGTCTGCGAGGTGCCGATCGTCAGGCGTGACTCGGCGGGGTCGCCGGGTTCACAGGGCTTGCGGACGAAGACCACGACGTTCGGTTCCAGCAGCCCGACGGCGCCACTGGAGAAGACCATGGGAAGACTCCGGATCTGAGCATCCGAGCGTGTCCCCCTCTCGCTCAGCACGGATCTCAAGGCTCGGTCGGCGGCCATGCGCGTCTCGTCGTCCGTGGCACCGGTGCCTTCGGTCTTCCCCGCGACAGCGACGACCTGGTCCGCCGTGAAAGCGCCCTGCTCGATCAGGTCCACGACTCCTGAGACATCGGACGGATGTCCGAGGGAGGTCTTGAACACCGAGACGGCGAATGACTGGTCGAGCATTTCCACGATCTCTCCGTCCTGTTCACGAAGGCGGTTCGCTGCTCCTGAACGAGGACTGGCTTGTTCGGGCTTGTTCGGGGGCTTGTTCCGGCTGTTGCGGGGGCCTCACGAGCGACGGGTTCCAGGCGAGTTCTGGACTGGCTTGGTGGCCGCGTCAGCGACTGGTCAATAGATATCAGACGTCTGATGAGTAGACAAGGGCCGTTAACAGGGCGGTCATGTTTCGAGCGTGTCCGCGCGTCCGGGCTGTGCGCGGCGTGACCGGGGGCGTGGCCGGCCTTTAATGTCGGTGACTTACGGCATACTCGCGGGGTCATGGCAGATTCACGGGGCGGCAGCCGAGCGCTCGACCTGGACGCGCTGGCGGTGGGCGACAGGTTCAAGCTGTTCAACTTCACCCAGAGGGACGACTACGTCGTCTATCTCTGGGTGCTCAGGGCGATGGACCGCCTGCGGGCGGTGCACCGCGTCCAGGTGGACAGCGACGACGTCGCGGCGGCGATGGCGGAGCTGGCGCTGATCCACGACGAGGTTCCCCTGGTGGACACGTCCCTGCGCGGCCGGCTCGACGCCTTGTCCGCCGACGGGATCATCCTCCGGCTGGAGGACGCGTCCCGGGCGGGATCGCTGGCGCGCTACCGCAACAGGCAGTCCGTCTACCAGTTCAGCGAGCTCGGCTACCGGGCGTTCACCGCGGTGGAGGACGTGCTGGCCGCCCGCGTCCGGGACGCGAACCTGTCCCGGCTGGTGTTCTCCGACATCCTGGACGACCTGAAGTCGCTGGCCGTGGCGAACCGCGGTGGCGACGACGAGCAGGTCTACCGGCGGCTCTCCCGCCTGGACCAGGTCATGGAGGACATGGTGCGCCGGTCCGCCCGGTTCCACGTCACTCTGGGCGAGATCGTCACCTCGACCGAGGCCTCGCCGGAGCTGTTCCTCCGCTACAAGAACGCCCTGCTCACCCACATGACCGACTTCATGGCGGAGCTCGACCGCTATCTGCCTCGCCTGCACAGAGCCGTGCTGGAGGTCGAGGCGACGGGGGTCAACACGATGCTCGTCAGAGCCGCGGACGCCGACGACAGGCCGTTCCTCAGCGCGGGCGAGCGGATAGAGGACTGGAAGCGCCGCTGGGAGGTGCTGCGCGCCTGGTTCACCGCGGAGCCCGGCGCGGAGTCCGGCGCCGCCGACCTGCGCCGCGCGACCCGGACCGCGGTGTCGGGCGTGATCGCCCTGCTCCGGCAACTGGCGGAGGCCCAGCGCGGCGGCGTGAACCGGGCCTCGGAGCTGCGGCATCTCGCCGAATGGATATGCGACACGCCGGACGAGGACGCGGCGTACGCGCTGATGTCGGCCGCGTTCAACATGGGGTCGGCGCGGCACCTCGGCGGCGCCCACGAGGACGTCGAGCAGATCTCACCGCGCGCCACGTGGTGGGCCGCGCCCGGTGTCGAGATCGCGCTCACTCCCTTCCGGACGGGACGGCAGGCCGGTCCCGGCATCCCGCAACCGGTCCGCGCCGACCTGCGGGCCCGGGCCGACCTGCGCAGGCAGCAGATCGCGGCCAGGGTGGCCGAACGCGAGGCAGCCCGCGGCCTCGTGGACAGTGGAGCCCACGGCCGGGTTCTGGACGAGGCCGAGACCCGCGTGGTGCTGTCCCTGCTCACCAGGGCGCTGGAGGCCCGTTCCGTCGTCTCGGGCCGGCTCAGGTCCGCGACCGGCAGCGACGACACCGTGGTCCTCAGGCTCGTTCCGCGCTCAGGGGGCAGCAGCGTCCGGACCGCTCATGGCCTGCTGCACCTGCCCGGCTTCGCCCTGGAGTTCTCCGCGCGTTCCGGGGCGGCGAATGGCTGAGCCCCGCGCGGCCGCCGATGTCCCGATCGGCGACCTCGGCGCCTACCAGGACGCGGTACGGCTGGTGCTCACCAGCGACCTCATCACGGCCGTTCACCCCCGCCCCGGCGTGCTGGAGCGGGTGCTGCCCTGGGCCGACCGGCTCACCCGCGACTTTCGCGACCTGTTCGGCTACAGCCTGATCGCGACGACCCGTCAGGTGCGGCTGGTCCGCCGGTTCGACGCCCTGAACCCGTCGCGCGGGAAGGTCTTCGCCAACAAGGCGGGCAAGGCCTTCGACCGGAGGCGGCTGGCGTATCTCTGTCTGGTGCTGGGCTCCTTCCAGAGGTCACGGGTGGAGATCAGCCTGGCCGATCTGGTGCGCCTGTTCGCGCCGGTGGCCAACTCCATCAAGGGTCTCGGCTTCGACCCGGTCGTCCCCGGGCACAAGGCGGCGGTCGTCGACGTGATCGGCTGGCTGGTGGACCGCGGAGCGCTGAACCTCTCCGACGGCTCGGTCGAGGCGTGGGCGCGCGGCGACGGCGGCGACGCGCTGTACGACATCGACCACGACATCTGCGCGACGATCTTCCGGCCGTCCCGTCCGATACAGCATCTGACCAGCGCCGCCGGCCTGCTGGACGGCCTCGGCGGCCCCGCTGAGAGGCGGGTGCGCAGGCTCCTGCTGGAGCAGCCGGTGGTCTACTACGCCGATCTCGACGCGGACGCGGCCGCGGTCCTGCGACGCGACGACGTCGTGGATAACCTGGCGAGGTTCACCGGCCTGGTCGTGGAGCGCCGGGCCGAAGGCGTGCTGCTCGCCGATCCGAGCGGCAGGTTCACCGACAGGGCGTTCCCCGGCAGAGGCGGGGCCGTCAACCGGGCAGCGGGTCTCCTGCTCGCCCGGATCGCCGACCTGCTCGAAGAGCAGGGCGTAACCCCCGTCTGGCCGAATCCGCCCGCTGACGCCCCCGGCCGTCGCGTTGAGCCGGCCGGGGCTCCTGGCCCGTCCGGTTCATCGGCGGAGGCCCTCGCGCGGATCGAGCCGCCGGTCGAAGCGCTCGGGCGGCTCGAGCCGCCGGTCGAAGCGCTCGGGCGGCTCGAGCCGCCGGTTGAGGCGGATCTGCAGCGGGATCTCCTCGAACGGATCGACTCCGCGCTGCCGCAGGCCGGCGTCGTGCGCGATCTCGCGTGGTCGTCCGAGCACCGCGTGCCGATGCCGCCGCGCCGTCCCGAGCCGCTCGTGCTCGTGGAACGGCACCGGCTCAGGGCGCTCGTCGAGGAGCTGTACGACAGGTTCGGCGCGGCCTCGTTCACCAGCGCCTGGCAGCAGGACCCCCATGGGCTGCTCGACGCCGCGCTCGCCCTGCTCGCGGACATGCGCCTGGTGCGGCCGGTGCCCGGCGGCGTGCTGCTGCTCCCGGCGGCGGTCCGCTACCGCAACATCACCTTGGCGATCCCGGCCCCGCCCAAAGGCCAACTGGACCTGTTCGAAGGAGGGGAGTCGGCGTGACCCGGTTCAAGCCGTCCCGTGCCGGTGTGATCAACATCTGGGACTACACGGACGAGGAGTTCGTGTTCGCGGACGGCAGGCTGGTGCTGCGCGGGCACAACGGCTCGGGCAAGACCAAGGCCCTGGAGGTGTTGTTCCCCTTCATCCTCGACGGCGTGATCGACGCCCGCCGGCTCGACCCGTTCAGCGGCGAGAACCGCACGATGAAGTCCAACCTGCTCTACCGGGGTCAGGAGTCGGAGTACGGGTTCGTGTGGATGGAGTTCGCGGGCGGCGGCCGCACCGTCACCTTGATCATCGCCATGCACGCCCACAGGGACCGGCCCGACGTGAAGAGGACCTACTTCGTCACGGCCAAGCGGGTCGGCGTCGACTTCGGGCTGCTGTCGGAGGAGTCCCGCCCGCTGACCGAGCAGCAGCTCAAGCGGGTGCTCGAATCCGGGGCGGCCCGCAACAACCCCAGCGACTACCGGGACGCGGTCGACGCCGCCCTCTTCGGCCTCGGGCGGGAACGGTACACACAACTGCTCGACCTGCTGCTCGCGCTGCGCAGACCGCTGCTGGCCAAGGACCTCGACCCCGGGAAGGTCTCCGACACCCTCACCGCCGGTCTGAGCCCCGTCTCCGACGACCTGATCGAGCAGGCGGCCCGGGACTTCGACAACCTCGCGGCGGTCCAGCGCCTGGCCGACGATCTCGTGGCCGCCGACGGCGCCGCCCGGGCCTTCCTCGCCTGCTACGCGGACTACCTCCAGGTCGGCGTGCGCGCCCACCTCGGCCGGATCGACGCCCGCGTCGAGCAGGTGGTCCGGCCGGCCGTCCAGGTCGGGGAGGCGTGGGCCGAGATGCGCCGCGCCGGCGCCGCGCGGCAGGAGGCCGAGGAGGCGCGCGGGGCCGCGACGATCGAGCAGAAGAAGCTCGAAGGCCGGCTCGACGCCCTCAAGCAACACGAGGCGTACACCGCCCAGACCGAGCTGGAGGGCCTGCGCGCGCGGGTCGCCCAAGGGGCGCGGGAGATCGCCCGGACACGGGAGGCGAACGCCAGAAGCTCCCTCCACATCACCGATCTCCGGCGCGAAGCCGGCGAGGTCGACCAGGAGCTCACCGAGGCCCGGGAGGGGGCCGCACGGCACGCCGCCGCGCGGGCGGAGGCGGCCGGGCTCGCCGGGATCCCGCGGAACGAGGACGCCGACTTCCAGGAGACCAGGGTGCAGGCCGTCGCCCGCCTCCAGGACGTCGAGGACGTACGGCTCGGCCTGCGAAAGGCCGAGGACGCGGAGCGGGAACGCGAGCGCGCCGGGCATGCCGTACAGAAGGCGCTGCAGAAGATCGAGGCGGTGGAGGACGCGTGCGGGCTGGCCGAGCGGGCGCTCGGTGAGGCGCTCGCCCGGGCGGAGGGGGAGCTACGCGCCTGGGCCGGCAGGTGGGCCACTCCTCACACGGCCGCTCACACCGCTGATCCGTATGGGCCGCTGGTGAGCCACGACGACGCCGGGGCCCTGTTCGAGAGCCTGGCTCTGCTCCGGGAGGCGGGAGCGCCCAGCCTGGGCGAGGTGTTCGGGGACCTCACCGAGGCGCGGCGCACGACGCCGGCCACCGAGGCGGCGGGACTTGACGCGACGCTGGAGCGCCTCACCGCCGAGATCGAACGGCTGACGGCACGGCGGGACGAGGTGGCGTCCGAACGCGACGACGCGCCTCCGCTGGCCGCCACCCGTCACGCCGAGCGCGACGGGCGGCCCGGGGCGCCGCTGTGGCGGCTGGTGCGCTTCGCGGAGGAGGTCTCACCGGCCGACGCGGCGGCGGTCGAAGGGGCCCTGGACGCCGCGGGGCTGCTCACCGCCTGGATCCACCCCGATCCCCACCTCACCGCCGAAGCGGTGAAGCGGGCGGAGGCCGACGCGTACCTGCTGGCGGCGCCGCCGTCGCTGCGGCCGGGCGGGCGAACGTTGGCGAGCGTGCTGGTGCCGGAGGAGCAGAGCCTCGTTCCCGCGTCGGTCGTCGCCGAGGTGCTCGGCTCGATCTCGTTGACCGAGGAGCTCGACGTCGCCTCCCAGGCTCCGGTGATCAGCACGCGGGGCCAGTTCGGCTACGGCGTTCACCTGGGCGCGCAGGCCAAGACCGCGCCGGAGTACATCGGCGCCACCAACAGGGCGGCCCGGCGGCGGGCCCGGATCGCCGAGTACGAGCGGGAGATCAAGGACAGATCCCAGGAGCGCGAGCGTGCCGAGGCGGCGCGTGACGCGCTCCGGCAGCGGCTGGACGATCTCGGCCGGGCCCGGGCGGAGCTGAGGCCGGTCGGCAGGGACATCCACAAGGCGGTGGCGGCGCTGGCTGAGAAGTCGACGCTGCTCGCGGCCGCTCGTGATGAGCACGCGGACGCGGCGACCGTCCTCGACGGCGCGACCGCCGAGATGGACGCCGAGCGGCGGCGCCTCCGGCAGACGGCCGCGGACCGGAACATGCCGTCCGCGCCCGCCGAGGTCGAGGCGGTCGCCAAGGCGATCGGCGACTTCACGGCTGCCGCCGAACGCCGTTTCCAGCACCTCGCCGCCATCGGAAAGCTGGAGAAGGACCTCGACGCGCGGCGCCGTACGATCGAGCGGCTCGAGGCCGAGCTCAGGACCGCGTCCGACGGCCTGGCGGAGAGGGAGGAGGCCCACCTGGGCCTCGCCGAGCGCCTGGCCGCCCTGGAGGAGGCGCTCAGCGCGCCGCTGAAGGAGATTCTGGACCAGATAAACGAAGCGGAGCTGTCGCTCGCGGCGGCGACGAGCACCCTGCGGTCCGCGGACCAGCGGGTCCGTGACGAGCACGACGCTCTGGTGAAGGCCACGGCAGCCTGCGAACACGGGCTCGCCTCGCTCGTGTCCGCCGTGCGTGAGCTGCTCGACCAGCTCGCGTCGTTCGCGCCGTTCACGCAGGCGGAGCTGCGGCCGGTGCTCGGCATGCCGTACGAGCCCGTCTGGCCGGACCGCGCCCGGTGGGCCGAGCCGGATCGGGCCGCCACCGAGATCGTCGAACGGCTGGCCGAGGCGGACGGGGCGGACGCGGCGCTCGCGGTCCGGTCTGTTCTCCCGGAGGGCGCGGCGGAGCTCCTCCGTCTGTGCGAGTCGGTCACCTCCGGTCGGCAGGCGGGGGAGACGGCCCGCAAGAGGGCGCGCGACCGGATGTCGGAGGCGCTCAAGGAGTTCGGAGAGGCGCTGAACGCCTGCGAGGAGGACTACCGGCTCGACTGGGAGCAGGGAGAGTCACTGGTCATGGTCCGGGTGCACGACGCCGACGGCCGTCACCCGGTCGCCGGCTTCGCGCGCCGGGTCGCCGAGCGTGCCGAGGAGCAGGGCGTCCTGCTGGAGGAGCGGGAGCGCAGGGTCCTGGAGGACGAGTTGCTGGCCGGTCTGGCCCAGCAGATCTTCGACCGGGTCTTCCTCGCGAAGGACCTGGTCAAGGGCATGGACGCCGACACCCGGTCCAGGCCGATGTCGACCGGCACCACCGTGGGCATCCGCTGGGTGGTCTCCGACAAGGTCACTGATGCCCAGCGTGAGGTCTCCGAGTTGCTGGGACAGGACGGCCTCGGGCCCGCCCAACTGGCCGAGCTGCGCCGGCTCCTCCGGCAGATGATCCACGAGTATCGGGCCGGCCATCCGCGGGCGACGTACAAGGAGGCGCTCTCCACGGTCCTCGACTACCGCGCCTGGCGCTCGTTCGAGCTGCGGCTCAAGGTCCCGGGGGAGGAGGAGGTGAAGCTGAGCAGGAAGCGCCACTCTCAGATGTCGGGCGGGGAGAAGTCCGCCGCGATCCACCTGCCGCTCTTCGCGGCCGCCAACGCCCTGTACGGCTCGGCCGCGGCGACCTGCCCCCGCATGATCGCGCTCGACGAGGCGTTCGCCGGCATCGACGACGTCTACAAGCCGGACCTGCTCGGGCTCACCGTGCGCTACGACCTCGACGTGTTCATGACCGGTCACGACCTGTGGGTCCGGTACGACACGGTCCCCGCGGCGGCCCACTACGACATGCACAGCGACAAGGCGTCCCACACGGTCTCGGCCATGCTCGTTCTCTGGGACGGGTGCGCGCTCGTCGACTCCGCGGCCGGGTTCTCCGGCAACGACGAGCTCGCCAGGGAACTTCTGGGGTTCACCCCGACCCGGCGCGGCCCCATCGAGGCCGTCCTGGTGCCGATCGGCGGGGAGCCCGACGAGGACCGGGACGACGCATGACCGACCTCGCGAGGTTCGCTCGGCCGGATGCCCAGGCCAGCCCGCTGCACGAGGCCGAGTGGTTCCGGGCGTGGGTCGCCGGGCTGCGCCGCGACGGCGGCTTCACCAGGCTCCGGGACGCCGCCGAGGAGCTGAGGCCGAGGTCGCTGCCCTAGCGACCTGCTTGTGCCGCGCACGCATGGATGCACGGGAAATTCCGCTGAAATGGCGGGCGCTACCATACGGTGAAACATCTGCAAGGTAGGAAAATTCCGCGGCGTCGTCCAACACCAAAATAATCCACTTTGATTCACTTGGGCTACACAATCGGCTCTGACCAGGGGCGATGAAGATCGATTTGCCCCGTCCCCGCCCCCGTGATCGCCATTCGGCGGAAGGATGGCCGGCAGTTCTTTTGACCTCCGCAGTCTGGTCGACGCAAAATGGCTAAAGCGAGACGACTGCGGAATCGGGTGACAGTCATGCCGTATTCGGGCCGATGCGCCTGTGGCGGGGTCGGCGCCGCCGCGGCCGGGCGGGTCCTGATCCTCGCCCGGCCGCTTGACTGTCAGGCAGGGCCTTACCGTGCGGGACTCTGCGGATTCGGGCCGGCGTCCCCGACGTCGGCCCGGGTGACCGGGGCAGTCTGAGTACTCGCAATCGGAGGGCGCCGTCCGGACGGGCCGCGAGCCCGGGCCCTCCCCATTGCGCGTGGCGCACCCGTCGCCGCGTCATACCGGTTCGACCATGAGGAGAAGTCCCGTGTCGCTACATCGCCTGACCGATATCACCCTCGGCGTCCCAAACGTTGAGGAGACAGTCGAGTACTACACCACCTACGGGCTCATCCCCCAGGAGCCGGTGACTCCCGGGGAGCATTGGTTCGGCACCGTCGACGGAGGTCCGCGGCAGCTGCGCATCGTGGAGACGCCGGTCCGCAGGCTGCTCGCCGTGGGTATCGGCGCCGACGATCAGGACGACCTCGGCCGTATCGCCGCGTCCCTGAAGCGCTTCGACGTGACCAGCGATGTGGACGGCGACCGGCTCACGACCACCGAACCGGTGACGGGCCTGACCGTGACCATCTCGGTCGCCCCCCACATCCGCCCGAAACCCGCTCCTGATCCTCATCTGCCCAACCACCGGGCGCGATCGGTGCTCGCGATGTTGGCGGACGAGCCCGTGCGTCCGCGCAAGCTCGGCCATGTCTTCCTCGGATCGACCGACGCCGAGACCACGCAGCGGTTTTTCACGGACGGCATCGGGTTCAAGGTCAGCGATGAGGTGCGCAACGCGGCGACCTTCATGCGCTGCTCGACGGACCACCACAATTTGGTGGTGGGCGCGTCGCCGGTGAACTACCTGCACCACAGCTCGTGGGAGGTCGCCGACGTGGACTCGATCGGCCGCGCGGCGAAGGCGGTCCTGGAGGGCCACCCCGAGCGGCACACCTGGGGTTTCGGACGGCTCGCGGTCGGCTCGAACTACTTCTACTACCTGCGCGATCCCGCAGGGAACCAGTGCGAGTACTACTGCGGGATGGACGAGATCACCGACGACCAGGTGTGGGAGCCCGGCGTGTTCGAGGTCGGAGCCGTCTGGGGTCCGCCCATCGCCCCTTCGCTCATCAAGCCCGACGACCTTGCCGAGCTGATGGCCAGTTCGCACTGACGGACCGCACCAAGCCCGGGTGGAGCGCGGCCGGTTCCATGAGCTGCTGGATCCACGCGTTCGCAGAGTGACGCCCAGCTGGCTGCGTCTGGCGGCACCGCCGCCGGGCGCAGCCCGTCCTCCATCGCCGGCCCCGCTCACCCCTCCGCTCCCTGAGCATTCGCCGCATCGCCCCCAGGAGACCAGGAACTGATGAAGAGCGACACCATGTCTCGGCAGATCCAGCTCTACCCCGAGCTGTCCCTGACCCTAACGAAGGCCGGTTCCGGCCGACCGATACTCGTCCTGCACGGCGGCCACGGCCCCGCCAACACGGTTGCGATCCTCGACCACTTCGAGGCGACCTCCACCGTCATAGCGCCGACCCATCCGGGCTGGGACGGCACGCTCCGGCCGGCCTGGTTCTCCGGCGTGGACGACCTCGCCAACGCCTACCTGGACCTGCTGGAGGACGAGAACCTCGGCGACGTCGTGGTCATCGCGACGTCCTTCGGCGGCTGGGTCGCGTCCGAGATGGCGGTGCGCGACCGCGGCCGCCGAATCAGCCGGATGGTGCTGATCGACCCCATCGGTCCCGAGATCCCCGGACATACGATGTCTCTGGATTGGGAGCAGCCGGGGGGCCGCCCCATGCCCGCCAACATGCACGTCGTATACGCCTACGCCGGGCAGTCGCTGAGGGACCCGAAGCTGCTGCGGCGCCTCCGGCGCGTCCAGACGCCCACCCTGGTGCTGTGGGGGGAGAACGACCCGGTGTACCCGCCCGAGTACGGCAAGGCCTTCGCCGAGGCCTTTGCCGACGCCCGGTTCGAAATCATTCCTGGCGCCGGGCATATTCCGGTGAAGGAGGCCCCCGAGGCCACGTTGGCCGCCATCGACGCCTTCCTCTCCGCTTCGTGAGGCGCTCGGATGCCGGCGCCCGCGGTGCCGGCCCGGCCGGAGACCATTCCGGGCGGAGCCGTCGTGGCCTTCAGTCCGGTGGCCCGCGACAGCCCACCCCGAAAGGCCGGCAGTGAGTATCCGATCCGACCTGCTCGTCGAACGTCTCGACCCGGTCCTCCGAGTGACGTTCAACCGCCCGGACACCCTCAACGCGCTCACCCCGGAGATGCTCCACGCAGCGGCGGATGCGGTCGAGGCGGGCGGCGGAGACCCGGACCTCAGGGCGGTCGTGATCACCGGTGCGGGCCGGGCCTTCAGCTCCGGGGCCGACCTGAGCGTGCGTGCGGATCCGTCCTACAAGGGCGGATCGGGCACTCTCGACGGCGTGAACCGGCTGGTCCGCGCGCTGCGGGAGGTGCCCAAACCCGTGCTGGCCGCCGTCAACGGCCCTGCTGTCGGGGGTGGTTGCTCGGTCGCACTCGCCGCGGACGTCATCCTCGCCCGCGAGTCGGCCTACTTCCTGCTCGCCTTCGCCAACGTGGGCCTGATGCCCGACGGCGGCGCCAGTGTGCTGGTCCCCAACGCCATCGGCCGTGCCCGCGCGGCCCGGATCGCGATGCTGGCGGAGCGGGTCCCGGCGCCGCTCGCCGCGGATTGGGGGCTGATCACTCATGTGGTGCCGGATGAAACCTTCGACTCCGAGGTGGAGCAGCTGGCCGCACGGCTGGCACAAGGCCCGACAGTGGCCTACGCGCAGACCAAACACGCCCTCAACGCCGCGACCCTGGGCCAGTTGGAGCAGGCGTTCGCCATCGAGATGGCGGGGCAGACCATGTTGACCGGTACGGCCGACTTCGCCGAAGGCGTCGCGGCGTTCCTGCAGAAGCGGAAGCCCGGCTTCTCCGGCAGGTGACGCCCGGTGGCGTCCGGTCGAGCGGGTGGCCGTTCCACCATGCGTCCAGCCGGATCAGGATGAGCGGGAGCGCGGACCACGCTGACCGCGCCAGGCAGGGCCGGGCAGACCTCGCCGGGGAACTCGCCCACGATCGCTTCACGCCCCTGATTGACGCCTTGGTCGCCTTGACATCCGGCACGGTCTCGTCCGCGGCGGGAGCCCTTCCCCGCCGTCGTCGAAGGAGACCCAGCCGTGTGCGGCGGCCGAGATCGCCTCCGGCGCGGCGCGCACGCACTCCCCGGCCGACTCCAGCCGGTTGGGATCGCGGATCGCGCCCAGCACGTGTGTAGAGTCGGTGGGCTGGTTCCGTGTGCCTTGACCAGGCATTTCCCGCTCAGCTGGGCCAGCGGCACATCCAGCGCCCGCTCCTCCAGCGCATGGGCGACCACGCGGGACCGGAACTTGGACACCCCCCGTGTGGTCGAACCGCCGGTCGGTCAGGTTCCCCGCGAACCCGGGGCCGCCGCAACAATGTCGGCCGCGGATATCAATCACGGAGCCTTTTCGTATTAGACGGGAAACACCCGGTTAACCTAACGTTTCCCACGCCCGGGTGTGAGACGGCGACGAGAAGCCGTCACGCCTCTTCGATTTCCGCGCCGACCGGGTCGGCGCGCCCGGCCGGGAAATGGTTCCGGCTGAACTCTCCTCAGCTTCGTTTCCTCCGAATGACACAAATGCCAGGGAGTGGTGCCACGTGTCACAGAAGATCGATGTTCAAGTTCCGGTCCTGATAGTCGGTGGTGGCGGGGCCGGACTGACCTCGTCGATCCTGCTGTCCAGACTGGGCGTCCCCTCGTTGCTTGTCACCCGCTACCCGGGGACGACGAACCTGCCTCGGGGGCACATCCTCAACCAGCGGACCATGGAAATCTTCACCGACATGGGGATCTCCGACGAGGTCAAGGCCAAGGGCGCGCCGCCGGAGCACATGAGGGGCGTCGCCTGGTATTCGGGGCTCGCGGGCGGCGGCCCGGAGGACGGGCACGGCCGCCTCCTCGGATTCGTGGAGGCCTGGGGCGGGGGCTACACCGACCCCGACTACATCGCCGCGAGCCCGGAGGCGATCGCCAACCTTTCCCTGCTGCGTACGGAGCCGATGCTCAAGGCGCACGCGGAAAGCTACCCCGAGGCGACGGTCCGGTTCAACCACGAACTGGTCGGCCTCGAACAGGACGCCGACGGGGTGACCTCGACCATCCTGGACCGGGGCTCCGGCGAGACTTACACCGTCCGCTCGTCCTACCTTCTGGGTGCCGACGCCGGCCGGACGGTGGGCAAGTTGGCCGGCATCAAGGTGACCATGCATGAGCGTCTCCGCAAGCTGGTCAGTCTTTACCTGTCCATGGATCTGTCGCAGCACCTCCCCGGCGACGACTCGATCCTCACCTGGGTTTTCAACCCCGAGTACCCGGAGCACCTGGACTACGGAGCCGTGCTCGTACCGCAGGGCCCCGAGCGGTGGGACCGCCACTCCGAGGAGTGGCTGCTCGCCGTGTCCCGGCCGGACCTGGACGCGTCGCAGCCCGAGCTGATGCTGCAATGGGCGAGTGAGGCACTGGGACTCCCTGACCTCGACCCGGAGATCATCGGGGTGAGCGAGTGGCATCTGGAACGGTTCCTGGTCGAAGACTTCCGGGCCGGCCGCGTGTTCCTGCTGGGCGACGCCGCGCACCGCGTTCCCCCGTCGGGCGGCCTCGGCCTCAACAGCGCGATCCAGGATGTCTACAACCTTTGCTGGAAGCTCGCCGCGGTGCTGGCCGGGCGTGCCGGAGACGGTCTGCTCGACACGTACACCGTCGAGCGCCGGCCGGTCAATCTGAACAACATCGAGGCCTCGACCGCGAGTGTCGGCAATCAGATCAACATGGCCTCGTCGCTGGGAGTCTCGCCCAGCAAGAGCGCCGAGGAGAACTGGGCGGAGCTGCGCAAGTTCTGGGACGACGATGTTCCCGGCGCCGCCGAGCGGCGGCACGAGTTCAACGAGTGGCTCGGTATCAGCACGCTCGAATACCACCAGCACAACGTTGACTTCGGCTACACCTACGACTCCGCCGCGGTTGTCGGTGACGGATCCCCAGCCCCGGTTTCCCCGGACGAGACCCGTCTGTACCAGCCCAGCACCAGGCCGGGTCACCCGCTGCCGCATGCCTGGGTGGAGCGTTCCGGTCAGCGGCTGCCTCTCCGATCGCTGATCCACGATGGGCACTTCGCCCTCATCGCGGGGGAGAACGGCCAGGCATGGGTTGAGGCAGCCGAGAAGATCGCGCAGGAACGGGAGATCCCGCTTCGCGCCGCCCGGGTGGGCCTCGGCAAGAACGTCGATTTCATCGACATCCGGTTGGCATGGCAGCGGAACCGCGCGATCTCGCCGGAAGGCGCTCTCCTTGTCCGTCCCGACGGATACATCGCCTTCCGCTCGATCGAGGCGGCCGACGACCCCCTGGCGACGCTGACGGCCGCCTTCAACCAGATCCTTGCCACCACCGACCAGGAGCACTGATGCGCGTCGGCAACCTGTCCGGCCGGCTCACGGTGTTCACCGATGCGGGAGCCGTCGACGTCGAGAAGGTCAGTGGCGGGCGATTCAGCGCTGACCCGCGGAGTGTGTACGAGCAGTGGGACGCGTTCACGGTGTGGGCAGCGGAGGCGGTCAGCGCCGCCGACGCGGTTCCCTACGCGATCGAGGACCTGGGCGCCCCTTCGCCCCGGCCTGCCCAGGTGTTCGGGATCGGCGTGAACTACCGGGCCCACGCCGCCGAGGCGGACATGTCGACCCCTGAGTTCCCCGTCGTGTTCACCAAGTTCCCCACGTCGATCACGGGCCCCTTCAGCGAGGTCGTGCTCAGCGGGCCGAGGGTGGACTGGGAGGCCGAGCTCGTCGTCGTGGTCGGCAAGCCGGCCCGCAACGTCCCGGCCGAGCGGGGCTGGGACCACGTGGCCGGACTGACCGTCGGTCAGGACATCAGCGACCGCACCGAACAGATGAAGAACCAGATGCCGCAGTGGAGCCTGGGCAAGTCCTTTCCCGGCTACAGCCCCATGGGGCCATGGCTGGTCACCCCCGACGAGTTCGCCGATCCGGACGACCTCGACCTCGGTTGCGCCCTCAACGGAGTGGAGATGCAGCGGTCGGCTACGTCCGACCTGCTCTTCCCCGTACCGGCCCTGATAGCGGAACTGTCGGCGAAGCTCCCGCTTCTCCCCGGCGACGTCATATTCACTGGTACTCCGGGCGGAATCGGAGCGACGCGCAAGCCGCCTGTTTTCCTCAAGGAGGGTGACGAGCTCGTCACCACCATCGAGGGCATCGGCGAGATCAAGCAGCGCTTCCGCTCCGCCTGACGCGTACGCTCTCGGCCGAGATCCTGACCCAGGAGCTTTGCTGCCCGGTGGTCACCAACCCGCAGGCCGTCTCGCTGCGCAAGGAGCCGCCGGGCCCGCCTCACGCCGAGGCGGGTTCGAAGCGCGGACCCACGGCCGCCTGCCCGTGATCACGCCACAGCCGTGCAGTCACAGCGGCCGCACCCCTGCCACGGCCTCGCCCTCCATGGCAGGGGTGCGGCCCCGTTCATCCCCGCCGATCCTGACCTCACCGTCCCCGGAAGGCCGGCGCGGATCGCGGTCCGGGAGATCATCCGGCATACCATGGCCGGTATCCGAGGAGGCCGTCTGCTGCTGGCGGACCGGTCCCCGCCGGGCTGACGCCGGCGATGGCCGCGCCTGCGGCCGGCGCACACCCCGCTGCGGGAACCGGCAGGCGGGTGCGTCAGCGCTGGTGGAGGCGATCGGCAAGGGCGCCGAATGCGGAAGAATTAATTACCATATCGGCTTCAAAGGGATCTTTACTAAAAGGCGGATGCAAATTAATCTTGCCGCCTGAGTTGTCGCGTTTCGTTCAACCGACCGCGCTGGAGTCCGCTGCTCTCATGACTCATCCCTTACCCCGGCCGTCCCCGAGCCCTCAGCCGTCCGCGAGCCCTCCGCCGGCTCCTGCTCCGCGAACCGGTGGCCCCCAGCCGTCGCCTTCCGCCGTACCGCCCGTGGGCCCGCAGCCGTCTCCCGCTCCGTCGCAGGGTGTAGACGGCGGGTATTCGGGGATCAACCCCGTCTTGATGGACGACTTCGAGAGAGGGCTCGGCAGGGCGGAGGAAACGCTGGGTCGCAACGAGCCGCAGATTCGCCGTGTGCTTCAGCGGCTCAATCTAGACACCTCTGGACTGGGCGTGCTGCGCGAGGCGCAGGGCTGGATGGGAACCAGCCGTCCCGATCTGCGACGCCGTAGTGAGACGATCCGCAGGCAGACCACGGGGTGGAGCGGTTCCTCCCGCGTGCCCGGCGGGTTGTCGTCGTTCGATGAGGCGTTGTACGGCAAGGCCGCCCATGATCCCGACCTTTACGCCGCCGTCGTCGCGGTGAGCGAGGCCGCCGAGAAGGGCGAGGTCGACGAGAAGACGCTGGCGGAGCTGGAGAAGCGCACAGGAGATGCGACGTTCGCCACCGCGTTGATGAACGCGTTGGGGGCGGCGGAGTTCCGCCGGCTGATGGCCAAGACCGTGGAGCACCAGGACGGCAAGGGGGTGACGCGGCTGCAGGTAGCCCTCGGCAAGACGCTGGGCACGGCCAGTTCGCAGCTGAGCGGCACCTGGCGGGATCAGCTCACCTCCGGCCTCGCCGCCGGATGGAACGAGGCGTACGGGATCGCGCAGGCGCTGCAGCACGGCACGTTCGCCACCGCCGTCCTGCTGGATGTGGTCAGGAAGATCGACGCTTGGGACCGTGAAGCCGTGAAGGCCCCCGTCGGACGGGACCCGGGTGTCATGGTGTCGGTCATGGAGACGCTCAGCCGTGATCCGGCGGCGGCTCAGGACTTCTTCGCCGGTGATCCCACCGCGTTGAAGCACTTCCTGACCGAGCGGGGCATGGCCGACCGCGGCGTGGCGCTGAGCAAGGCGCTGGAGGCCGCGACGCTCACCTTCCGCGATCACGACGGCTCGCCGCAAAATCCTTCGCGCGGCTACCTGTCGGCCAAGCTGGTCTCCGAGTTCGTGCACGTGGAGGCCGAGCGGATCGAGAAGGGTTATCCTCCCACATCGTTCATACGGCCCGTCACCACCGGCCGTATCCTCGCCGGCTACATCAGCGACATCGACCACGTCGCGCAGTCGAATCACGGCCTCGTCACGCCCGGAGTTCGAGGTGCTGACAATCCCAGTACACGTGGACAGGACCTCTGGGGGGCGCAGTTCAACAGGGAGGAACTGCGCAGTGTGATGCGGGAGGCGTTCGCGGATTCCTCGGCATTCGCTCCCGTCGCGGCCGCCCAGACAGCTTTTGCCGGATGGCTGCTTGACTACGGCGCCGCCGAAATGGCCGCCGGACGAGGTGACGGCACGCTGATGACCAACGCGAAATGGATCGGCGCGGGTTTCGGCTTGATCACCGATGCGGCGGGGCTGGCCAAGATCGAAGAAGGGAAGACGCTGGACGAGGCGCAGCAGCGGAACGTGAAGGTGCTGACGGCGGTGCTCAACACCGGGCTAGCTTTTCCGCAGATGGCGGCTGGGGCGATCACCGCCGGTGTCGTCGGGGCGTGGACCGGCTTGGTCGAGGACAGCGTCAAGGGCGACGCGGAGACCAAGGCTCGTAGCGAGGCTAACGCCGCTGTGGATCAGACGCGGACCCTCGTGCACGATCTCACCGTCCAGGCGATGCTCAAGCACGGTTTGTTCGGGGCGGCCGAGCCCGCCGCCCCCACCCATCCCTGGGCCTCGCTGGAAGGCCTGCGCAAGGGAGACGATCCCCGAGACAATCCCAGCAACTTCCTCAAGGACGACGGCCGAACGCTCATGACCAAGGAGGAGATGATCGACAAGACGGCGACCAACAGCACCGACGCATATCGGCGGGTGGAAGCCTATGATCGGTGGCTCTACGAGGGGCCGTCGGGCAAGCCCTGGCGGGATGTAGAGGATCGGCTGGACCAGGGCTTTGCCAACGGCTTCGCGCAGTACGGATGAGAAGGACCCGGCTCGCCATCGTGACGGCGCTGGCCTGCGGAGCGGTCATGTTGACCGGCTGCCAGGGCGAAGACCGGCCGGTCGACCGTACGCCCTTGCCGGCAGTGGCGGCTCCGCCGTACATCTGTGACTACATCCCGATGCGTGCCGTGGAGTTGATGACGGGGGTGCGCAATCCGCTCGTCCGCGGTTACTTCAACCTCACCAGTTCTGGAGGGCTGGGCGACGGAACCTGTGGGGTGTATCAGCGCAGCGGTGACCGGTTGAAGGTGCTGCTGGTCGACCTCACGCCAGTAAGGGTTCCGGGCGAGGTGGAGGAAGATCTCCGAGGCGCTTCCCCGTTGCCTGCAATCGTCCCCGGGGCCATCGGTTATTACTTCAACGGTCGGCACAGTGAAAACCACGCCGCATATGCAGTGCTTGCTCGCGGCACGGTGGAGCTCAGCGTCCAACTGGAGATGGGTGTCCCGGGGCGGGACAACGCGGCGGACGTGGTGGCGTTGATGAAGCTGATCGCGCCGAAGCTGATCACGGCGGCCAGCGCCCCTTCGGCAAGCCCATCCGCGTCCCCCTCATCCAAGGAGGGTTGATCAGGTCATGGCCGTGCTGGTGCCCAATCCGCTCTACGTGGCGCTGGAGGATGCCCTCCGCGTGGTGCAGCCGCTGGTCCACGAGATCGAGGCGGGCGTCGAGGCGCCCTATCAGGCATTCCACTCCGGCCACGTGTGGACGGGGCCGACCGCCAAGGCCTTCGACGCGCAGCTCGCCCACTACCGCACATATGTCCGCAGCTCGGGAGACAAGATTCTCTCGGACCTGCACGAGGCGCTGGCCCGCACACCACATGAGGTGACCGCCGAAGAAGCCAAGGTCATCATGAGCAGGTACGGCTTGCTGTGACGCAGTCAGGCCCGGGGCCAGAACCTCGTCCGATATCCCCCTATTTCCGGCTCAGCCCCTTTACGGCTTGCGCGCCACCGCGCCGTACGCGTCGATCGGCTTGGCGTCGCCGACCTCGGCGGGGTCTGCCCGCCAGAGAGTGATCGACTCCAGCCCGGGGTCCACCAACTCCAGCCCCTCGAAGTACTGGCCGAGTTCCTCCAGGCTCCGCAGGTTGTAGGGGATGGCACCGGTTTCCGCGAGTTTCTCGCCACCCTCATTGATGGCCTCGCCGGTGTTGGAACCGTCCCACGCCACCAGGTAACTACCGGAGGGGACCGCGCCCATCACCCGGGCGATTATGGAGCGCAGTTCGCCGAAGTTGGCGACGTAGCCCAGCACGCCCATGAACATGACGACGATCGGCTTCGTGAAGTCCAGGACGTTCCGGGCGTCCGCGATGATGAGGTCCGGGTCGTGCAGGTCGGCGTCCACGTACGTGGTCACTCCCTCGGGAGTGGTGTTGACCAGCAGCGCACGGGCATGCGTCAGCACCAGCGGGTCGTTGTCGACGTACACGATGCGGGACTCGGGGACGAGTCGCTGAGCGATCTCATGGGTGTTCTGCATCGTCGGCAGCCCCGTGCCGATGTCGAGGAACTGATGCATCCCGAGCTCACCGGCCAGGAAACTCACGGCACGGACGAGGAACTGCCGCGACTGCCTGGCCATCGTGACGATGTCCGGATACACCTCGGCGACGGCATCCCCGGCCACACGGTCCACCTCGTAGTTGTCCTTGCCGCCCATCCAGTAATTCCAGATGCGCGCCGCGTGTGGCACGTCAGACCGGATCTTCAAGGCTGACTCTACGCCCGGCTCATACGGCCCATCAGTCATGTTCAGGCTCCCTGTCCGCGGATTTCCGGGGGAAATGCGGGGTGATCATACAGCTTTGCCATATTCCACGCCGGAATTCCCCCCATGCCGCGCGATACCGGTCAGGGTGACCCGCGGAGTCATTCGAGGTCGCCTCTGTCCCGGGAGAACTCCTGCGCTTTCAGGCGTGGTCTCGGGCCCGGGTGGTCGCCCGCGGTCGCGACCGCCCCGCGTGCCGGGAGGGCTTACAGCTCAGCCGCACGAATTTCGGCTTCCGGCCGTGACACCGATCCCGGAGCCGAGGTGCGTCAATCGCTGCTTTCGCGCCGGCTCCAGACGCGGTGGACTTCCCGTGCGTCTGAGAGTTCCTGAGCCACTTCGGGGGAGCCGGCGGAGAAGAACCCGGTCTCCAGGATCGCCGCTGGAGCCGGCCCGGTGATCCAGCTCTCCAGGAGCGCGTACCACTCGGCGTCGTGGGCGACAGCGGTGGTGAAGTCCTGCATGAGCCAGGCCATGTGGCGGGCCGCCGCCTCGGTGGTGTTCGACTCCCACTCGGCCAAGTGGGGGGCCAGATCAAGCTCAAGACCGTCCGCGATGATCTCGATCAGCGTCATGACGTGGACGTCACGCGGATAGTGGTTCAAGGTGTGCCGCCACCACGCGCCGACGATGGCGACGATGGCGTCCTGTTCCGCCTGTCTCCAGCTTCGCCAGCTGACGGTGACCCACCTCATGAGCGAGTCGGCGAACAGAGTGCCGTCGAGCTCCTCGAGGATGAGCAGTTCAAGTAACCGTGGCAGGTAGTGCTTGAACTCCTCCATGTCTCCCCAGGTGGACACGGCGTTCCAGGCGTACGCGTCCAGGGCTGATGCGGTGAGCATGCGGAGGGGAGCGGAGCGCGCGGCCTGAACGTCCTCCGGTGATACGCAGTGGTCGCACACCTGCGTCTTGGCCGGAAGCGTATACCGGGAGAAGGCCACGTAGAGACCGTCCAGCGCGCGGCCGAGATCCGACGACGTGTCCACGCGTGGATGCTAGTGCCTCCGCCTGTGGGCCGGCGTGAGCGGACTCCTGATGAGCTCGTCCAGAGGACCGGCGGCGTTCCCCGTCCGCCGTCCGCGCATGGCCCGCCGCGCGGAATCGTGGTACCGATAGGGGGACCGTGAAGGGGGAGTCTGTGGAACCGCTCTCATTGGTACTGGCGGCTCTCGCGGCGGGGGCGACGGCCGGTCTCTCGGACACCGCGAGTGCGGCCGTCAAGGACGCCTACGAGGGGCTGCGGGGACTCATCGCACGCAAGCTGGGCGACGGCGACGGCGACGATGCCGAGCTGGTCGAGTACGAGGCGGATCCCAGCGAGGAGAACGCCGCCGTCCTTCGCGCCAGGATCGCCGAAATCGACGCGCACCACGACGAACCGATCGTCGAGGCCGCCAGATCCGTGCTCGTCCTCGCCAAGGCGGATCAGGCCGGCTCCGGCAAGTTCGTGAACAACATCGAGGGCGGCGTGCGCGGCTTCGTCCAGGGAGACCATGCCAACGTACGCATGACCTTCGGCGATGACGACGCCTGAGCCGACCGCCGAAGTCCGGCAGACGCACATCCACGGTTCGGTCTACGGGTTCGTCCAGGGCGACCACAACACGGTGACGATCGTCTTGAACGGCGAGCCCCGTACGGTCCCGTTCCTGGCCCCGCCTCCCGCGGCGCACCCTTTCATAGGGCGCGATGACGTGGTCGCAACGGTCAGGGAGCGGCTCCTGGCCGGCGGCACCACCGCCCTGAGCGCCCTGAACGGCCTGCCCGGCGTCGGGAAGACCGCGCTGGCGGTCGTCCTCGCGCACGACCCCGCCATGCTCTCCCGGTACGCCGACGGCGTGCTGTGGGCGGGCCTGGGACGGACCCCCGACGTGGTCGCGAGCCTCGCGGCCTGGGGCGCGGCGCTCGGGGTGGCGGCACACGATGTGCCGGCCCCGGCCGGCGTCGAAGAATGGGCGCGCGCCGTCCACGCGGCGATCGGACTGCGGCGCATGCTGCTCGTCGTGGACGACGCCTGGACGGCCGAGGCTGCCTTGGCGTTCCGGCTCGGCGGGCCCAACTGCGCCCGGTTGCTGACGACCAGGGTCCCGGAGGTGGCCGCCCGATTCGCCGGCGACGCGGTCTGCCGGATCTCCGAGCTCGAGGAGGCGGACGGCCTGCTCCTGCTCGAGGCGCTCGCCGGAACGGCCGAAGACGAGCGGGACGCGATGCGCGAGCTGGTCCGTCTCGCGGGCGGGCTGCCCCTGGCGCTCACGCTCATGGGCGGATACCTCCGGGTTCGCACGGCGGGTGGCCGCCGGGAGCGTCTGCGGCGGGCCATAGAGGAGTTGGGGACGGCACGGGAGCGGTTGCGCCTCGCCCAGCCGCAGAGCCCGATCGAGAGGCATCCGAGTCTGCCCCTGCACGTCCCGCTCTCGCTGCTCGCCGTGCTGGAAGTGAGCGCCGCCCGGTTGCGCCCGTCCGCCAGGAGGACACTCACCGCGCTGGGCTGTTTTCCGTCCAAGCCGAGCACGTTCAGCACCGCCGCCGCCCTGGCCGTCGGCGGCGGGACCGAGGATGACCTCGACGAGTTGTCCGACGCCGGTCTGGTGGAGGGGAGCGGCGCCGACCGGCACACGCTGCACCAGACGGTGAGCGACTACGCCAGGGACGGCCAACCCACGGAAACGGAGGCGGCCGGGCTGCGGCTCATCCGGTTCTTCGTCGCGTTCTTGGAGGGCGAAGTGGGCGGGGACCCCGACGGCATCGACCAGGAGCTCTCCAACATCCGGGAGGCCCTGCGGCTCGCGGACGAGCAGGGACGACGCGAGGATCTCGTGCGCGGGATGCGCGCGGCCTTCCCCCTCCTGGAGGGGCGCGGCCTTTACAAGATGGCGGAGACCCATCTGCGGCGTTCGATCGCCGCCGCGCGGGAGCTCGCCGACCCCGCCGCCGAGGCCTTCCTGCTGCTCGGCCTCGGTACCGTACTGGAGCAGCGCGGTGACCTCGACGGGGCGGAGCCGCACCTCAGAGAGGCACTGGCGCTGATCCGCACGGCGGCGGGCCAGGCCGATCCCGCCGAGGAGGGCGCGGTCCTGACCAAGCTTGCCTGGCTGGTCGGCATACGGGGAGACCTCGAGGAGTCCGCCTCGCTGTTCACCGAGGTCGGCTCGGCCGGCAGCGGCTACCAGCGAAGCCGGTCGCTGCAGGGTCTCGGCTGGGTGGCCGGTCAGCGCGGAGCCCACGAACAGGCACGGGCCCATCTCGCCGAGAGCCTGGAACTCGCCCGTGGCCTGGGCGACCAGAACCTCGTCGGTGACGTGCTCCACGTGCTCGCCTGGTCCGCGGGCGGGGGTGGCGACTTCGCGACCGCGGAGGCGCACTTCACGGAGGCGCTGTCCATCGCCAGGCGCTTCTCGCGCCGTGACCAGACCATCTCGGCGCTGCAGGGCCTCGGCTGGGTCGCCGCCATGCGCGGCGCGTTCGCGCAGGCGCGGGGGCCGCTCGGCGAGGCGCTGGCCCTGGCGCGCGAGGTGGATCATCAGGAACGCGTGCCCATCCTGGTCGCCCTGGGATGGGTGACGAGGGCCGTCGGTGACCTGGACGCCGCCGAGACGCACCTGACGGAGGCGGCGGAGAGCGCGGAGCGGTCGGGCGCGAGCGAACGGCTGGGGCGGGTTCGCCTGGAGCTCGGGCAGCTCGCCCTGCAGCGACATGATCACGCGACGGCCGAGATCAGGATCCGGGACGCCCTGGCAGCCGGACGCCAGTTGGGCATCGTGGACCTGGAGGCGGGGGCACTGCTGGCCCTCGGGCGTACGGCGAGGGAGGCGGGCCGTACGGACGAAGCGCGCGACGTGCTGGCCGAGGGCCTGGGCTCGCGGGCCGCGGAGAACGCCAACACGCGCGCGCTGTTCCTCCACGCGATGGGCGAGGTGGAACTGGACCTCGGCCACGCGCACGCGGCTCTGGAGTGGTTCACGGACATGACCCGCGCGGCGCGCGACGCGGGCAACGACGAGCAGGCCGCGGTCGGCCTGTACTGCCAGGCGCAGGCCGCTCTGGCGGACCGCGACGCCGGCGAGGCCCGGCGGCTGGGCGAGGCCGCCCTGCGGGAGCTGACGGCGCTCGGCAGTCATCGCGGCGCGGAGGTCACGACCTGGTTGGAAAGCCTTCCCGGCTGACCGCCGCAGTGGTCAGCGCCACCTGCTTGACCTTCTCGGCGATGTCCACCCATCGAAACCGGTCCCGGTACAGCCGGTGGGCCTCACGGACGAGCCGGGCGCGCAGGGCCTGGTCCCGGAGCAGCGCCACGCAGGCGTCCGCCAGCTCGGCCGCGGTCTCCCCGATCAGCAGGTGCCGGCCGTGGATCGCGTCGAGCCCCTCGGCGCCCAGCGCCGTCGACACCACGGGGATCCTGTGCGCGAACGCCTCGATGATCTTGGTACGGGTCCCGCTGCCGTAGCGCAGTGGCGCGACGATGACGTCCGCCCGCTCCAGTTCGGACGCGACGTCGGAAACCCACCCGGTCACGGTGACCGCCGGGGGCAGGTGCAGACTCGTCACATCCAGCCCGGCCTGGCCCACCAGCCGGACCCGGGCGTCCGGGATCACCTGGTGGATCCGCGGGAGGATCTCGCGTACCAGGAGCCGCGCGCCGTCGGCGTTGGGGCCGTAGCGGAGCAACCCGACCAGTGTGATCGTCGGGGGCCGTCCCGCGGCGGCCGGGCCGGTGGCGCGGCCCATCGGGACCGTGTCCTCGTACCCGTTGGGAACCACCCAGATGTTGCCCATCCCCAGCCGGTCCCGGTCCAGCGTGCTGCACAGGACCACGGCGTCCGCGGTACGGGCGACCCGGCGCTCCAGCATGAGCCAGCGAAGCGTCTCCGCCAGCCCCGGCCGCTCCGGACCGGTGGCGCGAGCCCGGCGCTGGGCCATCAGCTTGCGGTGTTCGAGGTCGTCGAGGTCGACGACATGCGGTGCGGAGAGCAGGTCGGCGAGCATGACGTAGCCGTTGACGCGGCTGAACCAGACAAGGTCGTACGGCGGCGCGGCCCACGTCAGGAACGCCTGGCGCACCGCCTCGTCCCGCGCCGCGGCGAGCTCTCCCGGGATCGTCCGCAGGATGCGCCGGCGCCGGCGGCTCCGGGGGAGCTGGATGACGCGCGTCCGCGGGAGCCGGAGATCCTCCGCCGCCGGCGCGGGAGTGGCCCACTCGGGGTCCACCACCGAGAAGAGGTCCACCCGTGCGATCTGGGCCAGGGCGTTGAGTGTGTGGTACAGCCGCCTGCGCAACCCGGTAGCCCGTTCCGACGGCGTCTCGTTGGAAACCACCAGCACGCGCACTGGCGTCCTACGCCGCGCCGCGCGGAAGTTCAAGTCCGAAGTGCGTGGTTTTGGCCCAGGAACGGTCGCCCCGCAACTCTCGCAGCACCGCGACCATGGCCGCCGCCATCAGCGCGGCGTGGAAGAGGGGAACGGTGACGGCCAGCCGGAGTCTCGCCCATTTCGGCATGGTGAAGGGGAAGTCGTCGTGGAGCGGGTGTACCAGTGCCGTCGTCAGGAGGGTGTTGACGAGGCCGGCCGCGGTCAGAGAGGAGAGCAGGACGATTCCCGGCGGCCCCAGCGCCAGGGCCGCGAACACCGACAGCGGCAGGACCGGAAGATAGGCGGCCCGGAAGAGGTTGGCGAGCAGGACATTGCGCATCTTGCGGCGCTCCGGCCGGGGGAGCAGGCGCCACTCCCCGTTCAGCAGGACCTGGATGAAGCCCTGGTTCCATCGGGCTCGCTGACGGATGAAGGCCGTGATGCCCGAGGGGGTCTCCTCGATGGTGGCGAGCGTCGCATCGGGCAGGAAGCTCAGCTTCTTCCCGGCGAGCATGAGCCGTATCGTGAGGTCGCAGTCCTCGGCGAGCTGATCGGGTTTCCAGGCGCCGATTTCGGTCAGCGCGTCGCGGCGGACGAAGCAGGAGTTTCCGCTGAGCCTGACGTCCAGCAACCCGATCTCCACCGCGCGCGGCTCGTTCAGGAACATGAAATACGTCTCCACCATGTGCTGCGACTGGTACCAGCGAGGCGAGTTCCTGAGCGGCTGGTTCTGCGCCTGGATCGCGTCGGCCTCGGTTCGCCGCAGATGGGCGTCCACGGCCCGGAGGAGACCCGGGTGCGTCCAGCCGTCCGCGTCGAAGACCCCGATGACGTCGTGGCGGCAGTGCGCCATGGCCCGGTTGAGCGCGCCGGATTTCATGTCTCCCCCATCGTCCACGAGCACCGTGATGAGGTCCGGCCTGATGGCCGCCGCTCGCCGCGCCGCCGCCACGGTGGCGTCGTCGTCGGCGTCCACGACCGCGAGGATCTCGAAGGCCGGGTGATCGGACAGGGACAGGCGCAGCAGGTTGTCCTCCAGCACCGCCGCCTCCCTTCGCGCCGTGACCAGGAGGGAGAAGCTCAGCGCGGGTTCGGCTTCCTCAGCGGCGGCGCGCGGTGGGTTCCGCAGGCGCAGCCGTACTGATCGGGTGAGCGCCCGCATCCGGCCGAGGGTCGTGCGGCACAGCCAGAGCAGAGGGATGGTCGCGATCACGAGGATGAGGTCCATGGGGGCTCTCCAGGGGCGGTTCCGTGTCCGGCTTACGCAGCACGAGGAGTTGGGCGAGCTGGGGGTAGAAATCGTTCACCTCGTACCGATCCAGCTCGGCGAGCACCCGCTCCGGGCTGAACTCTGGAAACCCCAGGAGCTCCCGCCGGTCACCGGTGATCAGGCGCAGGCCGGACGCCGCCACGAGGTCGGCCAGGCGGACATTGCGTCCCCACTGGTTGCGCGTGGTCCCGGTGAACGGGTGGATGTCGAGGAAGAGATCCACCGTAAGCACGAGGTCGCCACCCGGACGCAGTATCCGGCGCGCCTCAGCGAGCACCTCATCCACCTCCGCCGCCGCGAGGTGCTCCAAAGTCGAGATGCAGTAGACGGCGTCGGCCGAGTCGCTCGGCAGTCCCGCGGCGCCCAGCCTGCTCCTGCGCAACTCCACCCGGGTTCCGAGAAGACGGTTCAGCGCCTTATGCGACTCGACCGGGTCGGGCCAAGGGGCGTCGGCTTCGCCGTACCCGACGAAGGGATCGACATTGATCACCCGCGCGCCGGACCGGTCCAGGGCGAACTGGAACCCGGACATGCCGCCGCCGATTTCCACGGCACGCATGCCCGGACGAACCGGCGACGCGTGGAACGCCCACGGGAACTCGACCCGCCGGGTGCTGCTGTTGGGTTGTGCTCCGAACATGCCGACGCGACGGACGACGCTTTCCTGTAATGCGCCCGGGCGGCACAGTTCGGCATATCCGTGAAATCCGAACGGCGCTCCCCATCGGCGATTCCAATGCTGGAATTCCCCGGCCATCGCTTTACGAGCCAGCATGCACGCTCCGCTCGTGGACCCCAGAACACGATCAGTGTCTCAGACGAGACGGATCATGTACATAACCGGTTTCCCGGCCATTCGGCAGCATAAGGAGGCGATGGTTCCCGGCGTCACCAGGTGCTTCAATGGAGTCGCCGGTGACCATTACCAGCCAAGGAGAAGGCGTGCGCGAGCGGCATGCGCGCTTCCTGCGCGAGCGGGATCACATGGAGCATTCGGCCATCCGCACGTTGCTGTCACAGGTCCTGCGGCCAGAGGACAACTGTGTCGACATCGGCGCGAATAGCGGCGACATCCTGCGAGAGATGGTCGACCTGGCGCCGTTGGGCCGCCATCTCGCCTTCGAACCCATCCCGGCTCTGGCGGAAAGGCTGGTCCGGGACTTTCCCGGTGTCGACGTTCGTCAATGTGCGATCGCCGACCGCGGGGGCAGGATGCCCTTCTTCCACGTCATCGAGGAGCCCGCGCTGAGCAGTTTGCGCGTGCTTCCCTATTTCCAAGGGCACAGGTTCGAGCGCATCGAGGTCGACGTGGTCGATCTGGACTCCTCCCTGCCGGACTCGTATACGCCCCGGGTCATCAAGATCGACGTCGAGGGCGCGGAGATCGAGGTGCTGCGGGGCGCCATGGGGACCATCACCCGGCACCGGCCCATCCTCATCATCGAGTTCCAGCGAGACGGCGCTGGCGCCTTCGAGGTGGGCCCGGCCGATCTCTACGACCTCGTCTGCCGGGAGGCCGGGATGCGCCTGTTCGACGTGTTCGGCGAGGGCCCCTTCGGAAGGGACGACCTGCGGAAGGTCTTCCACGCCCGCCGTCTGATCAACTACGTGGCACACCCCTGACCGGGCGTCGTCGACGTCGCGGGGGCGGGACTTCGGCAGAATGTGACTGCGCCAACCGATGCGGGACACGACAGGAAGGCTCCCCCTGTGAAAGAAGACGTGCCCACCGCGGGCGATCAGCCCCCGGCCGCGATCGACACCACCGTGCCGCACTCGGCCCGGATCTGGAACTACTGGCTCGGTGGCAAGGACAACCATCCCGTCGACCGCGAAGCGGGTGACCAGTACCGCGAGGTCTTCCCGCGCATCGCCGACATGGCCCGTGCCTCACGTTACTTCCTCGTCCGCGCTGTCCGGCACCTGGCCGGCGAGGCCGGGGTCCGCCAGTTCCTCGACGTCGGCACAGGCCTGCCGACGGTGGACAACACGCATGAGGTCGCCCAACGGGTCGCGCCGGAGTCCCGGATCGTCTACGTGGACAACGACCCCCTCGTGCTGACGCACGCGCGAGCCCTGCTGACCAGCACCCCGCAGGGCGTCACCACCTACATCGACGCCGACCTTTACGAGCCCGAGAAGATCCTCGAAACGGCGGCCAAGACCTTGGACTTCGCCCGGCCGGTCGCCCTCATGCTGATGGGCATCATGGGCCACGTCGCGGACGGCGAGGCGCAGGCGATCGTCAAGCGCCTGGTGGACGCCCTGCCGTCGGGTGGCTACCTCGTGCTGTATGACGGCAGCGACGTCGACGAGTCGTTTGTCGAGGCGCAGCGCCACTACAACGAGGGGGGCGCGGTGCCCTATCACCTGCGCAGTCCCGAGCAGATCACCCAGTTCTTCGACGGTCTGGAGCTCCTGGAGCCGGGCGTGGTCTCGACATCGCTTTGGCGCCCGGAGCACAACCCGTTCGAAACCGTGACGGCCGCGGAGACCTTCGGAGGCGTCGGGCGGAAGCCGTAGAGCCGTCACGAACTCCGTCTCGCCGGTCCCTCCTGACCGTGCCGGCGTGCGGCTGAGGCGTCGCGTCCTCACATGTCCCTGAGAAGGCGGTCGATAAGGGCCCGAGTCTCGCGCTGTGTGTGGGCTTCGATACCCAAGCGGTTGAGAACATGCCAGTAATGCGCGATATCGGCGGACTTATCGATATAAAGCCCGCCGGTGAGCTGCTCCAGAAAGACGACGTCAGGCAACGCGTCCTCAGGGAACCGCAGGAAGGTGATGGGCCCGGCCGTGGCGGCGTGGCCGCCGCGGCTGAACGGCATCACCTGCACGGTGACCTGAGGAAGCTGAGCGATGTCGATGAGGTGCCGTAGCTGGTCGCGCATCGTCGCGGTGCCGCCGGCCGAGCGACGCAACGCCGCCTCGTCGATGATGGTCCAGAGCTTGGGGGCGTCGGGCCGGCGCAGGATCCGCTGCCGCTTCATCCGGAGCTCGACACGGCGGTCGATCTCCGTCTGCGGGGCTTCATGGTGAACGGAACGGATCACCGCGCGGGCGTAGCCGGGTGTCTGCAGCAGTTCGGGGACGAACGTGGGCTCATAGCTCCGGATGACGGTGGCCGCCTGCTCCAGCTCAAGGTACGCCTGCCGCCACGGGGGAACGACGTCCTGGTACGGCTGCCACCAGCCGGGCATGCCGGCCTGCTTCGCCATGGCCAGCAGCGTCGCCCGTTCGGCCTCGTCGGTGACGCCGTACAGGGTGAGGAGATCGGCCACGTCACGCCGTTTGAAACTGGTGCGGCCCAGCTCGAGGCGACTGATCTTGGAGTGGGACGCCCGGATCGTCTCGCCCGCCTCTTCGGCCGTGATGCCCCGTGCCTCACGGAGCCGCCGGAGCTGCGCACCCAGCACCATCCGCGGCAAGGTGGGCCCCATATGCGCGGAGTCCGGCACGCCGGCGTCGCGCTGGTGGCCTGCCGCCTCGATTGTTTCCATTCTTGCTCCTCAGCAGCAGCCGCATCGGGCACGGACTTAATCCACCTTTTCACATAAATGGACGGTGCCGTGAGCCTTTACGGAGCGTTCCGTGAGGTCCCCGAGTGCGGACGGCAGGGCTCTGGCGGGCGCCGTTCCATCCAGGACCGGGTCAGCGGTCAGGCGCCGTCGTCGGCCTGGAAGGGGCCCAGCTGAGGAACGGAGGCCTTGCCGGTGTTGGAGACCGGCCCGCCGGTCCAGCGCACCTTGAGCGGTGCGGTCTCATCGGGAGGCGTGATCAGCAGCGCGGCCGGCGTCACGGTCGTCACCCCGGTGAGCTGGGGATTCGAGTACGTCAAGGCGGCCCACGCGCTGTGGCCCGGGGCCAGCGGCACGCGCCGCTTCTCCACTCCGGTCAAGCGCTCCGGGTTCACCGTGACGGCCTGCCCGGCGTCGTTGACGAACGCGGCACCCGGGAAGCCGTAGACGGTGCAGGTGTGACCCGACTTGTTGGTCAGCACGATCGCGAAGTTCTCCTGGCCCGCGCCGGGATGGTTGGGGCCGACGGAAGCGCGCAAGTCGGAGGTGTGGCAACGGCCGCCGGGCGCGCCGCTGGGCTGGTTGCCGCCGGTCGGCGCGGGCGTACGGGTGACGGCCGGTGTGCCGCCCCCGCCGGGCGGGAGGGTCGTCGCCGGAGCAGCGGGGGAGCTCGTCTGGCCCCCGATCCCTTGCCCCCCGCTGGCGTGGCCCCCGTTTCCCGGGCTCGTTGATCCGGGCGGGGCGGCGGCGCCCGTGCCACCGCCGCCCGCGCAGCCGGTCAGCACCGCGAGCAGGACGGCTCCGCCTGCGAGCACCAAGCTCCTGGCGAAGGCCGGTCGCGCAGGCCCACCCCGGCCACGGACTCCCTCCCGCTGACGTAGCCCGTCCCGGCCGCGGACCGCCTCCCTCTCACGTCGCCCGGCGCGGAATCCCTGCTGGTTCGTCACGTCGGTCCCCCTCTGGCTAGTCGTCGCATTGCTTTCCGGCGTCGTGTGCGTGAGCGCCTTCGAAGCGTCACGTAGAACACGGCGCCGGCGCTCGGCGTTCCCGCGCCCTTCCGGCGCCGTCCCGCGCCGGAGCAGGGCGGACGCGCTCGATGTTCCGCTCCCAGCCGGTGCGGTCTCCTCGCTGTGTTCCCCCATGGCATTCACGCTCGCATCTTCCGCGCCGCCGGGCATCAGTCATTCGACCGTGCTGAGCACCGTGATGAGCTGGGCCCTTCCCGCCGCCGCGACGCCACACCCTCAGGTTCGGAGACGCGAAACCTGTGGGATCTTCCGGCTGACGCTGAACCGCGGATCCCCGGCGATCGTCATGGTGTTATGACGATAAGAGCTTTCGTGCTGGTCATCGCGGTGCTGCTCCTCGGGACGGCCTGCGGGCGGGCCGACGACACCGCTCAGGCGACCGCCGCGTCGCCTGTGGTGGACGACGATCAGCCGGTCGCCCTGTGGCAGATGGAAGACGGGTTCGTCACTCCCGGGTGGCTGGCCATCCGGCCTCCGCACGTCGTGGTGTACGCCGACGGGCAGGTGGTGGTGGACGCGGCCCGGCAACTGCGTCTGTCCCCTTCCGAGGTGGGCGACGTCGTCTCCGCCTTGGACCATGACCTCGCCGGACAGCCTCCGACCGCCACGCCCCATCCCGGTGCGCCGGCCGTGGCGGACGCCCCGACCACGATGCTCGGCGTGCGGGCGGGCGGCGGGAAGATGCGAGAGGTCCGCGTGCCGGCCTTGGACGAGATCGGCGGGGCGTATGACAAGCCGCTCTATGACGCACGGGACCGCCTGGCCCGGCTTGCGGAGCGCGTGACCGCCGAGGGTCAGGACTACACCGCCGACCGTGTACGGCTGGTAGGCGAGGACGCGACAGGTCACACCGGCAAGGTCCGCGACTGGCCTAAGGACGTGCCTGTCCCTCCGCAGTCGGATCCGCAGTCACCGGTTCGCACCCAGGACCTCTCGGGGCAGGCCGCGAACGCGGTCATCCGGCTGGTGCCGCACGACAGGGCGCAGCCCGGTAGCTGGCCGGTGTTCGCGGACACGTCAGGCGCGCGACTCGCGTTGTCCTGGAGGTATCTGCTTCCGCACGAGTGAGGTGCGTTTCATGCCGGGCTCACCCCGTTCAACGTCCTGTCCGCGTCGGGCGCCATCTCGCTGTCCGACCAGCCGCCGTCGCCGTGATCATGCAGGGTTTCCCGGGAAGCTCGGGGACGTGGGGTTCCCTGGGGTTCCCCGGATCGTGATCATGCACGGATTCCGCCGTACGCGGTCTGATCAGGGCCGGCACCATTTGTGATCATGCGGTGGCTGTCCCTCGGGCGCACCCTCGTCATGCATGATCACGCTACACAAAAGCGCCAGGTAGGACGGTGCGCGCGGGAGCATGTGCATGATCACGCGGCAAGGGCGGGGCGGAAGGGAGGTCCGAACCATTTCGCGGTAGGGCAGACATCAAGATAATTACCCTCGGGCATCGGCGAGGGTGGTGGGGATGCGCGGGGTATGGCGGGCCGGGGCGATCGTCGCGGCAGTCGCGGTCGGTTCGGTGCTGCTGCCGGTCGCGACGAACCTCGCCACCAGCGAGCCACTGCCGTCCTGGCTGGAGCCGTATCGGAGTTGGGCGTGGCCGGCTGTGGTGACGCTGGGGCTGGTGGCGGCGTTCCTGGCTCTCGCCGCAAGCCGTCCAGCGGGTGTCGCGACAGGGCCCCGCATGTACGGCAAGACCCGCCCGGCGGCCAGAGAATGGGCGCTGGAGAACATCCGGGATTACGTGACACAGCAGCTCACGATCAAGCTGGGGGACATGGTCCGTGCCGACACGCGGATCGAGCAGCGCCCTGGTGCTGTCACGCCGGCGTTGAGCAACCACGTGCGGCGCCTCGGCGCGTCCGCCGACGCCGCCCGGCTCAGCGTGCGTGAGGCTTTCGACGAGAGCGGGCGCTCGCTGCTGCTGCTCGGCCCGCCGGGCGCCGGGAAGTCCACCCAGCTCCTCGAACTGACCGCCGCATTGCTCGACGAGGCGCGGGACGATGCGGGCAGGGCCAAGCCGGTCCCCATGCTCATCCACCTCGGCGGCTGGGGGCGCAAGCGGCCGTTGCTGCCCTTCCTCAAACGTGAGCCCACCGTCCACGACCTGCGTGACTGGCTGCTGGCCCAGGCCCAGGAACGGTACGGCGTCGGTGCCAGGATCAGCCGGGCCTGGCTCGAGCAGGACGACCTCGCGCTACTGCTGGACGGCCTCGACGAGGTGGCCGACGGGATGCGCGAGGGCCTCGTCCATCTGATCAACGAGCTGTACGACGCGCATGGCGGCATGGTCATCGTGGTGTCGAGCCGGACCGCCGAATACGAGCGCTCGCCGCGGCTTCAATTGGGAGGCGCGGCGGCGATCCTTCCGCTGGGCCGTCCCGAGGTGACGGCGTACCTCGCCGCCGCGGGGCCCGCTTTCGCGGACCTGGGGCGCGCGCTCGAGGCCGACGAGTCACTGTGGGAGGTGATCGACTCGCCGTTCTGGTTGCAGGTCCTCGCGGCGGTGGCCCGCGCTCCCGGCGTCGGCGGGCTGGCGGCGAGCGCCGACCCCGCCGTGCGGAGGAGCCATATCTTGGACGCCTTCGTCGCCGAAGCGCTGCGGCAGCCGCGATGGGAGGCAGGCGGATATACGCACGAGCAGACGGTCAGATGGCTCGGCCAGTTCGCCCGCAGTGCCAGACGGCAGGGATCGACCACGATCCGGTCTCCGATGACGGCGCCCTCGACTTTCCATGGGACGGTGCCGGGCCGGGTGTTCACTCCCGTCCTGCCCGCGCTCGGCATCGCCCTGTGGGCGGCGTCCCTGCTCTCGACGGCGGTGCCGCTGGCGAGGGAGCACGGGGCGCTCGTGGCGGTGGCGCTGTGCTGGATTCCGGGCATGGTGACATCCATGCTCGCCGCCACCGCGGTCGTCGGCGGGCACGTGGCGTGGCCTCCCACACCGCGCGCGTCGATCGGGGGAGCGCTCGCGGCCCTGCCCATCGCCGCGGGCGCGTTCGCATTGCGGACGTTCTTGTCCGATCCGTTCCCCGACCCCTCCGTGTTCGCTTCGGCCCTCGGTATCGGCGTCTCCTCCGCTTTCGTCAGTGCGTTGGGGATGGGCGTGGCCGCGGCCCTGTTCGGGGCGGGGTTCTTCGAGAGAGACGAGAGCGAGGTCGTCGACCTCGAGATCAAGTTCTTGTTCTCCACATCCTTCTTCGGGATGGCCTCGGTGGCGGCCATAGCCCTGCCACTCGCCGTGTTCGGTGTGGTGAATTGGACGGGTCCCTTCCCCGCCGTCTTGGCCGGCGTCTACCTCGGCACCCTGCTGGGCGTGGGAACCGGCACGGTCTGTGGAATCAGTGCGATCGGGACCTGGCTACCCGTCGCCGTTCTGGTCGCGGCACGGCTGCTCCCCGTCAGAGCGAACAGGTTCTGCGGGTTCGCCGCGTCGGCAGGGCTTCTGGTCCCCGTCGGCTCCCGCCCGCACGAGTACCGCTTTCTTCACATGATCTTCGTCGATCATTTCGCCGACCGGGAACTTTGCACGCATGCCGGCTGATCAGTGGCGGGGCGCCGGCCTGACGGCTATTCGGCCTGCGGCTCCTCGTAGGGGATGCGGCTCAGGTGCAGGATGCCGCCGAGGGTGCCCCATTCGTCGGCGCCGAGCTTGGTCAACGGGCGCAGCAGTTCGGCGCTGGGCCGGCCCTCGACGATGTACTCCTCGCGCACCGCGGCGAGAAACACCCGCCCGAAGACGAGGGTGGAGTTGCCCATGCGCAGAGTGGTGTGCGAACGGCACTCCAGGACGACAGGGGACGCGGCGACCCTCGGAGGCCGGACGTGCCGGCTGGCCTCGCGATCGATTCCCGCGAAGTCGAATTCGCTGACAGTCCGCGGGAAGTCGGTCGCGGTGGCGTTGATCAGGTTCAAAAGCGGTTCGGAGGAGAAGTTCACGACGAACTCGCCGGTGTCCTCGACATTGCGCAGGGAGTCCTTGCGGCCGATCGAGGTGAACTGCACGATCGGCGGATCGGTGCTGGCGATGCTGAAGAAGGAGTGGGGGGCGAGGTTCTCGATGGATCCGTCCGGCGTGACCGTGGAGACCCACGCGATCGGACGAGGGACGACGACCGAGGTCAGGAACCTGTAGAAGGCGGCCCCGCCCACGGCCCCGGGATCGAAGTCGACGCGCATGACGCTCAGTATCCATCACGATCACTCCGCGTGCCGATCGCCGCGCGGAGGCCAGGACGCGGCTCAGCCGGAGCCGGGCGGATGCTCGCCGAAGAGCGGGCGAGGTCCTCCGGGGGTGAGCACGATCACACGTGAAAACGGCCAACCAAATGCCGAGTCCCGCACTCATATACCGTGTGAAGCTCTCGACATCTCTCACCGCCGTTCTCTCCGCCACCGCCGTCGCCGCGACGCTCGCCGTGGGGGCGTCCCCCGCGGACGCGGCCGCCATGCCGAAGTTCAAGCAGCCCAAGGTCTTCGGGACGTCCTTCCAGACCGACCCGAAGCATGACTTCACCAAGGGGATCAGCCCCCGGCACGACGGCATCCTGCGCGGCTGGGTCACCCACTACAGCGGCGGGGTGGCCGAGTACACGCCCATCAAGTGGGTGAAGGACAAGTCCGGCAACACGGAGGGCCATTTCACCGGCCCGCCGGAGGGCGACGTCACCGCGTACGCCTCACCCGTCTCGGCGAAGGTCGCGTTCTACAGCGCCACCGGCTGCAAGGGCACCGACGTGACGGCGAGCGACCAGAGCCTGGGCACCAAGCGCTGCTCCCGCAAGGTCCTCATCTCCCGCCTGAAGGACAAGCGCCCGGCGCTCATCACGGTGTACAAGGGAAAGATCGTCAAGTTCCAGGAGATCTACACCCCCTGACAGCGGGCGGCCATCGCCGTTCGGGCCTGCCGTACCTCCTGTCGTACGGCAGGCTCGGGAGGCGAAACGGCCGCTCTCGCCCGCGGCATGTTACAGAATCGCCATCGACAGGGCTTCCGCCCGGCCTGGCCGGGTGGAGCCTTCTATGGGCGACTTCGAAGGGACCGCGATGAGGAAGATCGTTGTGCAGATGTCGGTGTCTCTCGACGGATTCTTCGAGGGACCAAACGGCGAGCTCGACTGGCACCTGGTCGACGACGAGCTGCATCGACATTTCAACGAGCAGCTCAGCCGGATGGGCGCCTTTCTCAACGGACGTGTCATGTACGAGCTGATGGCCGAATTCTGGCCGACAGCCGACAAGGACCCGTCGAGCAGCGAGCCCGTGGTGGAGTTCGCCCGCATCTGGCGGGACATGCCGAAGATCGTCTACTCCAAGACCCTGGAGCGGGCCGACTGGAACGCCACGGTGGTCCGGGAACTCGTCGTCGAGGAGATCCTGGACCTCAAGGCTCAGCCCGGCGGAGACCTGGCGCTCGGAGGGGCCGACCTCGCTGCGGCCTTCATGCGCCACGACCTGATCGACGAGTTCAGGCTCTATGTCCACCCGATCGTCCTCGGACAGGGCAGGCCCCTGTTCCAGGCGTCCGACGCCCGGGTCGACCTGCGCCTCGCCGAGACCCGGACCTTCGGCAACGGCGTCGTCCTCCTCCGCTACCAGCGCCCCGGAAACGCGGGCTGAGCCTGCAGTTTCTCCAGCCCCCGTCGCCGGATGGTTCACAGCTCGCTGCTGCCCGTCACGAGCGGTGGCCTCGCCAGGGCCATCGCCCTGTCTTCGAGTGCCAGAGGTTCACCTTGGTGTACGCCAGGCGTGCTGCGCCTTCCTCAAACTCGGTGGCATCGCCGTCAGACCCTCGGTTGTGCCCGACCGTCGGTCTGGCCGAGCGGTGGTGTCATGACGACGTTCCATTGGTATGTGCCCTCGTCCCGGTTGAGGTCGATCAGCGAGACGTGTGTGAGAGTCATGGGCACGATCTCGGCATGCTGGCTGAGGGTCTCCCGGATCGGAGCTAAGGGAGATCCAGAGGTGTTGGCATAAGCGAGGCTGACGTGCGGGTAGAAGCGGTCTTCGGCCTCGGGCACACGATCCTTGCCCCATACCTTTGCGATGCCGTCGCGGATGCCCCGGCGAACGGCGGCTACGGCTTGGACTGGCCGCACTGGCAGGTGTACGCCCTCCGCGTCCGCGACCACCGGACCCAGCTCTACCGAGATAGGGCGTAGTTCGGCCACGTGGCTGGCTGTCGCCGTACCGATCGCAGTAATGTCATCCTCGCTCACCTCGTCCGCGAAGCCCACACCCTGAAGGGTCATGTGCAGCCACTCGAAGGGGATGGGATCGAGGACGTCCGCCTCTTCGAGATGGGGGCGCAGCCGTGCCGCGAACTCACGCAGGGCGGGTTGCTCGCCGACAAGGAAGTGCCAGGTGTAGAACGACCGGCCTTGCCGCCAGCCTGGGCGCCACCACCAGTGATTACGCGTCCGCTCGTCAATTTCCGTCACGGGATCACCCTTCCAGAGGCGGTCGGCTCTCGGAACAGAACGCCCTGATCCCCTCGCGGATGTCCTTCCCGTGGCCACTGGCTGGCACGCGGTTGGCGATCTCACCAAGCTTGAACAGCAGGGGCGCCGCCCGGAGTTCCGGCGGTGTCTCCAGCACCCGGCGCAGCGCCTCGCTGGCCCCGTCCAAGGCTCCCGCGTCGATGTGGGCACGGACGATGTGCAGCGCGGTCATCCGCTCGGTGCCGAGATTCCGGTCCCGCATTGGCCGACCTTGGGAGATCGCGACGGAGCGACTGGCCGCGGTTAACGCGCTGCCAGGATCGTTCAGCATGAGATAGGTATCGGCCCAGTAGCTCAAGGCCCGCTCCGAGGAGCAGCTCAGTGGCCCGCCAGGGAAATGCTCTGAGGTTGTCGGATCGATCTCCTGAGCACGGCGCAACAACCTCCGGGCATCGTCCGGTCGCCCGAGCCGCGCGTAATCAAGGGCAAGCGTGCTGGCGAGCATCAGTTCGGTTTCTCCGCCCGCACCTCGGGCGTACTCGAGTCCGCGCTCGGCGTGACGTACGGCTTCCACTTTGCGTTCGTCCCAATAGGCGGCTACCTGCTGAGACTTGCAGACCCACGCGCGGAGAGCGTCGTGCCCCGTCTCCTCGGCGAAATGCGAGGCCGCCTGGGCATGACTGATCGCCGCGCTGGGTCTCCCCAGGTCAGTGCTGATCCACGCGAGAAGCGTCATGGCCCAGCCGGCAACCAGGTAGAGGTCCTTGCGATACCGCAGCGGTTGATGCCCTTCCAGCAGCCGAAGCGCTTCGTCACGGATACGCCGTACGTCACGGAGGAGAGGGCCGGTCGGGGCCTTCAGGTAATCGGCCGCGATGCGCTTAAGGTCCGCGTTCAGTCGCTCGATCGTCGATGAACCCACGTTGCTGAACTCTGCCTCGCTGAGAATGTGGGAGGACTCCCTGGCGTAGAGTTCGAGCTGCTCTTGAGGCGATAGGGCACGGCGGTCGCGCATCTGTGATGTGGCCGGATGAGATACCTCAGCGGTCCCCGGGAACTGCGGCACCTGGCAGGACGCGGGGACATTGTCGCGGAAGTTTTCGTCGAGCCGCCGGTAGTCGATCCGGTCGATTTCCTGTCGGTCCTGTGAGCTGTAGAGCGCGTATTCGGTGTCGCTGAGCAGGCGATGTGCGTGAACCTGGTAGATGCGGGCGAGCGTGTGCAAGGCCGAAAGGCTGGGCCGCCGCCCCTTCGCAGGCCAGTGCTCGAATTGGTAGATGCGGGCCTTGACCATCGTCGGCTCGCCGATGTCGAGCGCGTTCCAGTGGTCCGCGACCTCCTGGTGGCTGAGATTGTGGGCCCAGCGGAGGGCGACTCGTGGGCCGATCTCGGGGCAATCCGTTTCCCAGACGGCAGCGATCTGGTCCCACGTCAGTCCGCGCGCCCGAAGTTGCTGGGAGCGGTGGGCGCGCTGCTGGCCGCTTGGACCTGTACGTCGGTTCATGGCGAGATCCACCTCGGGGTGCGAACGAGTACGCAGCCAGCCTATATCACTTTTAGTAGTTGATCTGTTACGGCTAACCGGATGATGTCGCCTCGGTTGAAATGCCAGGTCACAGGGCTCAACTCGCGCTAACTCTTCTGGCTCTCTATACGCTCGGTCTCTGTTGCGACACTGAGGGTTACAAGCAGAAGAGCGGGGCTCGTAGGCGCTGGAACCGCCGTACGAGCCCTTGATCAGGATGGTGGTCCTGACCCATGACACAGAGTAGGGCTGTTGCCGCCGTTCGTCCGGTCTTCGCCGGGTGGCGGATCATGCGCAGCGACGCCGGGCGGCTGTGGGCGACGCGTGAACGGCCGTTTCCTTCGGCCGTGGAGGAAGCGGGCGCACACCGGACGGTCGACGGCGACGACCTGGTGGCGTTGTGCCAGGCGATCGCGGCGCAGGAGGGAATCGCCGGGGGGAGGGCCCGGTGAGTGCGTCCGCCGCGGACCTTGCGCTGGACGACATCGCCGCCGACCAGGATGACGAGGACTGCCCGGGAGTTTCGCCGCACCCCGCCGTGCCGCGTCCAGGGCGTACGGCGTTGTGGTGGATCGAGGAGAGCCTCGGGCGGGGCCGCGTCGTCGCGCACACCTGCCCCTGCCGGATGACCGCCTATGAACTGGTCTGCGTCGGCGGCGTCTCTCAGATCTGCCGCCGCACCCTGCCCCGTCCCGAGGTGCCCGCCGTGACGTGGACCGCGCGGTGGTGGCGCCGGGAGGAGGCGTACGAGTGGTGGCGGCGCCTGCTCGCTGGGCAGGCCCGATGAGTCGCCCCGCCGGTCGCAGTTGGCTGCGGTCGGCGGGGCACGGGAGGCCTCCGTACGCCGTGGGGGCTGGGGGGAGGCCGCCCTCTTCGAAGACCCGCCTGGCACGCCCTGTCCAGGCGGGACGCCATGAAAGGAAAGGACGAGATGGACGACCTGTACGAGCGCGACCTCGCCGGAGCACGCTTCCGGCGACTGTGCGGCGGCAATCAGCAGGAGCAGGAGCAGGACCAGGAGACCTGTGTCGAGATCGCCCCGATCCCCGGTGCCGGCGACGCCTTCGCGCTGCGCGACAGCAAGAACCCTGGTGCCGGGACGCTCCGGTTCGCCAGTGACGAACTGCGCGCCGCCGGACTGACCGCCCTCCTGTAGCCCACAGGCGTGCGGCCCCTGCCCGGTGCAAGCAGGCAGGGACCCGCACCCCAACTGTACGGGTACCCCCTCCGCAAGCACTCCCAGATGAGGAGTCCGATGCACCTCCACTGCTACTCCTGGACGGGGGTCGGCGACGACCGGCGCAACGAGGCCGAGCGCCGTCCGCCTCCGTCGTCCGGCGATCCGGGGCCGTTCCTGGCTTCGCCGCTGCCGCCGATGCGGACGTGCGACTGGTTGTTGAAGCCTCGGAACCGGATCGACGCTTCGCCGGGCTCGGTGGGGGAGGCGCTGGAGTGGCTGACCGAGCGTTACCGACCCGCCGAGCCGTCCTTTCTCCGGCAGGTCGACGAGGGGCGCATCGGGTGCTGCTCCCCGAACCGGGACGCCGGCCACCGCTGCCCCGTCACCTGAGCCGCCCGCCTGCCGGAAGCCCCCGTGACGGCAGGCGGGCCATGACCGGCCCCGAGGTCTGATGGCGCGCGCCTCGGGGCCTCCACCCGCCCAATAGGCGGCCAGAAATCAAGCGCGAATTAATCATGCCGCTAGGAGGTGGTGCGGTAATGACCCATGTCCTTGCGGCGTGAAGAGGCTGGACCTATGTATTTCTCTAAAAGGAACGTACGATGAGCCGGTCGGTTGACATCATGGAGTGTGACCGTGGACCAGGTTGTCTGGAGGATCGCATGACGCTTCGCCCCTGGCGCATCATCTCGATTTCCCTGGCAGCCGGGCTGATGCTGTCCGGATGTAGCGATCCCCCCACCTCCAAGGAGCCCACCGCCGCTCAAGTAGAGCCAATCCTCAAGAGCCATATCGATCAGACCATGAAGTATGCTTTCGCGACCGATATAACGGTGACTGATCCCGGGGGAAAGGATATCCCTTGCGGCGATGGGAGATCCAAACGGACCTATGCCGTGAAGGCTAAGGCTGGTGTGGGCTCAGGGAACTCTGAAATGGTCACTCTGACCCTCATCGGGGGTCTGCACCAAGTTGCAAAGTATAAGCTTCCCAGCTACGCGAAAAGCTTGACCGAACAGGAGGCCGTTGGAGAACAATATCGGACACGGATCCTGCTTTCCTCGCCCACTAAAGGTGAGATGGTGGTCCGGGGTGAAACGGACTGCCTGCCGTTTAAAATGAGCTAAGGCATGTCATTGATATGCTAAAGTTCCCGCGTCTTCCACTCCGCTTCGCGGCCCGTTGAACGCTATCTTTAGCGCTATCTGAGCCTCGCCAAGCTGGGTTTTGTCTGTCCCGCCGGAGCCGTTGGCTATCAGCCAGTTGTCGAAGTTCTTCACGGCTTTCTGGTTCTTGGCGATCTCGTTGAAGGGTAGGAGTTTGCCGTCGCGCCCGGTGATGGGAGGGTGGGAGAAGCGGGCATCGGTCGGGGGAACCTGGGCCTTGAAGCCATTCGACATCAACAGGTTCGCCAGCCAGGTTTCCCGGGCCAGCGCGGCGGCCCTGTCATTCTCCTTAAGAGCATCTACCCGGGTCTTATCTGGCGTCAGTATCCCTTCCAGGCCAGGCGGCGTAAGGGTGGAAACTCCTAACCATAAGACCTGCCCGCCCATACCTGGGATGGCCAGGCCGCCCACGCCGAGGGCGAGACCATAGGTAAAGAGCTGGGTTTTGATTCGCAACTGGTCTTCGGCGTCGAGCGCACCCTGCACCTCGCGCTCTGCCATTAATTGCATCCCGGCGACATATCCGAGCGCTCTCATCGCTCGCTCAAGATGCTCCGTGCTCGCGCCGTGGTCCTTTTTTGCGGCGATGTTCACGATTTTGTTGGTGAGGTTGCCCATTCCTTCTTCGAAAGGCTTGATGTGCTCGGGGGAGTCTGCGAACGTTTTGACGAAGGCGTACGTGTCCTTCGGGCTCAGCCGGAAGGACGGGTTCAGGCCGGGGATGATGGTCTTCACCGGGCCGAACGCGCTGGGCTGCGTGCGGTTGGCGTCGCCGAGGTTGGCTCCCTCGACGATCTCGGTCGCGTACGACCCGGCGATCTCGGCCAGATGCACGCGGGTCGGCTCCTGGATGTCGAGCTTGGGCAGCTCGCGCATGAGCTGGAAGGCGAGCATCGCGGCCTCGGCGGAATGCGCCCCGTCCTTCTCGTCGTACGCTCCGGACGCCGCGGCCAGCATGCGGCCGAAGGCGTCCCCCCGAGAGTCCTCCTTCATCTGCATGTCCGGCTGATTCGAGTACGTGCCCCACACTCCGACTTTCTTGTTGAGGGCGCTGAGCGCCTTTGAGAGCGAGCCGTACTCCTTGGTCGCGGTGGAGATCGCTGTCCTGGCCGCCTTAGAGTTGTTGCCCAGGGCGTTCAGTAAGCCCGCCAGGTCCGTCCCGTTGACCGTGCTCTTCTTGCCGAGCGCGTGCATGCTTACGACCGCGGCGAGCCAGTCGGCGGGGAACTCGCCGGCCCGCAGCAGGTCGCCCAGTCGCCGTTCGCCGTTCTCCGATACGGGCACTTGGCCGTCCCGGAGCTCCGCGAAACCGGCATGCGTGGGCGGCTGAGGACCGGCGGCCGACTTCGAGAACGGCTCCAACGCCGCACCAGCCGGAGCCTTGCCGGTCACAAGCTCGTACCTGACCGCGGCGAAGCCCGGCACGCCGGCCCCCTCCCGGACCGCCGTGCCGAAGGCCCGGCTCACCACGTCGATTGCCTTTTCGGGATCGTCCATCCCGGCTCTGAGCTTCTCGGCGAGCCCGAGGGTTCCCTTGGCTCCGAGCGCGGCGAAGAAAGCGGCGACAAAGTCGGCGTCGTTACGGTGCGCGTTCAGCTCGGCGACCAGACGGGCGAAGGCGTCGTTGGCCGTCTTCCCGATGGGGAAGCCGTAGTCGCTCGCGTTGGTGGCGGTGAACCGCTCTGCCAGCGCCCGGCCCTGACGTTGCGCTTCGGATGTGGCGAGCACCGCGCTCTCATCCAGCGGCACCAGCCCGGACGCCACGCCCGGCAGCCATGCCGTGATGTCGTTCGAGGCGAGAATGGTCGCCTGCCGCCGCCGCAGCGTGGGGAGCTCCGTCTCAAGCCAGGCCAGGATCTCCCCAACGGGATTCAGTGCGGTGGCAGAGACGTTCACCGAGCTCAGCAGGCTCCGGATGGCGTCCGTTTCCTGCCGGATGACATCGTGGCCGTGCGTGAGGGAGTTGATGAATTGGTGCATTCTGTCCGGATCGATGCCGCTGAATTCCGGCGATAAAGGACCTGTTCCAGGAGTTGCCGGTTCCGTCATCGATGGCCCCCCGTTCCCCCGTACATATGCGCACACCTGTAGCCCCGGGTCGCGCCGGCTGGACTCAGTCGCTCACGGCGTGCTGGCTGCTACGCCGTTAGGAGCTCCATCCGGCCGCTTTTTCGAAGAACCCATAGAGAGTAGAGCACTGCCGCACCGCTGAAAAGGTGGGACCCCGTTGCCCAATCGGCCAGGAACATCGAGGTGGGTTTGCTCATCCGCGGCGGCACGGCCCCGGAACGGGCCGCCCAGCACGTGGCGCGCCTGCGCGCCCGAGGGGTGCTGCGGAGTCTCCAACAGGGCGCTCAGCCGTTGAACTATACACAGCGCAGAAGACGGCCGGCGTGGAACGCCGGCCGTCCGGGAGGTCCTCACGCTGCCGGTGCCAGTGCCGCGCCCGCGCAGGTCAGAGAAGCCGCAGGCGCAGGCCAAGAAGTACCAGCGCCCGCGGGGTCACGGCGGTGGGCCGGGTCACCGGGACGCAGTCGACCTGGGGGCACGGTGTGGTGAAACACTGCTTTGGCGACGGCACGCACATAGTGCCCGCCGGGCACAGCACCGCGGCGCACGGCGTGGCCGGGTCACCGGGAGTGCAGCCGGCGGAGATCGGCCGGTCGGTGGCCCAGGCGGCATGCGCGGGCATGGACGGCATGGGGCCGACGGCCCAGGCGGCTGCCGACGGAACGGTCATCCCCGCCGACACCCCAGCGGCCATGGCCGCCGCCACTACGAACGTGCGAAGCATTTCTCCCCCGAAAACTCTGGAGCCCCCCGGCGATCATGCTCGCATATCCGGACGGCGCGGCCTGGTCGCGCCGCGCGGAGCGCGTACCGGACGAGCCTTCCGGGGATGAGAACCGCCGGCTACGGGACGTTGGCGGCGGCGACGACGGATCGGGTAAGGGGAGCGGTGCGGTAGCTGTCGCGCAGGCGGTCTTCCGCCTCGGCTCGTGAGCCGATCTCCTGCAGGCCGAGCAGCGCGGCGCCGACGGCCGGCGGCACGTCGGCCACCAGGGTCTCCGCCTTCGGAGCCGTCTCACGGCACCCCGCGCGGATGCGGTCGAGCAGGCGCTCGTCGCCGGACGCGAGGACCCCGCCCCCGAGCACGATGTCGACCGGGACGTCGAGCAGATCCAACCGGCGCAGCGCCGCCGACGCGAGCAGGACCACCTCCTCGGCGAGCCGGTCCACGACCTTTCTCGCCACGGCGTCCCCGGCCCGCGCGGTGGCGAACAGCAGCGGTGTCAGCTCAACCAACCGGCTCCGGCTGACCTCCCCGAAGTGGAGCCGCTCGACGAGCTCGGCCGCGCGGGACACGCCGAAGTGGGCGGTCACCGCGGGGAGCAGCGCGGTGTCGGGGCCGCGGCCGTCTTCCGCCCGCACCGCCCGCCACAGCGTCTCGTCGCCCAGGAACAGGCCGCCGCCCCAGTCACCGGACAGCCGGCCGATCGCCGGGAACCGCAGGGTCCTGCCGTCCGGCGCCACGCCGACGCAGTTGATGCCCGCCCCGCAGACCACCGCGACCCCGTGCTCGCGCCGAGTCCCCGCGCGCAGCAGCGCGAAGGTGTCGTTGTCGACGGTGATGCTCTCGGACCAGCCCAGCTCGGTAAGCGCCCGCGTCAGCGCCTCCTGCTCCCGGCCGAAGTCCACCCCGGCCATGTACGCCGCCGTGTGCCGGGCGTACGGGGGCCGCGCGTGCGGATCGGCCTGCCGTACGGCCTGGCGGACCAGGGCGTCGAGGGTGGCGACGCCGGTGGCGAGGCCCTCCCGCTGCGCGGACGCCCCGGGGCCGCGGACCTGGGACAACACCGTGCCGTCGGAGGCGACGAGGAGCACATCCGTCTTGGAGTTGCCGCCGTCGAGCGCCAGTATCCCGTCGATCACGCGTCCGCCCAGGGCAGGAACGCGCGGTTGACCGCGACCAGCCGGTCGGCCAGGGCCGACGCCTGCTCGATCTGGCCGATGAGCGGGTGCGCCAGCAGCGCGTCGAACACCCGGTCACGGCCGCCGTGGACGGCCGCCTCCAGGGCCAGGTTCTCGTACGCGGTGACGTGGGCGACGAGTCCCGCGATCGCCGGTGAGAGGGGGGCCACCGGGAGCGGCTCCGCGCCGGCGCCGGTGATCCGCGCGGGGACCTCCACCACGGCGTCGGCGGGCAGGAACGGCAGGGTGGAGCCGTTGCGGGCGTTCACCACCTGCACGTCTCCCCGGTCGTTCAGGAGGGACGCCACGAGCTGCACCGCCGCCTCCGAGTAGTAGGCGCCGCCCCGCTGCTCCAGCAGCGCCGGCTTGGAGACCAGACTCGGGTCGCGGTACATCTCAAGGAGGCCGCGCTCCAGCTCGGCCACGGTCTCGGCCCGCGACGGGCGGGTGAGCTCCTCGGCCACGATCTCGTCGTGACGGTAGTAGTACTTCAGGTAGTAGGACGGCACCGCGCCGAGGCGGCGCATCACCATGGCGGGGAGCCCGACGTGCTCGGCGAGCTGGTCGCCGTGGTCGGCCAGCAAGCGGGGGAGCACGTCCACTCCGTCGACGCGTACGGCACGCACCCAGGTCAGGTGGTTGAGCCCCACGTGCTCCAGGGCGACCGAGTCCGGGGCGACGCCGAGCAGCCCGGCGACCCAGCGCTGGAAGGTGATGGCGACGTTGCAGAGCCCGACCGCGCGGTGACCGGCGTTGAGCAGGGCCCGGGTGACGATGCCGACGGGGTTGGTGAAGTCGACGATCCAGGTGTCCTCGCCGGCGATCCGCCGCACCCGTTCGGCGACGTCGAGGACCACGGGCACCGTGCGCAGCGCCTTGGCGAGGCCTCCCGCGCCGGTGGTCTCCTGGCCGAGGCAGCCGCACTCCAGTGGCACGGTCTCGTCCGTGGCGCGGGCGGCCTGGCCGCCGACGCGCAGCTGGAGCAGCACGGCGGACGCCCCGTCGACGCCGGCTTCGAGATCCGAGGTGAGCCGCAGCTTGGCGGGGTGACCCGCGTGGTCGAGGAGACGGCGGGCGAAGCCGCCGACCACCTCGAGACGTTCCTGGTCGGGGTCGACCAGCGCGATCTCGTCGATGTCGAGCCCCGCGTGGCGGTCGGCGATGCCGCTGACGAGTTCCGGGGTGTAGGTGGAGCCGCCCCCGATGACGGTGAGTTTCAACCTTTGACTCCTGTGAAGGTGATGCCTCGGACGAAGGATTTCTGCGCGATGACGAAAAGGAGGATGACGGGCAGCATGACGAGCACGGTCGCGGCCATGGTGAGGTTCCACTGGACCTGGTGCGCGCCGCGGAAGGACGCCAGCGCGAGCGACAGCGTCCAGTTGTCCGGGTTCTCCCCGGCGTACAGCAGCGGCCCGAAGTAGTCGTTCCAGGTGTACATGAAGCAGAACAGGGACACCGCTGCGATGCCCGGCCGTGTCATGGGGAGCAGCACCCGGAGCAGGGCCCGCAGGTCTCCGCAGCCGTCGACCCGGGCCGCGTCCAGGTAGGACTGGGGGATCGTCAGGAAGAACTGCCGCAGCAGGAAGATGCTGAACGCGTCGACCAGGAAATACGGCAGGATCAGCGGCCACAGGGTCCCGGTGAGGTGGACCCGGGCCCACAGCACGTAGAGCGGCACGGACAGGACCTGCGGCGGGATCATCATGGCGGCGATCACGATGAGGAACACCACCTGGCGGCCCCGCCAGCGCATCCGGGCCAGGGCGTATGCGGCGGGCACGCTGGACAGCAGCATCCCGGCCGTGGCCAGCAGCGAGTACATCAGGCTGTTGCCGAAATACCGCAGCAGGGGGGCGGTGCGGAAGACCTCGGCGAAGTTCTCCGGGTGCCAGGAGCGCGGCCACAGGTCGGACGTCAGGGCCTGCCGGTCGGACATGAACGCGGTGAGCGCGACGAAGACCAGCGGCAGGACGAACATGAGCCCGATCGCCAGCGCGATGCTGTGGGTCGCGATCCAGCGCAGGACGCCACGCCGATCCTGCCGCGACGACCCGCGCCGGGACGCGGCACCGCTCGTCGTGAGAGTCGCCATCAGGCCTCCTCAGCGTGGGAGCCGCGGCGCAGACGGTAGACGAAGACCACGGTGAAGACGGTCGAGACGACGAACAGCGCGATTGACATGGCCGATGCGTAACCCATGTTGTAGTAGTGGAACCCCTGCTGGTAGAGCCAGACGGGGAAGGTCAGCGTCGAGTTGTCCGGGTAGCCGATGACCCGCTGGCTGCCGGCGATGTCGGCCGACCCGGAGGCCACCGACGCCGCCACCACGGCCTGGGTGAAGTACTGCAACCCCAGGATGATCGAGTTGATCACTCCGAAGAAGAGCACCGGCGCGATCGACGGAAGCGTGATGTGCCAGAACCGCCTGATCGAGCCCGCGCCGTCCAGGCCCGCCGCCTCGTACAGCTCAGCCGGCACGTCGAGCATCCCGGCCAGCAGAATGATGATCAGCTCTCCGGAGACCCACAGCGTGAGCAGGGTCAACGCGGGCTTGGCCCACGCGGGGTCGCTGAACCAGAGCGGTCCTTTGACGCCGACCCAGCCCAGCACCGTGTTCACCGGTCCGGTGCCGGGGTTGAACAGGAAGGTGAAGACCAGGGTGGCCGCCACAGGCGGGGCCAGCGCCGGAAGGTAGATGAGCGTCCGGAACAGCCCGGCGCCGTTCCTGATGCGGGCCAGCACGGCGGCGACACCGGTCGCGAAGATCAGGCGGAGGACGGTGATGACCACCACCAGCCACACGGTGTTGTAGGCCGCCTTCCGGGCGAGCGGATCCTGGGTGAGGAGGAAGGCGTAGTTGCGCAGACCGACCCACACGGGCGTGTTGAGCAGGTCGTAGCGGGTGAACGAGTAGTAGAGGAGCGCGCCGAGGGGGTAGGCGAAGAACACCGCGAAGCCGACCAGAGCGGGCGCCATGAAGGCCAGCGGCCGGATCCAGTGCCCCGGCCGCGGCCGGATCCATCTGAGGGACCCGGCCACGGGCACGGCGTGTGGCTTGGCAGACATCGGTGGTCAGCCGCCGAGTTGCGCGTCGGCGTCGATCTGCGCGGCGGTCTTCGCCAGGCCGGCCTTCAGGTCCGGCACGCCGCCGCTCTGGTAGGAGGTGGCGAAGTCCTCCGCGCTCTTCAGGTAGGCCCCGCCGTTCGAGCTGGCCGGGTTCGTGGACAGGTTCGGGTTGGCGAAGATGTCGAGGAAGGTCTTGAAGTGCTCGTCCTGCTGCAGCGTCGGGTCCTGCAGTGAGGGAACCGTGGACGGGACGTTCTTGAGCCCCTGGGCGAGGCCCTGCAGGGCGCCGGTGTCCGTGGACATGTACTTGACCAGCTCCCAGGCGGCGCCGGCGTTCTTGGCGCCCTTCGGGATGCCGATGATCGTGCCCGTGGTGTAGCCCCCGCCGTACAGGTCGGGCTTGTTGTCCGCGACCGGGAACGGCGCGGTGGCGTAGTCGAGGTCCGGCGCCTCGGCCGCGATGAACGCGGTGCGGTACTCACCGTCCATCGCCATGGCGATCTGGCCCTTCTCGAAGGCGTGGTCCGGCGAGTACTCCTGGCCGAGACCGGCCGTGAACTTGGCCAGCTTGTCCTTGCCGTAGAAGTCGGTGAACTTCTTCGCCCATTCGAGCATCGTCTGCCACTGCGGGTCGGTGCCGAGGGCGGACTTGCCGTCCTGGCCCTTCCACTGCACGCCCCAGTTGGCCGCCCACATCTGCACGTGGTTGGAGTAGAAGCCGATCGTGGGGACGAACCCGGCGACCTTGATGGACCCGTCGGGGTTGAAGACGGTCAGCTTCTTGGCGTACTCGAACAGCTCCGACATCGTCTTCGGAGGCGCGGTGATGCCGGCCTTGGCGAACATCGCCTTGTTGTAGTAGAGGCCGTACACGTCGGCGAGCAGCGGCATCGCGCAGCGCGTGCCCTTGAACTCCGTGTAGGTCCGCGTGGCCGCGGGGATCTGGTTCAGGTCGAGCTTGTCGCGCGTGATGTAGGGCTTGAGGTCCTGCCAGGCTCCGCTGGAGCAGAACTGGCCGATGTTGTCGGTGGAGAAGGAGATGGCGACGTCGGGCGGGTTGCCCCCTCGGATCGCCTGGGCGACCTTGTCGTCGTCCTGGCCTCCGCGGTTGTCGACAGTGATATTGGGATGCTTTCCGTGGAAGCCGTCCAGCGCCTTCTGGAGCAGCCCCAGCTCACGACCGCTGAACTTGCTCCAGACGCTGAGGGACACCTTCTCGCCCGCGGCCGGCGCGTCAGCCGTACCGGATGAGCCTGTCTCCACGCCGCCACACGCACCCGCGGCCAGGGCGAGCGCCAGACAGGCCGTCGCGACACCGATTCGTCGCATTGAACCCTCCAAGGGGGTGAAACTGCCGACCCGCCACCGTGGCCGGGTCAAAGGGGCGAGGCCGCCATCAGGAGGGGATGGCGAACACCTCTTCACGCGCTCCGGCCAAGGCCAGCCGCAGCGCGCCTGAGCGGACCGGGTTGCCGGTCACCAGGCTTGGTTGGATCCGCGGGCGGGGGAGGACCAGCTCGCCCAGCTCCCCGGCGACCAGGTCGCACAGGGCGCTGCCGCCAGCCCGGCCCACGTCGCCCGCGAGGACCACGAGTTCGGGATCGACGACGGACACCACTCCGGCCACCGCCAGCGCCACCCGCCGGGCCACCTCCCGCAGGAAGGCGGCACGGGTGGCGGGGTCCACGCCGAGAGCTCCGGAGACGACCCCCTCCAGGTCGTCTCCGGCCAGGCCGTGCGCCCCGGCCAGCTCCTTCAGCGCGTCGTTGCTCAGCAGGTCGCCGACCCGCTGCCGGGGTGGTACGGCATGGGCGCCGGGCGCCGGGGGAGTGGGGGAGGGCATCCAGTCGATCTCGCCGGCTCCGCCGGACGCCCCGCGCAGGAGGCGCCCATCGGAGACCACGGCGGCGCCGGTGCCCTGCCCGATCCAGATCAGCGCGAAGTCGTCGACCCCCGCCGCCTGTCCGGCCGCCATCTCGTCGAGAGCGACCAGGTTCACGTCGTTCTCGACCGCCACCGACGTGCCGACCGCTCCGGCCAGCCGTTCCAGGACGTCGAAGCCCTGCCACGCGGGCAGGTGCGGGGCGAAGCCGAGATAGCCGGTCCGCCTGTCCACGGAGCCGGGCAGCCCCACGACGACCCGGCGTAGCTGCCCCGGGGTCAGGCCCACCTCGGCGGCGGCGACGGACACCGACAGGCGAAGATCCTCCACGCCGAGGTCCACGTTCTTCCTGGCGCGGTGCCGGTGCTCGGCGACGATCTCGCCGCGGATGTCGGACACCGCGACGTCGAGACCCTGGGGGGTGAGGTCGACGGCCGCCACGTGGGCCAGCGCGCCGTTGACCGACCAGAGCTGCGCACGCGGCCCCTTGCCACCCTCGCGGAACCCCGCGCGCTCCAGATGGCCTTCCTTCTCCAGGCGGAGGAGCAGGTCGGCGGTCGCCGGCTTGGACAGCCCGATCTGCGACTCCAGCTCCAGCCGGGTCAGTGGCCCTCGCTCGAGCAGAGCCAGCAGCGCCGCGCGATCGTTGATCTGCCGCAGCAACTGAGGGCTTCCCGCGCGGTGCTCCACGGTCTTCTCCCTTACTGTCTGGGAACTTCCCAGACAATTTCGTGGAAATGTACTTGCGCACATCAATCCACGTCAAGGGGGTCAGTGGGCGTGATCATGCACGGATTCCGTGTCGGCCGCGGTGACCGGGCCGAACTTCGGGTGTGATCATGCACGGATTCCCCGCTGGTACGGCTGACCAGGTCTTCGCCGCTTGGTGATCATGCGCTGTCGTTCAGCGGGCGCGTGCCGCACGAACCGGCGCTCACCACGTCCAGGGGCGGCGATCACGCGTCCGCACGTGTGGCGGGGGCCGCGAGCGGCAGCCTGAGGACGAACCGCGCCCCGCCGGCCGTTCTCATCATCAGGCTGCAGTCGCGGGCGCTCAGCCGGGTTGCCGGCCCTGACGTTGATCGCCCTGAGCGCGCAGCCGGGCGGCCTGCTCCTCCAGTTGACGCGCCTGTTCCTCTATCGAGAGAGCGGGAGCGGGGGTGGACGGCCGGTCGCGGGTCGCGGTCTCCGCGTCGTCGTCTGCGAGCCTGCTCGTCTCCCTCTTGAACAGGCGGAGCGCCTGCCCCAGAGATCTCGCGGTGTCGGGAAGCCTCTTCGCGCCGAACAGCATCACCAGCACCAGGGCGACGATCAGCCAGTGCCAGACGGACAGCTCTCCCATGCGCCTTCCCCCTTCCCCATGGTGCCCAGAGCCCACCTTACGGCCCCTGACCTGCGGTGACAGCGGCGCCCTGCCGACCGGCGGGCGCCGCGTAGCGCCCGAGCCCGCCGTCTCAGCCGGTGAAGGCGGGGTTGAGCGCGGAGGCGGCGACCTGCTTCGGGGCCCCGGTCCCGTCGGCGGGGACGGACCACAGGTCGGCGCCGAAGTCGCCCGGCAGGCCGTACAGCACCGTCCGCGCGCCGGCCCAGACGACCTGGTCGTCGACGCTGCGCGTCTCGGCCAGCGGCGTCTCGCGCATGGTCCGCAGGTCCAGCGCGTACAGCCGCCACGGCGCGTCCGGGCTGAGGCCGGGGACGCGCTTCTTGAAGACCAGGCGGGTCCCGTCGGGCGACAGCGACGGGCATTCGACGTTGGGGCGCAGCGTGGTGACCGTGCGCGCGGCGATGTCGCCGCGGACGAGATAGGTCTGCCGTTTGGTGGCCATGGTCGCGTAGAAGTGGCCGTCGTCCGCGAAGGTGACGCCCCAGAAGTTCACGTCCGGAGCGCGATACGGCCTGCCGTCCTTGACGATCTCGTACGTCTCCAGGCTCGTGGTGAGCGTCCACGTCCGCGTGTCGACGATCGAGGTCCGCGTGGAGAAGTCGCTGCCCGCGTAGGAGTCCCCGCCCACGAAGACCGTCCAGGCGGCCAGGTGGCCGGAGGGCGCGACCCTGGCCCGGGACGGGACGCCCGCGACGGGGTAGTCGCGCAGCGTCCGCAGCCGGCCGTCGAGGACGGACGCGAAGTAGCTTTCCCCGGTCGGGCCGTCCACCTTGCGCAGGCAGACCCCGGTCTGGGCCGCCGCGTGGAAGCGCAGGCAGCGGACCGGCGCGGCGGTCCGGGCGCCGCCGAGGTCGGAGGCCGCCACCGAGACCAGCTGGTCCCGGTACGGCCCCCAGGCCATGTTGCGGAAGATCATGTGCCCTCCGCCGCCGAGCGTCACGACGCCGGGCGCGATGCTCGGCCCGCCCGGCTGTGGCCGGTTCCGCTCACCCGCCCGGTCCGCCGCGTACAGCACCGAGGCGAACGCGACGGAGCCCAGCACCGCCACCGAGACCAGCAGCGTGACCACGCGCGCCCGCGGCGTCATCGGACCTCGCGTTCGCGGAGGACTGCGATGAAGCTGAGGGCTGCGCCGATGTGGAGAGCCGCACTGCCGGGGAGGGTCGCTCCGATGCGGAGGGCCGCGCCGCGTTCTGCCAGGGGCAAGCTCAGCTCCAGATCCCGGTGATGTCCGAGGCCGTCGCCGCGTTGCCCGCGTGGGTCGTCAGCCCGGCCATGTCCTCAAGCGTCCGGAGCAGGTTGTAGTGGTTGTAGGTGGTGGACGACGAGCTGCCCGGGATGACCGGCTGGCCGTACACGACGGCCGCGATGCGGTTGCCGCTGAGCCTGTTGTCCTCGTCGAAGGTGACGATGAGCAGGCTGTTGTTGGACTTGGCCCAGGTGGCGTACGCGCCGAGCTTGTTCTTCACCCACGTGTCGCCGGTCGAGACCGAGCAGTCGTGCATGTCGTTGCACAGGTTCGGGACCACGAAGGAGACCTTCGGCAGCGTGGTGAAGTTGGTCGGGAACTGCGTGAACGTGTAGGCCGTGGAGGTCGGGACGTTGCTGAAGCCGAACCAGGGGTTGTGCTTCTGGGCGTACTTCCCGCTGCTGTTGGTGCAGACCGTGGAGCCCTGGCTGGGCAGGCCCTCGTTGTAGCTGCCCCAGGTCTGCCCGGCCGCGATCAGCTCGGAGCCGAGGTTGGCGGCGGAGCTGAAGCCGATCGTGACGCAGGCGTCGCCGGTGATGCCCTGGGTCTTGCCGGAGAACAGGGCGTAGTAGTTCGGCTGGCTGGGGTGGGTCTCCGCGTAGAACTGGGTGAGGTTCGCCCCGCCGGTGGCCAGCGAGTTGATGTACGGCGCGCTGGAGCTGCCGATGACCTGCGAGTAGGCGTGGTTCTCCAGGACGACCACGACCACGTGGCTCGGCGAGGGCACGGTGGCGGCTGAGCTCGCCTCGGTCCCGGTCCACAGGCCGAGCGCGGCGGTGACGCCGAGGGCGGACACGATCGGGACGAGTTTCCCGCGGATGCGGGACTTCGCAGCGGACACGACCATGGATGTCCTCCGTAAGGGGGGATGACAGGCTCCGTCAGGGTAGATCGCGATTGCGACCGTCCGGTGAGCCCAGGTGAATGACGGCCGAACAGTAGGTTCTCTTTTCGTCGGCGGCGTCCGGACGCCGCGCTGAGTGCGCCGGTCGTCTGGAGGGCGGCGACCACGGTTTCCAGCTACTGCGCCGGCGGCACCGGAGAACACCAGGTCGCGGTCACCGTGCTCCATGTCAACCCGATGGTCGGGTACGTCTACAGCGTGGGACCGTGGCAGCCGGTGGGCGCCACGTCCACGGCGGGCCTTCCTCCGGGGACGATCGTGTCTCTCCGCGTGAATAAGCGCTGAACGCCACGCGCGGCCCCCGCCGTCGCGGTCAAGCCGCCGCGCTCACGGGGGTCGCGCCCCACAATGCGTGGCGCCTCGGAGGCCCCTCCGTCACAGCATAAATCTTCGCATAGCGGCTAAATACGGATAAACTCGGAGTCTCTGCGCGTGACAGCCCTGCCGACAGCGCTCTCCCATCTGGGTCATGTCATGTCAGGCCCGTGGCGTTCGTCCAATGAATCGCCAGATCGAGCCGGGCGATCTTCCAGCCGGCGTCCACCCGCGAATAGGCGATCTCGTACGAGCCGGTCGCACGGAGAACCGGCTCACCCACCGCGCCCGCCAGGGCCAGTGCCACGAGAGACCAGTGCCCGATCGCGCTGTCTCCGTCGATCTGGATGACCGGGCTTCCCAGCATGTGCACGGAGGGGTGGGAGATCTCCGGATCTCCGTTCTGTGAGATCAGGATCACCTGCGTCAGACCGGCCGTCAGCTCCTGCCGGCCGCGGTACGTGACTTTCATCGGGGTGGAGGCGGACCACGTCGCGTCGTCGGTGAAAAGGCCGACGAGTGCCTCCAGGTCCGGCTCGTCGACGTAGCGGGCATAGTTGGCCTGAAGCTGATAGATCGCGATCCAGTCGTCTGCGAAGGACATGACGTCACCTGATTTCTGAACTCGTTGGGATCGGTGTCTGGCGGAAAGCCGAGAACGACTGTGCTTGCCCGGCGCACAGGGATCAGCGGCCGTCTACCTGGTGAGCCCGGCGACCTCGTATCACCCGGGGGGACTGCCTCGTGATAGACGGGGGCTACAGCATCTTCCAGGGGTCGGCATCTTCAGGGACACGGCCCCGAGTGGACGCCGGACCCTGATGCTCGAAGGTGCGTTGCGTGCGGCAGGAATCGATTTGCTGTTGACGAATCGATCGTAGCAGGCGTAGAACCGGAAGGCCCGGCAGCACACGGCCGGCCCCGGTCCTGTGCCGGCCGAGCCGGTCGATGGAACGCTGCCCAATCAGAAGGGGAGGGTGATCATGGCCCGCGTGCCTTACCCGGAGACGTCGGAAGAACTGGCGGCCGCGTTTCCCCCGGGCAACCTGCTGAACGTGACGCGGATGCTGGCGCATGCCCAGGGCGTCTGGGCGTCCTATGCGAAGACCGGCGGCCTTCTCGCGACGACGACGCTGCTGCCGGCGCGGCTGCGGGAACTGGTGATCCTGCGGATCGCTCATCTGCAGGTGTGCTCCTACGAGCTCGCTCAGCACGAGCCGCTGGCGCGCCGGTACGGCGTGACCGAAGAGGAGCTCGCCGCGCTGCGCGTCGATGGAGAACTCGACGACGGCGGGTTCGACGAGACGGAGCACGCGGCACTCGAGCTTGTCACGGAGATGATCCTGGAGAAGGACGCCGCCGACCGGACGTTCGACCGGGCGCACGCGGTGCTCGGCGACCGCGGCACGGTCGAGCTCCTGCTGCTCGCCGGTCAGTACGCGGGCCTGGCGTTGTTCCTCAACACGCTGAGGGTGGACGTCGACACGGACGCCGTCCCGGCCGTTCCCCGGATGTGATCGGCCCCTGCCCGTCGGCCCGTGATGACCCGCGCCCCCGCGGCGGCCGCCGCGGGGGCGCGGGTCACGCCGGTGACACCTGGGTCAGCCGGCGATGGGCGTGGGCGGCGGCGGGCCGGCGATGGAATGCCCGGCGGTGGTCTGTGCGGACCGTGCGCGGGCTCGCTTGGCGAGGATGAGCACGGACCCGAGCGTCACCAGAGCCAAGGCGATGATCAGGCCCGCGATGGACAGGGAGTTGTTGCCGGTGGCCTCCAGCAGCGCCACCATCGCCAGCGGCGAGAGCCCGCCTGCGAGGGCCGAGCTGACCTGGTAGCCCATGGAGGCGGCCGTGTAGCGGACCTCCGGGTCGAACAGCTCCGTCATCAGAGCGGTGTGCGGCCCGGACATCAGGGTCGACAGGATGCTGTAGCCGATGATGGCGGTGGCGATAAGACCGCCCTGGGCGGTGTCGATGAGCAGGAGCATCGGGACGGCGACCAACGCGACGGCCACCACTCCGGCCGCGAAGACCTTGAACCGGCCCACCCGGTCGGACAGGGCGGCCGCGGCGGGCACGAAGAACAGCGCGATGAAGCTGTTCACCAGGAATATGCCGAGCATCGTGTCGCGGGACACGTGCAGGACGCGGGTCGTGTAGTCCAGCAACCCGTTGGCGGTGATGTAGGTGCCGGCGCTGATGAGCAGCGTCGCGCATCCGGCCAGCACCACGGTGCCGAGGTGATGGCGCAGCACCATCCCGATCGGGGACTCGGCCTCCTGTTCGGCGGAGGCGCGTGCGGCGATGACCGCCCGCGAGTCGGGCGACTCCTCGACCACGCGGTGGACGTAGTAGGCGAGCGCGATCGTCAGGAAGCCGACCAGGAACGGCACGCGCCAGCCCCACTGGAGGAACGCCGCCCCCGGCGCGAGCTTGGAGGCCAGCAGGGCCACGCCCTGTGCCACGAGCGACCCGATCGGGGCGCCCAAGGTGATGAGGCTGCCGTAGACGCCACGCTTGTTCTCCGGAGCGTGTTCGGTGGCGAGCAGAGATGCCCCACCCCACAGCGCGCCCATCGACAGGCCCTGCAGAATGCGCAACACCACCAGCAGCAGGGGTGCGGCGACGCCGATGGTGGCGTACCCCGGCAGCAGGCCGATGCATCCGGTGGCGATGCCCATGAGGACGAGCGCGCCGACGAGCATCGGCTTCCTGCCGTACTTGTCGCCCAAGTTGCCGGCGACCAGTCCGCCGATCGGCCGGGCCAGGAAGCCCACGGCGAAGGTCGCGAAGGAGGCCATCACTCCGGCGGCGGCGTTGGTGGCTGGGAAGAACTCAGGTCCGAATACCAGCGCGGCGGCGAGTCCGAAGGTGAAGAACTCGTACCACTCGACCGCGGCTGCCCCCGCGACCGCCCCTACTACTCGTCGTCTGCGTGTGTCTGACAGGTTGTGCTCAGCCGAGCCCGGCATGGACCCTCCTCAACGTTCACCGTCGAACCACCCCAGGAGTGGCAGTGGTGGCCGGAGTGTAAGCCGAATCACTTAGCGAGCGCTAGATAAATTTCGCGGCTGTGTCATCCGTGTATTGATCGCCGGAATCCGGCGGTGAGAGTCCTTGAGTGTTCCCGGGGGGCCGCCTAGAATGCACTTACTTAGCGATCGTTAAGTAATTGAAAGTAGAGGTGCCCGATGAAGAGACGCCTGTTCACCGAGGAGCACGACGCTTTTCGGGATATGTGTCATCGCCTGCTGGCCGAGCGGGCCGCGCCGTACGCCGAAGAGTGGGAGGCCGCCGGCATCGTGCCCCGCTCGATCTGGACCGAGGCGGGCAAGCACGGCCTGCTCGCCTTCGAGGTGCCGGAAAGGTTCGGGGGGCTGGGCGTCTCCGACTTCCGGTACAACATGACCCTCAACGAGGAGATCGTCCGTACCGGGACCGTGGGAGTGGGCTTCACCCTGCACAACGACGTGGTCCTGCCGTACCTGCTCGAACTCGGCAACGAGGAGCAGCACGAACGCTGGTTGCCGAAGCTGGTCACGGGTGAGCTGATCACCGCGATCGCGATGACCGAGCCGGGCACGGGCAGCGACCTGAAGGCGATCACCACGACCGCGCGTCCCGACGGCGACCACTACGTGCTGAACGGCGTGAAGACCTTCATCACCAACGGGATGCTGTCGGATATGGTCATCGTCGCGGCCAAGACGGATCCCGCCGCGGGCGCCAAGGGCATCAGCCTGCTGGTGGCCGAGCGCGGCATGCCGGGGTTCGAGCGCGGCCGCAAGCTGGCGAAGGCGGGGCTCAAGTCGCAGGACACCGCGGAGCTCTTCTTCTCCGAGGTGCGGGTGCCGCGCGCCAACCTGCTCGGTGAGGAGGGCAAGGGGTTCTCCTACCTCATGCGCAATCTCCGCCAGGAGCGGCTGTCCATCGCGGTCAACGCGGTCGCGGTCATCGAGCGGGCGGTCGAGCTGACCCTGGACTACTGCAGGCAGCGCCACGCCTTCGGGCAGCCGATCGGAGCCTTCCAGAACACCCGGTTCACACTCGCGGATCTGACGACGAAGGCCGAGGTCGCAAGGGCATACGTGGACAGGTGCGTGGAGGAGATGCTCGCGGGCGAGCTGTCGGCGGCGGACGCGGCGGGCGCCAAGCAGTGGACCACCGACCTGCAGGGCGAGGTGATGGACACCTGCGTCCAGCTGCACGGCGGTTACGGGTTCATGGACGAGTACGAGGTCAGCAGGCTCTGGCGGGACAGCCGGATCAGCCGGATCTACGGCGGCACGAACGAGATCATGAAGGAAGTCGTCGGCCGCGCGCTCGGCGTCTGATCGGCAAGCCGCCCCCGACGGCCCTGGCGCACGACCACCGCGTCCACGTGGATGAGGAGGCCTTCGCGCCGCTCTCCACGTGACGCGCTCATCCGGTGGGGGACCGGTTGCGCCGCCGGGAGGCGGGGCGGCGCAACCGGGGATCTCTTCCCGCCCGGCTCAGCCGGTGACGCCCCAGTCCCGCAGGACGGCGCCGGCGCCGGTGCCGGCGCCCGGCTCCGGCGGAGCGGATGGCTCGGCCGGCCGGCTGCGCGAGAACCGCGGAGCCGGCGCGGCCTGTGGCACGCCGCCGTAGGAGGCGATCGTGCCCCGGGCGCCCAGATGGGCGTCCGTAGCGGCTTCGGCGAAGGTCAGCACGGGTGTGACGCAGGCATCGGTGCCGTCGAAGACCTTCGCCCAGTCGTCCCGGGTACGGCCGGCGAACGCCTCGGCGAACACAGCGCGCAGCATCGGCCACCCATCGCGATCGTGCTGCGCGGGCAGGCGCGCCGCGTCGAGGCCGAGGCCGTCGAGAAGCTGAGCGTAGAACTGCGGCTCGATCGCGCCGACGGCGACGTACCTGCCGTCGGCGCAGGTGTACGTGTCGTAGAACGGCGCGCCGGAGTCGAGCAGGTTCGAAGCCGGCGTGTCGTTCCAGGCGCCATGAGCACGCATCGCCCACAGCATCTGGGCCAGCGAGCTGGTGCCGTCGACGATCGCCGCGTCCACGACCTGGCCGTTCCCGGACCGCTCGCGTTCCCACAGCGCGGCGAGGACCCCCATGACGAGGTACATCGACCCGCCGCCGAAGTCGCCGACCAGGTTGAGCGGCGGGGTGGGGCGGGCGCCCTCCGTGCCGATCGCGTGCAGCACTCCGGTCAGGGAGATGTAGTTGATGTCGTGGCCGGCCTGCCGGGCCCGGGGGCCGTCCTGTCCCCACCCTGTCATCCGGGCATAGATCAGCCGTGGGTTGCGGGCGAGGCACTCGTCCGGGCCCAGCCCGAGGCGCTCGGTCACGCCGGGACGGAACCCTTCGATGACCACGTCGGCCCTGTCGATCAGGGCCAGGACTGTGTCCCTCCCGGCTGGGTCCTTCATGTCGGCGGCGATCGAGCGACGCCCCCGCATGAACCAGTCGCGCGCCGTCTCGGACGCCGGCTGGACGCCGTTGGACGGACGCTCGACGCGGACGACCTCGGCGCCGAGGTCCGCCAGCAGCATGGCCGCATGCGGACCAGGGCCGATGCCGCCGAGCTCGATCACCCGCAAGCCACTGAGCGGACCTGGCACGGCTCTCACTCCTTTCAGGGAATGGACGGCTCAGCGGGGGGACATCCGGATCGCGCCGTCGAGCCGGATGGTCTCGCCGTTCAGCATCGCGTTCTCGACGATGTGCGCCGCGAGAGCGGCGTACTCGGCGGGGTCGCCCAGCCGCGAGGGGTGCGGGACCTGCGCGGACAGCGAGGCGACGGCCTCGTCGGAAAGCTGGGCGAACAGCGGCGTGCGGAACAGGCCGGGGGCGATGGTGTTGACGCGGATCTTGAGGCTCGCGAGGTCGCGGGCTATGGGGAGGGTCATGCCGACGATCCCACCCTTGGAGGCGGAGTAGGCGGCCTGGCCGATCTGCCCTTCGAACGCGGCGACCGACGCGGTGTTGATGATGACGCCGCGCTCGCCGTCGACCTCGGCGGTCTGGCTGATGCGGTACGCGGCCAGCCGGATCACGTTGAACGTGCCGACGAGGTTGACCCGGACGACCTTGTCGAAGTCCTCCAGCGGGAACGGGCCGTTCTTGCCGACGGTCCTGATCCCGTTGCCGATGCCCGCGCAGTTCACCGCGACCCTGAAGTCGCCGAGCGACTGCGCGGCGCTCAGGGCGGCCTCGATCTGCTCGGTGTCGGTGACGTCCGCCGCGGCGAAGACCACGCGGTCGCCGAGCTCCTCGGCGACGGCCTTGCCACGCGAGGAGGGCAGGTCGACGATCACCACGCCGGCCCCCGCGGAGCGCAGCCGCCTGGCCGTGGCGAGGCCGAGGCCCGACGCGCCGCCGGTGACGAGTGCGACGCTCTTACTGATGTCCATGAGTGCTCCGTAGGGTGTGGGTGCTCAAAGCCGTTCGATGATGGTCGCGTTGGCCATGCCGCCGCCCTCGCACATGGTCTGCAGGCCGTAGCGGCCGCCGGTCGCCTCCAGCTGGTTGACCAGCGTGGTCAGCAGCCTGGTGCCGGAAGCCCCGAGCGGGTGACCGAGCGCGATCGCGCCGCCGCGCGGATTGAGCCGCTCGGGGTCGGCGCCGATCTCGTGCTGCCACACCAGGGGGACCGGCGCGAACGCCTCGTTCACCTCGTACGCGTCGATGTCGTCGATGGACAGCCCGCTGCGGGCGAGGATCTTCTGGGTTGCCGGGATGACGCCCGTGAGCATCAGCAGCGGATCGCTTCCGGTCACCGCGAAGCTGTGGAAGCGGGCGCGGGGGCGCAGACCCAGCGCCGACGCCCTCTCCTCGCTCATGATCAGGGCGGCGGAGGCGCCGTCGGTCAGCGGGGAGGAGTTGCCCGGGGTGATCTTCCAGCCGATCTCGGGGAACCGCTCACCGACGGCCTCGTCGTAGAAGGAGGGCCTGAGCCCGGCCAGGCCCTCGACGCTCGTGCTCGGTCGTACGGTCTCGTCCACGGTGACGACGTGCTCGGCGCCGTCCGGGCCGGTCACCGTGATCGGCACGATCTCGTCGTCGAATCCGCCGGCGGCGGCGGTCGCGGCGGCGCGGGCGTGCGACCGCGCGGAGAACTCGTCGAGCAGGTCGCGGTCCTGCTTCCACCGGCCGGCGATGATCTCCGCCGAGACGCCCTGATTCACCAGGCCCTCGGGGTAGCGGGCGGCGACGGCGGGGCCGAATGAGTCCTTGCCCATGGTGGAGGAGCCCATCGGGACACGGCTCATCGACTCCACGCCGCAGGCGATGACGATGTCGTAGGCGCCGGCGATCACGCCCTGTGCGCCGAAGTGCGCCGCCTGCTGGCTGGAGCCGCACTGCCGGTCGACGGTGGTGCCGGGAAGCGACTCGGGGAGACCCGCGCCCAGCACGGCGCTGCGGGCGATGTTGCCCGACTGCTCGCCGCCCTGCGACACACAGCCGGCGATCACGTCGTCGATGAGGCCGGGATCGAGGTCGTTGCGCTCCACCAGGGCGCGCAGCACCCGGGACAGCAGGTCCGCGGGGTGGATGCCGGAGAGCTGCCCGCCGGGCTTGCCCTTGCCGGAGGCGGTGCGGACGACGTCGACGATAACCGCGTTGGTCATGGCGGCCCTTTCTTCAGGTGAGCGGGGAATTCAGCGTCCGGTCCAGCCGGGGAGGCGCTTTTCGGCGAAGGCGCGGGTGCCCTCGGCGGCGTCCGCGCTGGTCACCAGCGCGGACATCTCGTCGTCGTTGAGCTCCCACAGCCGCGGGTCGAGGTCGGAGCCGTACTCGGAGTTCCGGTACAGCATCCGCTTGGTGGCGACGACGGAGAGCGGGGCGTTGGCGGCGATGGCCTCCGCCAGCTCGATCGCGGCGGCCACCGTGCGTTCGGCGGCCACCACGCGGTTGACCAGCCCGAGCTGCCGCGCCGTCTCGGCGCTGATCGGGTCGCCCGTCAGCGCCAGCTCGACGGCGATCTTGAAGGGGATCTGGCGTGGCATGCGGATCAGCCCGCCGCCGGCGGCCATCAGACCGCGCTTCACCTCGGGCAGGCCGAAGGTCGCCTGCTCGCTGGCGACCACCAGATCGCAGGCGAGAACGATCTCCGTCCCGCCGCCGAGGGCGAATCCGTTGACCGCGGCGATGATCGGCTTGCTGACGAAGCGCTTGATCAGGCCGGCGAACCCCCATTCGGGGTGGCCGTCGGCGGCGGTCGAGCGCCCCGCGGCGATCTCCTTGAGGTCGGCGCCCGCGCAGAAGGCGCGTCCGGCGCCGGTGATGACGCCGACGCGGAGATCGGGGTCCTTCTCCAGGGTTTCCATAGCGGCGCCCACCGCGGTGCTCAGCGCCGCGTTCACCGCGTTGAGCGCCGAGGGGCGGTTGAGGGTGATCAAGGCGACGTGACCGCGCCTTTCCAACGTCGCGGCGGCCTCAGCGGCCGAGGAGCCGTTCGCCGGCGTTTCCATGTGCCTCCTTTGGAGCGAATTCTACTTAGCGCTCGCTAAGTGCCTTGCACGGTAGGTCCCCCGGAATCCGCCTGTCAACCTCGCCCAGGGCGGCGTTCACAGCATGGTTCGCGACATGGTTCGTGGCATGGTTCTCGGCATCGTTCACCACGTGGCGGTCAGCCCGCCGTCGACGACGAGCGCCTGGCCGACCATGAAGTCCGAGGCGGGGGAAGAGAGGAAGAGGAATGCCCCGGCCAGGTCGTCCGCGGTGCCCCAGCGGCCGATCGGGGTGCGCCTGCGCACCCGCTGATCGAAGGTGGCCCTGCTCTTGACGTCGGCGGTCATCTCGGTGTCGATCCATCCCGGGCACAGGGCGTTCACGCTGACGCCGTGCCGGGCCCACTCCGCGCCGAGCGCCCTCGTCAGGCCGAGCAGACCCGCCTTGCTCGTGACGTAGGCGCTGAGGTGGGTGTCGGCGACGAACCCCAGCACGCTCGCGACGTTCACGACCTTGCCCCAGCCGCGTCCGGCCATGCCGGGGGCGAGCGCGCGGGTCAGCAGGAACGCCGAGCGCAGGTTGAGCCCCTGGACGCGGTCCCAGTCCTGCTCGGATAGATCGATCGCCGAGGCCGCCACGTTCGCCGCCGCGTTGTTGATCAGGATGTCGACGACGGCGGAGTGCCGCTCCAAGCCGCCGACCAGCGCGGCAACCCCGTCGCCGGACGTGAGGTCGGCTGTCACGACCAGCGGTTCGTTCCGCAGGGTGGCCGCCACCTCTTCGAGTCTCGCGGTGTCGCGCGCGCAGAGCACGACCCGGGCGCCCGCCGCGTCGAGGATCCGCGCCGCCCGCACGCCGATGCCCCGGCTCGCCCCGGTGACCAGCGCCGTCCGGCCGCTGAGGTCGAACAGCGCCGCCGCTGACGACGGCTTCTCCGGTCCCGCCATGGTCATGATGGTTCCGTCCCTTCGTGGTCTCGAGCGTCACCGGCCGGCGTCACTTGTGCTCCGCCGTACTGGCATGCTCTTATTCTTTTAGCGAACGCTAAGTAAGGAGTGTAGGGCTTCGCGTGCGGGAGATCCGCGCCGCCCGGCCCGCGCATCCGCACCACAGCAAGGGAGCCTCGGTATGTCGCGCGATCAGCCGGTGACGGCCGCCGCCGGTCCGGCCGGGATCGAGCCGCCGGCGGTGAGCCGGTGGCTGGCCGGACACATCGAGGGCGTGGCCGAGCCGGTCGAGTTCTCGCTGGTCTCGGGCGGTCGGTCCAACCTGACGTACCGGGTCACCGACGCCGCCGGCGCCGTGTGGGCGTTGCGCCGCCCGCCGACAGGCGGCGTGCTGAGCACGGCGCACGACATGAGCCGCGAGTGGAGGTTCATCAGCGCGCTCGCCTCCACCGGCGTGCCGGTGCCCCACCCGCTGGGCTACTGCGCGGACCCGGCGCTCACCGGCGCCGAGTTCTACGTCATGAGCTACGTCGACGGCGTGGTGCTCGCCGACGAGGAGTCCGCCGCGCGGCTGTCACCGGCGGCGCGACGAACGGCGGGCTTCGCGCTGATCGACGTGCTCGTCGCGCTCCACGCGGTCGGCCTCGACGCCACCGGGCTGGGCGACCTCGCACGCCCCGAGGGATATGTCGAGCGGCAACTGCGCCGATGGCGGCGCCGGCTGCATGAGCACGGCTCGCCCTACCTGGCGCTGCTCGACCACGTCCACGACGCTCTAGCCGCCCACATCCCGGAGCAGACGAGCGGAATCGTGCACGGTGACTACCGTCCCGGGAACCTCGCGTTCGCCGAGGACGGCCGGGTCGTCGCCGTCTTCGACTGGGAACTGGCCACCGTGGGCGATCCGCTCGCCGACCTCGGCTGGCTCATCGCCTCGTGGGGACAGCCCGGCGACGACCGTCCGGCGACGATGGAGAGCCCCAGCACGGCGCCTGGCTTCCCGGCACGGGACGAGCTCGCCGGCAGGTACGCGAAGCTGTCCGGCCGCGACCTGTCCGCGCTGCCGTACTACGTGGCTTTCGCGCGCTGGCGGATGGCCTGCATCAACGTGGGCGTGCGCGCCCGCTACCTGGCCGGCGTGATGGGCGACGACGGCTACGACGTCGAAGCGCGCGCGGACCTGGAGCGCCGGCGGGCCGAGGCCGCCCTTGAAGACATCGAACGGCTGGGCCTGGCCTGACGGGCACGCCCACGATCCCGCACCGGAGTCACAGCCCCGTCACCGCCGCCGTCAGGAAGGAACCAAATGGCCTGGGATTTCTCGACCGAACCGGAGTTCGAGGAAGAACTGCGCTGGATGCGCGACTTCGTCCGCGCCGAGATCATGCCGCTGGAGACCCTCGACCTGGAGCAGGACGCGCTCGACCGCGCGACCGCGCCGCTCAAGGAGGAGGTCAGGCGACGAGGTCTCTGGGCGGCGCACCTGCCGCCGGAGCTGGGCGGCGGCGGATTCGGCCAGGTGAAGCTGGGCCTGATGCACGAAGTCCTCGGGGCGTCGACCCATGCCCCGGCCGTCTTCGGCAACAGCGCGCCCGACTCGGGCAACGCCGAGCTGCTCGCGCTGGGCGCGACGGAGGAGCAGAAGCGGGAGTGGCTGTACCCACTGCTCGAAGGCAAGCTCCGCAGCGCCTTCTCGATGACGGAACCCGGCGCCGGAGCGGACCCCACCCTGCTCACCACGCGGGCCGTACGCGATGGGAGCGAGTGGGTCATCAACGGCCACAAGTGGTTCACGTCCAATGGCTCCATCGCCGATTTCCTGATCGTCATGGCGGTGACCGACCCGGATGCCGAGCCGCGCCGCCGCGCGTCGATGATCGTGGTCCCGGCCGGCGCCCCCGGCGTGCGTGTGCTGCGCGACGTGCCGTCCATGGAGGACCCGAGCGGGCGGTTCGGGCTGGCGGGCGGCCACGCCGAGATCCGTTACGACGACGTCCGCGTGCCGATGGCGAACCTGATCGGCGGCGAGGGCGACGGCTTCCTGCTCGCGCAGAAACGCCTGGGGCCCGGCCGGATCCATCACTGCATGCGCTGGCTCGGCCAGTCGCGGCGGGCGTTCGACATGCTCTGCGAGCGTGCGGTGACCCGGTACGCGCACGGCTCGGTGCTCGCGGACAAGCAGATGATCCAGGACTGGGTGGCGAGCTCGGCCGCGGAGATGCGGGCCGCCCGCCTGATGACCCTGCACGCGGCCTGGACGATGGACACGCACGGCTCGCGGGCGGCTCGCGCCGACATCGCGATGATCAAGTTCTACGGCGCTTCGGTGCTCTACAACGTGATCGACCGGGCGATCCAGGTGCACGGCTCCCTTGGCTACACCACCGACCTTCCCCTCGAATCGATGTATCGGTACGCCAGGGCGGCACGGATCTACGACGGGCCCGACGAGGTGCACAAGGTGACGCTCGCCCGCATGATCCTCAGCCGGTACGACCCCGCGGAAGTGCCCACCGAACACGTGCCCACGCGCCGGGAGGCCGCCCGGGCCAAGTTCGCCGCGCTGCTCGGCCAGTTCTCCGCGGACGACTGAGCCTCCGACCCCTGACCATCGCGACAAGGAGTTTCACCATGGATTTCGATCTACCGGAGGAGCTCGCCGGGCTGCTCGGCGAGCTGGACGCGTTCATCGACAGGGAGATCCGCCCGCTGCAGGAGCAGGACGACAACGAGCGCTTCTTCGATCACCGGCGCGAGTACGCCCGGACCGATTTCGAGGCGGGCGGGACGCCGCGGGCGGAGTGGACCGAGCTGCTGCACGAGATGTTCCGGCGGGCGGACAGGGCCGGCTGGCTGCGGTACGGCCTGCCGAAGGAGGCCGGGGGGAGCGGCGGCTCGAACCTCGCGATGGCGGTCATCCGCGAGCACCTCGCGAGCAAGGGCCTCGGCCTGCACAACGACCTGCAGAACGAGTCCTCGGTGGTGGGCAACTACCCCTTCGTCCACATGCTGCTGGAGTTCGGCACTCAGGAGCAGAAGGACGAGCTCCTGGAGGACATGATCACCCGCCGCAAGGGCCTCGGGTTCGGCCTCACGGAGCCGGGACACGGCAGTGACGCGACCTGGCTCGACACCACCGCGGTCCGCGCCGGGGACGACTGGGTCATCAACGGCGTCAAGCGGTTCAACTCCGCGATGGACACGGCCACCCACGATGTGATCTTCGCGCGCACCTCCGGCTCGCCCGGCCAGGCCAGGGGGATCACGGCGTTCATCGTGCCGGTCGGGACGCCCGGCTTCTCCGTCGACTTCCACTGGTGGACGTTCAACATGCCGACCGATCACGCCGAAGTGACCCTGCGCGACGTGCGGGTGCCGTCCTCCGCGATCTTCGGAGAGGAGGGAGAGGGGCTCGCCGTGGCGCAGACGTTCGTCCACGAGAACCGGATCCGGCAGGCCGCGGCCGGGGTCGGCGCCGCGCAGTTCTGCATCGACCGGAGCGTCGAGTACGCCCGGGACCGGGTGACCTTCGGCAAGCCCCTGGCCGAACGGCAGGCGATCCAGTGGCCGCTGGTGGAGCTGCACACCGAGGCGGAGCTGGTCCGCACGCTCGTGCGCAAGACGGCCTGGGAGCTCGACCGGCGCCACCACATGGAGATCAGCGACAAGGTTTCCATGTGCAACTACCGGGCCAACCGGCTGGTGTGCGACGCCGCGGACCGGGCGATGCAGGTGCACGGCGGCCTCGGCTACACCCGGCACCAGCCGTTCGAGCACATCTACCGCCACCACCGCCGCTACCGGATCACCGAAGGATCCGAGGAGATCCAGATGCGCAAGGTGGCCGGTTACCTGTTCGGCTTCGCGGGGCCGCGCAAGCGATGAAGGACGTCGAGGGCACAGACCTGGCCGTACGGCTCGCGCGCCGGCTCGGCGAACTGTACGGCGCGCCGGTGGAGGTGTCCAGGCTGCGCCGGTTGCCCGGCGGCGCGAGCATGGAGACGTGGGTGCTGCGGGCCCGGCCCCAAGGCGGACCCGCACGCGACCTGGTCCTCCGCAGGGAGCCGCCCCGCGACCACGAGAAGCCGGGCACCGTGATGGCGCGTGAGGCGGCCGTCATCGCCGCGGCGGCGAGGGCCGGAGTGCCGGTCGCCGAGCTGGTGGACCACGGCGTGGACGACGCCGCACTCGGCTCGCCGTACCTGCTCACCGCTTTCGTCGAGGGGGAGACGCTCGCGCGGCGCATCCTGCGCGACGCGGAGTTCGACGGGGTGCGCCCGGCGCTCGCTCGCGAGTGCGGCCGAGTGCTGGCGCGCGTCCATTCGATCCCGCCGTCCTCCCTGCCCGGTCTGCGGCGGCGGGCCGATCCCTTGGAGGAGCTGGCGAAGACCTGGGAGAGGTTCGGCGAGCCGTCTCCCGCCATCGAGATCGCCCTGCGCTGGCTACGCGAGAACCGGCCCGCGCCGGCTCCGGACGCCGTGGTGCACGGGGACTTCCGCAACGGCAACCTCATCGTGCACCCCACGGGGCTGCGCGCGGTGCTCGACTGGGAGCTCGCGCATCTCGGCGATCCACTCGAGGATCTCGGGTGGCTCTGCGTGAAGGCATGGCGATTCGGAAGCGCGTCGCCGGTCGGGGGCTTCGGCACCCGCGAGGAGCTGTTCGCCGGATACGCCGAGGTCGCCGGAGCCCGGCCTGATCCGGCCGCGGTCCGCTGGTGGGAGGTGTACGGCACCGCCGGCTGGGCGGTCGGCTGCCGCGTCATGGCCGAGCGTCACCTCAGCGGCCAGGTCCGCTCCGTGGAGCCGGCGGCCGTGGGCAGGCGGGCGTGTGAGCAGGAGCACGACCTGCTGCTGGCCCTCGGTGTGCCGCCGCCCGTCGTTCCCGGCATGGCCGCGGCGGAGATCGACGCCGCCGACCTTTACGGCAGGCCGAGCGCCGCCGAGCTGGTGGAGGCGGTCGCGGAGTTCCTGCGGACGGAGGCGGCGCCGGGCACCGAGGGCCGCGTGGCCTTCCTGTCGCGGGTCGCCGCCAACGTGCTCGACGTGGTTCGCCGGGAGCTCGACATGGGTGAGCGGCAGCGGCGGGAGAACGCGGGCCGCCTCGCCACGCTCGGGTTCGCCGGCCGTACGGCACTGGCCGAAGCGATCCGCGCCGGAACCGTGCCGATCGACGACGCGCGGGTCATCGCGGCGGTCCGGGCCGAGGTCACCGACCGTCTCACCGTGGCGAATCCCCGCTATCTGTCCCAGCCGGCCGATGCCGAGGGATACCCCGGCGTTCGAAGCTCGATCGTTTGCAAGGAGAGTCTGTGATCAGGACGCGGTTCTGTACGGTGTTCGGAATCGAGCACCCGATCGTCCAGGGCGGCATGCAATGGGTCGGCCGGGCCGTCCTGGTGGCCGCCGTGGCCAACGCGGGCGCGCTGGGGCTCATCACGGCCCTGACCCAGCCCACACCGGAGGACCTGGTCAAGGAGATCGAGCGCTGCCGCGATCTCACGGACCGGCCGTTCGGCGTGAACCTGACGATCCTCCCGGCCATCAAGCCGCCGCCCTACGCCGAGTATCGCGACGCGATCATCTCCGCGGGTGTGCGGATCGTGGAGACGGCCGGGTTCAACCCCGCCGAGCATGTCGGGCACTTCCACGCCGCCGGGGTGAAGGTGCTGCACAAGTGCACCAGCGTCCGCCACGCGGTGAAGGCTCAGCAGCTCGGCGTCGACGCGGTGAGCATCGACGGTTTCGAGTGCGCGGGGCATCCGGGAGAGGACGACATCCCCGGGCTGGTCCTGATCCCGGCCGTCGCGGACAAGATCACTATCCCGATGATCGCGTCCGGCGGTTTCGCCTCGTCCGCGCGACGACATGAATGAACGTTCGCTAGAATCGCGGCGTGGTGAAGAAGGCGGATAGCGCGGCGGGCGCCGGTGGCTGGCGGGTCTACGAAGAGCTCAGCCTGCCGCCGATCCTCGCCAACGCCATCGAGGCGTTCGAGGAGCACGGCTATCACGGGACCACCGTCCGGGACATCGCCCGGCGTGTCGGGGTCACCGTGCCCGCGCTGTACTACCACTACGAGAACAAGCAGGCGTTGCTCGTCGAGCTGCTGATGTCCTCGATACAGACGCTGCTCGAACGGTGCGAAGCCGCTCTCGCGGAGGCCGGCGACGACCCGGTGAGGCGGTTCTCCGCGCTCGTGGAGTGCGTCGTCCTGAACATGGCCTATCGGGGGTCGCAAGGCCTGCTCGACTCGGAGATCCGGAGCCTGGAGCCGGAGAACCGGGAGAAGTACGTCGGCCTGCGCGACGAGCTCGAGGCGAAACTGCACGCCATCATCATGGAAGGCGTGGACCTCGGCGTCTTCCGCACCGAATACCCCGTCGAAGCCGGCCGAGCCGTGCTGACGATGTGCCAGGCCGTGGCCAGATGGTACCGGCCGAGCGGTCCGCTGCCTCCTGGCGAGCTGGCGGAGCGATACGTCGCCATCGGCCTTGGAGCGGTCGGCTACAAGCCGCCCACGAGGCGCAAGCCGCGCCCCGGGGCCGACGCCGGGAAGCCGGGCGAACGCTGAGCCGGGCGAACGCTGAGCCGGGGGAAACGCGCAGCGTGGGGCGGGCGCGGAGCCCCTGGTGAACGCTGGGCGTCGCGGGCGCCGAGCCATGCCCGGCCGCGCGCTGTTCTTCGCCGCCCCGTCTCCTGCCGGAATGACGCCGGGTCCCATTTCACTATTGCTGTCTTAGCGATCGTTAGGTAAGTTCCCACTGAGTGCGTGATGCGCCGAGAGGGCGACACGCGACGACGGTGTGGTGAACAGGGCACCGTTCCTCGAGTCCGATCCGCTCACCGTCTCCTCGCCATCCGGTACGGCCGGCATGCGCGCTGCTCGGTGTCTACAGGAGAGTCGAATGTCTGGATCAGTGACCGTTCCCCCTGATGTCCTTGTGTCCCAGACTGACGCGATCGCGACGGTGACGCTCAACCGCCCCCACCGTAAGAACGCGGTGAACGCCGGGATGTGGCGGTCGCTCGCCGCAGCCTTCACCCGCCTCGGTGAAGATCCGGAAGTCAGGGTCGTCGTCCTGACGGGGGCGGGTGGCGACTTCTGCGCCGGCGCCGACCTGTCCGGCTCGCCGGGGGAGGCGCATCCGCTGGAGGCGATGCGCCAGGTCAACCGCGTGGCCACGCTGCTGCACGAGATGCCCAAGCCGACGGTGGCGAAGGTGTCCGGCGTGGCGGTGGGCGCGGGATGGAACATGGCGCTGGCCTGCGACCTGGTGATCGCGGCCACGGACGCGAGATTCTGCCAGATCTTCGCCAAGCGCGGCCTGTCACTGGACTTCGGCGGCTCCTGGCTGCTGCCCCGGCTGGCCGGCATGCAGCGGGCCGCCCGGCTGGCCCTGCTCGCCGAGTTCGTCAGCGGGCGGGAAGCCTACGACCTGGGCCTGGCCGCATGGGCGGTCGAGCCGGGCGAGCTCGACGCGTTCGCCGGCCACATCGCGGCCAAGCTGGCCGCCGGGCCGCCCGTGGCGCTGGCCCGGACCAAAGCCCTGCTGCACGCGGGATCGAGCTCCACGATGTCGCAGGCACTGGAGGCGGAGGCGGTCAGCCAGGTGGCCAACTTCGCGTACGCCGACACGGCCGCGGCGTTCGAGGCGTTCGCCAGCCGCACGGAGCCGGTGTTCACCGGCCGGTGGTCACGGGAACCGGCCAAGTCGTCCTGAGCCGATGTCCTGAACCGATGTCCTGAGCCGACGTCCTGAGCGCTGTGGAAAGGAGCCCCGATGGCCGGCGACGCGTACAGCGAGATCACCTACGAGCTGGACGGGCACATCGCGACGATCACGTTGCGCCGCCCCGAGCGGCTCAACGCGTTCACGCAGGAGATGGCCCGGGAGCTGGTCGACGCCTTCGACCGCGCCGACACCGATGACGAGGTGCGAGTCGTCGTGATCACCGGCGGAGGCCGGGCCTTCTGCGCGGGCGCCGACCTGTCCTCCGGCGGCAGCACGTTCGACCTGGACACGCGGCCTGATGAGGAGCCCGCGCCAGAGACGATCGACGGCGTGCCGCGCGACGTCGGCGGCGTCGTCTCGCTGCGCGTCGCGGCCATGCTCAAGCCGGTGATCGCGGCGATCAACGGGCCCGCGGTCGGCGTGGGCGTCACGATGACGCTGCCGATGGACATCAGGCTGGCAGCCGAGTCGGCGCGGTTCGGGTTCGTCTTCGCCCGGAGAGGGCTCGTCCCGGAAGCGGCGTCGAGCTGGTTCCTTCCCCGTGTGGTCGGCATCGCGCAGGCCATGGAGTGGGTGGCCACGGGCCGGGTGTTCGGAGCGGAGGAGGCCAGGGCGGGCGGGCTCGTCTCGCGCGTCTATCCCGACGCGGACCTTCTGCCGGCGGCCTACGCGCTGGCCGCCGAGATCGCCGAGAACGCCTCGCCGGTGGCGGTGGCGGTCTCCCGCCGGCTGCTGTGGGGGATGCTCGGCGCGGCCGGTCCATGGGAGGCGCACCGGCTGGACTCCAAGGCGATCTACGAGCTCGGCGGGTCCGCCGATGTCGCCGAAGGAGTCACCGCGTTCCTGGAGAAGCGGCCGGCCCGCTTCCCGTCGCGCGTGAGCACAGATGTCCCGGACGGCATTCCCCGCTGGCCTGGGCGGGACCATCCGGCGCGCTGACGACGAAAGGACGGCGATGACGATGAGGACGACGAGGACGACGAGGACGACGAGGACGACGAGGACGACGATGGGTATGCGGGACGACGAGGTGGTGGCGGCCGCGGGGCGCATGTCCTTCGGCAGCCAGCTGGCACGCACGGCGCGGCGGTTCCCCGGCCGTACGGCATACCAGCTCGATGATCGGGTCTGCACCTACGCCGGTCTCGATGAAAGGGTCAGCCGGGTCGCGAGGGCGTTGCGAAGCCGCGGGGTGGGTCGCGGGGACCGCGTCGCGGTGCTCATGCGCAATCGCCTGGAGACGGTGGAGGCCTACTACGGCGTGTGCCGGCTGGGGGCCGTCGTCGTGCCGATCAACTTCCGGCTGGTGGCCGGCGAGGTCTCCTACATCCTGCGGGACTGCGCGGCGACCGCGCTCATCGTCGACGGCGACTCGGCCGGCGTCGCGGCGGCGGCTCTTTCCGAGGCGGACTCCGTGCGGGTCGTGCTGGCGACCGATTCGGCGGAGGACGTGTTCCCGGTTCGAGCCGGGGCGGAGGCATACGAGACCGCGCTCGCCGCGACCCACGGGGACGCCCTCGACGTCAACAGCGACGTCAACAGCGACGTCAACACGGACATCGACATGGCCGTCGACGTAGCCGAGTCTGACGCGGCGTTCCTCATGTACACCTCCGGCACGACCGGCCGCCCGAAGGGTGCGGTGCTGACGCACCAGAATCTGGCCATGGCGTGCATGCTGCAGGGTCTGTCGATCGGCGGGACACCCCCCGACGGCGAGGTCGCGATGCTCGGCGTTCCGATGTTCCACATCGCCGGCGTCGGCACCATGCTGCCGTCGCTTCTCAACGGCGGCCGGGTGGTGGTGTACTCCGCCCCCGCCTTCGACCCGGTGGCCGTCCTCGACCTGCTGGAACGCGAGCGGATCACCAGTTGCTTCTTCGTGCCGAGCCAGTGGCAGGAGATCTGCGCCGTGCCCGGAGTCAAGGAGCGTGACCTGGCGCTGCGCAAGCTGTACTGGGGCGCCGCGCCCGCGGCTCCGTCGCTCCTGCGCGCACTCGCCGACACGTTTCCCCAAGCGCCGGCCTACTCGGCCTTCGGCCAGACGGAGACGAGCGCGACCACGTGTCTCCTCCGGGCCGAGGACGCCGATCGCAAGATGGGATCGGTGGGCAGGCCGTTGCCCGGGGTCGAGGTGCGGATCGTGGACGAGGCGATGCGGGACGTGGCCCCCGGAGAGGTCGGCGAGATCGTGTACCGCGGGCCGACCGTGATGCGGGAGTACTGGAGCAAGCCAGAGGCGACCGCCGAGGCGTTCGCCGGGGGCTGGTTCCACTCCGGGGACCTCTGCCGGATGGACGACGACGGCTTCATCTGGGTGGTGGACCGGAAGAAAGACATGATCATCTCGGGTGGTGAGAACATCTACTGCGCCGAGGTCGAAGCCGCGATCGACAGCCATCCCAAGGTCGCCGAGGTCGCGGTGATCGGCGCGCCGCACGAGAAGTGGGGCCAGACGCCGGTCGCCGTCGTGACGGCGGCGGACCCCTCGGATCCGCCGAGTGAGCAGAGCGTCATCGACCATTGCCGGGCCCGTCTGGCGTCGTACAAGAAGCCGACGGCGGTGGTGGTCGTCGAGGAGATGCCGAGGACCGCGACCGGCAAGATACAGAAATTCGAGCTACGCCGGCTGTTCGCCCAGGGGAACTGATCACCCGAATCCCGCAAGTCACATCGCCGGCTCGTTGCGAATTTAACGAGCGCTAAGTAATTTCAAACGGCAGGCCGCAAACGGCGGGCAGGAGTGGAAAATGATGGATCTTGGCAGTGCCGCCGGGGCGGCGCCCGGCAGGCCGGCCGTCATCATGGCGGAGTCGGGCGAGGTCACCACCTATGCCGAACTGAACGCGGAGTCCAACCGCGTGGCCAACCTCCTGTTCGACCTGGGGCTGCGCCGCGGCGACCATATCGCGTTCATGCTGGAGAACCGGGCCGAGCTTCTCGCGGTGGCCTGGGCGGCCCAGCGTTCCGGCCTCTACTACACCCCGGTCGGCACTCGCCTGACGGCCGACGAGGTGGCCTACATCATCGGCAACTGCGAGGCGCGGGTCTTCGTGACCTCCGCCGCGTTCGCCGAGGTGGCCGGCGTCGCCGTACGGTCATGCCCCGGGCTGAAGCTGCGGCTCGCGCTCGACGGGGAGATCGAGGGGTTCTCCGGCTACCGTGAGGCCGTGGGCCGCTTCCCGGGCACTCCGCTGGCGGAGGAGTGGGAGGGGCAGTCGATGATCTACTCGTCCGGCACCACGGGCCGCCCCAAGGGCGTCAAGAGAGCACTGAGCGGTAAGCGGCTCGGTGACGACCCCGCGCAGATCGGCGTTCTCCCTTTGCTGTCGATGCTGGAAGACGTCGTCTACCTCTCCCCGGCCCCGCTGTACCACGCCGCGCCGATGAACATGTGCGTCGCGCTGCTCCGCCTGGGGGCCACTCTCGTCATCATGGAGCGGTTCGACGCGGAGAAGGCTCTCGAGGCGATCGAGCGCCACCGGGTCACGCACACCCAGATGGTGCCGACGATGTTCATCCGCCTGCTGCGGCTGCCGGCGGAGGTGCGATCCCGCTACGACCTCGGCAGCCTGCGCCTCGCCATCCACGCCGCCGCCCCCTGCCCGGTGGACACCAAGCGGCGGATGATCGAGTGGTGGGGGCCGATCCTGACCGAGTACTACGCGGGCACCGAGAACATCGGAATGACCCTGTGCGACTCGGAGGAGTGGCTGGGCCATCCCGGCACAGTCGGCCGTGCCATCGCGGGCACGCTGCACATCCTCGACGAGGACGGACAGGAGCAGCCGGCGGGGGTCCAGGGCGCCGTCTACTTCTCCGGCGGCGCCGACTTCGAGTACCACGGTGATCCGGAGAAGACCGCGGCGGCGCGGGATCCGCTCGGCCGGGGCTGGGCCACCCTGGGCGACATCGGCTACGTCGACGCGGACGGGTACCTCTTCCTCACCGACCGCCGGGCCCACATGATCATTCGCGGCGGGGTCAACGTGTACCCGCAGGAGAGCGAGAACATCCTCGCCATGCATCCGAAGGTCGGCGACGTCGCGGTCATCGGCGTGCCCGACCCGGACCTCGGCGAGGTGGTCAAGGCCGTGGTGCAGCCGGTCGACCAGGCCGACGCCGGTCCCGCGTTCGAACACGAGTTGCTGGCGTACTGCCGGGAGCGGCTCGCTCGCTACAAGTGTCCTGATTCGGTCGACTTCGTCAGTGAACTGCCGCGTCAGGCGACCGGCAAGCTTCACAAGCGGCTGCTCAGGGATCGGTACGCGGCCCCGCAGGCGTCCGCCGGTCGGTGATCGGCCGTCCGGACGCGGCCCGCGCGCCGGGCTCCGACGCCGGAGCGGTTACAAGCTCAAGAAACCAGGAGGTGGCATGTCCGCGGAGAGAAGCCGTGAAGTGATGCGGCTCTACGTCGAAGAAGTGCTCGGCAAGGGCAAGGTCGAACTGCTGGATGACATCGCGGATCCCGATGTCGTCGACCACGCCGCGATCAGGTACGGATGGCGGCAGGGCATCGACGGGTGGCACGACCATGTCCGGCACTTCCTCGTCGGCGTGAGCGATCTGAGGGTCACGCTCGACAACGTCGTGGCGACCAGGAGCCGGGTGGTCGGCGTCTGGACCTTCACCGCCGTCCACTCCGGGCTGTACATCGGCATCCCGGCCACCGGCCGGACCATCACCGGCACCGCGGCGAGCATCTTCACGTTGCGTGACGGCAAGGTGGTCGACTACGCCGTGGTCTCCGATCACGGCGCGGTGCGCGCGCAGATGGGCGTGGACGATCCCGCGAGCGCCGGTTGAGCACACGTTGAGCACACGCGGGCGTCCGTACGGAGGACACGCCGAGCCGCCGACGGCTCGATCACTATTGGAGATATGCCGTGAGCATGCTTGACCTGAGCGCCGACGAGGTGCTGAGCACGACTCGGGCGGTCCGGCGGCGCCTGGACCTGGAACGCCCGGTGGATCGGCGCCTGATCGAGGAATGCCTCGAGATCGCCGTCCAGGCGCCGAGCGGGAGCAACAGCCAGCAGTGGCGCTTCGTCGTGGTGGGCGATCCGGAGGTCCGCGGCCGCATCGCCGAGGTCTACCGCAAGGCGTTCGAGGACTACCGGAACAGTCCGTACAACGCGGGCAACCTGTTCGCCGGCGACCCCGGACGTCATGCGGAGCAGCGACGGGTCTTCGGCTCGGCCGAACACCTGGCGGACAACCTGCATCGGGTCCCCTACCTGTTGATCCCGATAGCGAAGGGGCGGTGCGAGCGGCTGACCACCGCCGGCGAGCAGGCCGCCTACTGGGCCGGAATCCTGCCCGCGACCTGGAGCTTCATGCTCGCCGCCCGTGCGCGCGGGCTGGGCACGGCCTGGACGACCATGCATCTGCCGTACGAGCGGGAGATGGCCGAGATCATCGGCAATCCGTACGAGAAGACGACCCAGGTGGCGCTGATCCCGGTGGCCCATACGATCGGCGTCGACTTCCGCCGGGCGCGCCGGCAACCGGTGGAGTCGGTGACGCACTGGGACCAGTGGTGACCCGCTGAACCGGTCGCCGCCGCCGCGTACCGCTATTATCGGCGCCTCCGAAAGCCCCTTGACGGTCGCCCAGCCCCAAGAGATCATTTCCGTGTCACGAGTTAGAAAAGTTTATTAACTAGCCTGGTGACACTGGCGACAGCGATTCGGCGCCCGGCAAGGGCACTTGGGGAGGTGGGCCGGTGTCCAGGCCGCGGTGGGGCGTGACGGGTGTCTTCGCGCTGTCCGGAGTGTGCTGCGCCCTGTGGAGCGCCACGCTGCCCACGCTGATCGGGCATCTCCGCCTGAGCCCGGGGCGGATGGGCACGGTCCTCCTGCTGACCGGTCTCGGGTCGATCCTGGTCATGCCCCTGGTGGGGCGGCTGTGTGACCGCTTCTCCAGCCGCGCCCTAGTCACGGTGTGCGCTCCGGCGGCGGCGCTGTGCCTGCTGGCCCCCGCGACGGCGGGCGGCTACCCGGCGCTGCTGGCCGCCGGGCTGCTGGTCGGCGCCGGGCTCGGCGCGCTCGACGTGTCCATGAACGCTCAGGCCGTCGCCGTAGAGACGGCGGAGGGCCGGCCGCTGATGTCCGGGTTCCATGGGGTGTGGAGCCTGGGCGCCGTCGCGGGAGGGGCGGCGGTCGCCGCCGGGCTCGCCGCCGGTCTCGACCTGCGTGTCCTGCTCGCAGCCGCCGGAGTGCTCTGCGCCGTCCTGTTCGCCGGACCGCTGCCGCTCCTCCGCGTCCCCGCCGGAGCGGCCGTCGTCGGGGGGAGCGTCGCGGCAGGCGGGAGCGACGTCGCGGCAGGCGGAGGCGGCGCGACCGGGCACGGGGAGTCGCCGGCGTCCCGCGCCGCGGGCCGGGCCCCGCTCGCGTCGGCGCTGATCCTCCTGCTGGGGCTGCTCGCGATGGCGGGCTTCATCACGGAGGGCGCAGGCTACAGCTGGGCAGTCCTCCACGCCACCAGCGACGTGCACGCGAGCCCGGCGACGGCGTCGCTCGTCTACGCCGTCTTCGCCGCCGCGCTCACCTGCTCGCGCCTGGTCGGCGACCGGGTGCGCGCCCGGCTGGGGTCACGCCGGGGGATCGCCGCCGCGGGGGCGACAGCGAGCGCCGGCTACGTGCTGGTGCTGCTCGCGCCCCATCTGCGGGCCGGGGGAGTGGCCGCCGAGTTCGCCGGGTGGGCGGTCGTGGGCGTCGGCCTGGCCACCGTCGTGCCGACGCTGTTCAGCGCGGCCGGGTCGGGTGGCGGTGAGGTCGGCCGCGCCCTGTCCCGGGTCACCACCCTCGCCTACGTCGGGGCGCTGGCCGGGCCCGGTCTGGTCGGCCTGCTCGCCGATCGGACCTCGCTCACCACCGCTCTGCTGCTGCCCGCCGCCCTCGCGCTGGCCATCGGTCTCCTCGGACCCTCCGTGGTGGGCCGGGCGGCCGGTGACGGCCCGTCCCCGGCCGCCGAATCGGCCGGCGCCGCCGTCTCGCCGACCGTGGCGACCTCCGAGCCGTAGCCCCGCCGGCGCCTCCAGGACGCGGGCACAGGTAGGGCCTCCGCCGGAGCCGGCACGCCGTACAGATATCGCCGTACAGACACCGCCGTACAGACATCACTGAGACCGCCACCGCCGCCGACGCCCTGGTCACGCCGACCCGACCCGAGTCCGAAGGGGAGTCTCTTTGAACCACCACACCCGCCCGGCCGAGCTGGTCATCCCCGACGACATCGCCCTCGATTCCGCGACGCCCCCGGCCGGCTCACCCGGCGCCGCCCTGCTGGCGATGAGGGGTCTGTTCCGCGGCCCCTCCGACCTTGTCGACCCCGCGCTGTACGCCCAGGTCGGCTCGGGGGCCGCCACGCTGGGGCGCACCCGGATGCGGCTGGAGCCCGCCACGACGGTGAGCGGCAACACCTACTTCGGGCGCTTCCCCGCGTCCCACTGGCAGCGGTGGACCAGGATCCCCGAGGTCACCGTACGGCTGACCGCCACCGGCTCTGGCCGGTTGCTGCTCGGCGCGTCCGACTCCCACGGCGGCACCCGGACGGTGGACGCCCACACCGTCACCGAGGCGGCGGACACCGAGATCACGCTGACCGCCCAGCTCGACCGTTTCCTCGACGGCGGAGCCCTCTGGCTGGACGTCAGCACCGGCCCCGGAGAGCGGTTCACCGTGGCGGACGTCCGGTGGACCGTCCCCGCCCCGGCCCGGCCGCGCCGTACGGCGGCGACCATCTGCACGATGGACCGCCCCGACGCCTGTCTGGGCAATCTCACCGCCCTCGCGGACGACCACACCGCCCTTTCCACGCTGGACGCCGTGTACGTCGTCGACCAGGGCGGTGACCGGGTCCGCGACCGGGCCGGGTTTCCCGAGGCCGAGCTCGCCCTCGGCGGCCGGTTGCGCTACCTCACCCAGCCCAATCTCGGCGGCGCGGGCGGCTTCAGCCGGGGCCTGTACGAGGTGGCGGGGATCGCGGCGGACGGCCAACTCCCGCCTGATGTGCTGTTCATGGACGACGACGTGCTGCTGGAGCCCGACCTGCTGGTCCGCATGACGGCCTTCGCGGCGAGCGCCGCCCAGCCGCTCATCCTCGGCGGCCAGATGCTCACCCTGCTGCACCCGAGCCGGCTCCACGCCGGGGCCGAGTTCACCGACCTCGACCGCGCCAGGCCCGGCGCCCTGATGCCGCACAGCCCGCACGAGGCCGACCTGATCGCCCCCGACCCGCGCACGGGCCACCCCGAGCGTCAGGAGCTGCGGCTGGACGCGGGGTACAACGGCTGGTGGGCCTGCCTGATCCCGGCCGAGGTGACGGCCGCCATCGGCTACCCGCTGCCGCTGTTCTTCCAGGGCGACGACGCCGAGTACTCCTACCGGGCCCGCGCCCACGGCTTCCCGACCCTCACCCTGCCGGGCGCCGGGCTGTGGCACACCGACTTCGCCTGGAAGGACCGCGACGAGATCAACCGCTATTTCATCGTCCGCAACTACACCATCATCTCGGCGTTGCACGGCCGCTTCCCGCTGCCTACGCTGGTCCGCACGCTCGTGGCCGAGGTCGTGCCGTACCTGCTGGGCATGCAGTACGGCGCGGCGGCCACCGTCATCGCCGCCGTGGAGGACTTCCTGGCCGGTCCGGAGGTGCTCGCCGACGGCGGCCAGGAGGCCCTGGCCCGGCTGCGGCGGCTGCGCGCCCGGCATCCCGAGACCCAGTGCCATCCGGCCACCGACGTGCCGGGGCTGCCCTCCAACGCGATCGTCATCGCCGACCCCGCTCCCGGCCCCCGCCTGCGCGACCTCGCGCTCCTGAAGGGCCTGCTCGCCCCGCTCCTCGCCACGCTGGGGGCGCCGGGCCGTACGCCCGCGCGCCGTCCCCATGGTGTGACGGGCCTGCCGAGCGATGGGGGAGAGGGGCAGGGCGGGCGGGTGTACGCGGCGGTGCGGCACGCCGACGCCCACTGGTGGCACGTCGCCGCGCTGGGCACGGCCGTGGTGACCGACGCCTCGCAGCGCGGGGTCCGGCTGCGGCGCTACGACTCCGCCCGCCAGACCAGGCTGACCAGGGCGGCCGCCGCCGTCCTCTGGCGGCTGCTGCGCGAGGGGCCGCGGGTGCGCGAGCGCTACCGGGCCGCGCTGCCCGCGCTGAGCAGCCGGGAGAACTGGGCCCGCCTGTTCGGCTCGTCCCCGGACGGAGCCCGCTGATGCGCCGCGGGCCCTTCGCGGGAGCGGATCTGGTGGTCGTCGGGGCCGGGTTCTTCGGACTCACCGTTGCCGAGCGGGTCGCCGAGGAGCTGGGCCGCAGGGTCGTCGTGCTGGAGCGGCGCGGCCACATCGGCGGCAACGCCTACTCGGAGGTCGAGCCGCGCACCGGCATCGAGGTGCACCGGTACGGCTCGCATCTCTTCCACACGTCCAACACGCGGGTGTGGCGCTACGCCCGCCGCTTCACCCAGTTCACCGACTACCGCCACCAGGTGTGGACGGTGCACCAGGGCCGCGTCTATCCGATGCCCTTCAACCTCGCCACCATCTGCGGATTCTTCGACCGGCAGCTCAGTCCGCAGGAGGCCAGGGCGCTGATCGCCGAGCAGGCCACCGAATATGACCCGCGGACGGCCGACAACCTGGAGCACAAGGCCATCTCCCTCATCGGGCGGCCGCTGTACGAGGCCTTCGTGCGCGGCTACACGCGCAAGCAGTGGCAGACCGACCCGGACCGGCTTCCCGCCGACGTGATCACCCGGCTGCCGGTGCGGTACACGTTCGACAACCGCTACTTCGACGACCGCTACCAGGGACTGCCCCGGGACGGTTACACCGCCTGGCTGACCCGGATGGCCGACCACCCGCGCATCGACGTGCGGCTGGACACCGACTTCGCCGCCGTCCGCGACCGCGTCCCGCCCGGCGTCCCCGTGGTCTACAGCGGGCCGATCGACCGCTACTTCGGCTACCGCGAGGGCGTGCTCGGCTGGCGGACTCTGGACTTCCACACCGAGGTGCTCGACGTGGGGGACCACCAGGGCACCGCCGTGCTCAACTACGCCGACGAGTCGGTGCCGTACACCCGGGTGCACGAGTATCGCCATCTGCACCCCGAGCGCCACTATCCGGAGGACCGCACGGTCATCGTCCGGGAGTACTCCCGCTTCGCCGGCCGTGAGGACGAGCCGTACTATCCCGTGGCCACGGCGGAGGACCGGGCCCGGCTGCTGCGCTACCGCGCCCTGGCCGAGCGGGAGAAGGACGTGTACTTCGGCGGCCGGCTCGGCAGCTACCGCTATCTCGACATGCACATGGCCATCGCCTCCGCGCTGTCGCTGTATGGGAACCGTCTGGCCCCGCGCTGGGGCGTATGCCCCGATCCCGCCGATCTGGCCGACCCGGCGGACCACGGCCAGACGGGAGCCGAATACGATTCCCGGGCCGACCCAGTGACTGCGTCTCTTACCGGCCCCGTGCTGCCGGACCCCGCCACCATCGCCACCGGACCACGACCCTGAGGACATCGCCGCACATGACCGCTGGAACGCATCCCCGCCCCCGCCTCATCGCGACCGACCTGGACGGCACGGTCGTCCGCAGCGACGGCACCATCTCCGCGCGCACCACCGCGGCCTTCGCCCGGATCGAGCCGGCCGGCGCCCAGTTCGTCTTCGTCACCGGCCGCCCGCCCCGGCTGATGGGCTCGGTCGCGGACGCGGTCGGCTCGCACGGCACCGCGATCTGCTCCAACGGGGCCTTCGTCTACGACATGCACACCCACACCGTCATCGACGAGTACGCCATCGACACCGCCACTCTCGCCGAGGCCGCCCGCCGCCTGCGCGAGGCGATCCCCGGCATCGGCCTGGCCGTGGAGTACGCCCATGAGATGGCCGGCGACGAGCTGTACGAGCCGTGGGACTGGGAGGCCGACATCACCGTGCAGCGGCCCGGCGAGGACAAGCTGTGGAGCCGCCCGGCCCCCAAGCTCGTCGGCCGCCACCCGACCCTCTCCGCCGACGACCTGCTGGCGCTCGCCGCCCCAGCCATCGGCGACCTGGTCACCGTCTACCACTCGAACGGCCTGCGCCTGGTCGAGGCCATCGCCCCCGACGTCAGCAAGGCCCACGCGCTGACCCGTTTCGCCGGCGGGCTCGGCATCACCCCCGACCAGGTGGTGGCCTTCGGAGACATGCCCAACGACCTGCCGATGCTCGCCTGGGCCGGGACCTCGTACGCCGTCGCCAACGCCCACCCCACCGTCCTCGACGCGGTGAGCCACGTCATCCCGTCGAACGACGAGGACGGCGTCGCCAAGATCATCGAGGAGTTGTTCCCGGCCTGACCGGCTCTTCCGCGATCACGCCGCTCAAAGGTTCCCAACCCCCAGCGGCGTGATCGCTTCGAAGGTGCGCTGACAACCTCGGTCTTCCATCGCGGCGGCTGGGCGCGCGTCAGGGGCTCCAGTCCGGTGGGGCCGCGCCTCCACGATGTCCAGCGCATGTCCGGGAAGCCGGTCACGACAGTGGCCTGGTTCCCGGCAGGTCGCCGTTCAGCGCCGTGTTCGGGTCGTAGCCGAGATAGATGATCGGCTGCCAGTAGCAGGGGTGTGTGTCACCGTGCAGGCTGGCGCCCAGGCGCGAGTACGGCGCTGCGACCTGTGCGCCGCTGTCCAGGGTGGACGCGAACGCCCAATCCGTCGAGACGGTCTTGTCCAGCGTCACGCCGACGTAGTTACCGCGGATAAGGGGCTACGGCCCCAGCCTGGGCGGAACGCGTTGCGCCTTACGCCATGAGGGCGGCCACCGGTGAGTAGTCGATGTAAATGCGGTAGTCGTGCACCAGGCCGTCGTGGAACTTGAAGGTGACGCAGCAGGGGACGCTGACTGACGCGCCGTCGGGTTGTCTGCTGTAGCGGACGGTCATCGCGGTCACGATGACGTCCTCGTCGCCGCCGGCCTGCCAGACATCGTTGATCTCGTGCCGCATGTTGATCGGCCTCTGCGCGGCAGATCGCGCGGAGGCGATGAGTGCCTCCTTGCCCTTGATCGGCTCGCTGTTGGCCGCGACGAGGAGGACGTCGTCGGAGACGGCGGCCGCGATGGCGTCGATGTCATCACTGTCGACGGCGGCAAAGAACGACCGGGCCCATTCGGCGGGCTGTGAAGGCTTGAGCACGTCTGTCCTCTGGTCAGGCAGGTGGAAGTTGTCAGGAGAAGTAGGCGGTGGATTCCGGCGAGGAGTGGCCGCTGACGGTTACACATCACTGGACGCGTGATCCAGTGGCACGCCCGGCTCCCGACCCCCGTCATCGGGACTCGCCGGTCTGCGACGCGGCCGGCTCGTGGCCGGTGACGGCATGCGGACGGGCGAAGCGGACAACCTCGCCCGATCGGGCGGAATCGATTATTACCGCTAGAGTCGATCGTGGGCAAGCCCTCGTCGGCCGGCGTCCGGGTGTCTCTGGCGCCGGGGCGGGGCCGTAGGGCCTCCGCGCGATCGGGTCGCCGTCCACTCCACCGGCGTACGGCCGGAAACACGGGAAGGGCCGGCCGGGGAGGTCGTCGGTGGACCCCGTGCGGCAAGGCGCGGTGCCGGACGAGGTCCAGCCGATCGGTGAGATCCGCGCTGGAGACAAGGGCGACTTCGTCATCGACGACCGCCGCTGCCGGCGCGGATCTCAACCGTCCCCACGGCACTGTCCGCGGGACATCTCCTAGTCGACGACCTTCACGTAGTCATGCGCTTCGGAGTAGCCGAGACGGTTGTTGCCGTTGAACTTCACGCGCCAGGTGCCGGACCGGTAGGCCCGGACGTTGGCCCGGAAGCTGCCGCCGGAGTCGGTTGCGATCGTTCCGACGTTCCTCCAGTCACCGGAGCCGCTGGAGTGGAAGTAGACGCTGATGCGCTGGCGGCCGACGTGGTACCCGTCGGTCGCGCGGCTGCGCAGCCTGCCGCCGAGAGAAATCCGATCACCCTTGTGGACTCGCTCCGGCGTTACGTAGAAACCGGTGATACGGGTTTCCCGGCTGTCATTCCGGGAGTGGTGCCACTTGATGTGCAGGCCGCCCTTGTGGCCCCACTGGTTCCAGGAGTGGTCGTAGTTCCAGTAGTGGTTGCCATAGTTCCAGTCGTTGTCGTTCCACCAGTTTCCGTGGTGGTTCCACTGGTGGTCGTCGTGGTTCCCGTGGTGGTTCCACTGGTGGTCGTCGTGATTCCCGTGGTGATTTCCGGCGTGGTCGGAGTTGTCGTCTGAGTCGTTGTCGGAGTGGTGGTCTCCGTCGTTGTGGTGGTTGTTGCCGTGGTCCCAGTCGTGGTCGCCATGGCCGTCTCGAGTCTGGCGGTCTCCGGTGAGTGCCCGCGAGGAGGAGTCGGAGTTTCCGGGGACGACCTGCTGGGTGTTCGTGCTGATGAGCAGGTTCTTCTGCTCCTGCCCGTGCCCGGACGCCACGTCCGCGTACGCCGGAGCTGAGGCCGCCGCGAGCGCGAGAGCGCCGACGGCGACCGCACCAATGGTGGTGGCGATTTTCCGTGCCATTTTTGCTTCCTTTCTCCGTTGAAGCGCACCCGATCGGGTGTATGTAAACCATAACGCCCCATTCTGGGAGACTATTGCCAGGAAAGGAGTCTGATAAATCACATGTGTCATTTGGCACATATACAGCCGGCCGCCCCCGCGAACAGCAAAAGCCCGCGCAATCGCGATCCCGCACGGAAATCGCGGGATGGCGGTTGCGCGGGGTACGCGGTTTACGCGATGTATTAGGAGCGGCCGTGCCTGGCCCGGCGTGCGGGAATCAATGCGGCACTCACCACGGCAACAATTCCGACGGCGAAACCGATCAGGAAAACAGTGCGAAATCCGTCCTTCGAAGGCACGGCGATGCCGCGGAAGGACTGGCTGGTGCTGGCCAGCACCACCCCGCCCACGGCGCTGGAGGTCGAGGTGCCTATCGCCCGCATCAACGAGTTGAACCCGTTGGCGGCCGCCGTCGCCGACGGCGGGATGGCCCTCATGATCAGGGCGGGCATCGCCGAGTAGGCGAACGCGATGCCGGTGCCCGTCACGGTCGAGGTCAGGACCACCTGCCAGGCCGCCCCCATCAGCTCCAGGCCCAGCGCGTAGCCGGTGGTCGCGATGGCCGCACCCAGCAGCAGCGAGGTCTTCGGGCCCCGTGCCGCCGACAGGCGCGCGGACAGGGGAGAGACGACCATCATCACCAGGCCCGCCGGAGCCATGCACAGCCCCGCGGAGATCAGCGACATGCCGAGCCCGTAGCCGGTCGCCCGGGGCAGCTGCAGCAACTGCGGAAGCACCAGGGACTGCGCGTACAACACGAACCCGACCAGGATCGAGGCGACGTTGATGAGCAGGACCGGTGAGCGTCCGGTGGCGCGGAGATCCACCAACGGCTCGGCGGTGCGCAGCTCGACGACCGCCCAGACGGCCAGGACGATGACGGCGGCGGCGAACAGGCTCATGACCGTGGTGCTGGTCCAGCCCCAGTCGCCGCCCTTGGAGATCGCCAGAAGCAGGCAGATCAGCCCCGCCGACAGGCCGAGCGCGCCCGGAACGTCGAAGCGGCCCGGTGACCGCATCTGAGACTCGGGCACGAAGAACGCGGTCAGAACGATCGCGGCAACCCCCAACCCGGCCGAGATCACGAACAGCAGATGCCAGTCGAGGTGCTGGGCGATCGCGGCGGAGGCGGGCAGGCCCAGCGCGCCGCCGATGCCCAGGGAGGAGCTCATCAGCGCCATCGCCGACCCCAGGCGTTCCTTGGGGACCTCGTCGCGCATGATGCTGATGCCCAGGGGGATGACGCCCATGGAACTGCCCTGCAACGCCCGGCCGATGACCATCGGCAGCAGCGACGAGGTGGCCGCCGAGACCAGCGAACCCGCCACGAGCAGGCCGAGGCTCACGAAGAAGATCCGGCGTTTGCCGTACATGTCGCCGAGCCGGCCCAGGACGGGGGTGGCGACGGCACCGGACAGCAGAGTCGCGGTGATGGCCCACGTGGTGTCGGAGGCCGGGGCGTGCAGCAGGACCGGTAGCTTCGGCAGCAGCGGTGCCAGCAACGTCTGCATGACCGCGACGACGATGCCCGAGAAGGCCAGGACGAGCACGGCGGCGCCACCGCGCCCGGTGGCGGGTTCAGGTGGGGAGGCCATGGGCTTTCCGTTGACGTCGACGGCGCCGGGGGTGACCTGAGTCCCCGAAGCGCTCATCATGACGGCTGCTTCGGGGGCGCACGCGCTGGGGGAGTGGCTCACCTGGCGTACCGACCACGCGAATCGGTCGGTACGAAGCACACGCGCGCCATGACACGCCCCCCTAGATGGTCTGTTGTGCAGATTGTCTCGACTTAAGACTGTGCATGGCGTGGTGGTTTGTCAAATCGTTCGCGGTTTATTGCTGCATGTCGCTGTATGAGGCAGATCGTCCTGTTCTGAAGGTTCGCGCCTGTCGCGGTGATCGCCTCTCAGCCCTCGGGGTCGGGTCTTGACGTCACGGGAACCTCCCCTAAGTTCCGTAACCAGACCGTGCCCGGTGGCGAGGAACACGTCGTCGCGTCCGGGAAGCCGGTCGATGACGGGCAGGCCGTCGGGCAGCAGCGGGCAGCCGCCCGGACAGTCCCTAATCCTCGTTGAGACCGTCGTCGGTGTCGTCCACGTTCGGGGCGGCGGGGTTGATTGGGCCGCCCGCTGGTGCGGGTGCGGTTGGACCAGCTGCGGTACGCCTCCTTGCGGGCCCGGCCGGCGTCGACTTGGGACATGCCGGAGTAGTAGAGGAGGTCGGCGGCCTCGTCATCGAACTCCTTGGACCGTTCGGGCAGCCGTCTCGCGGCTCTCCTGAGGGCAGAGGCGGACATCCCCAAAATGTGGGCGGCCGCATGGATGTCACCCTCCGCGAGGAGGTCGACGGCCGTACGTTTGCCCTCCTGGGCCTCCTGAAACAGTCGCTCCGCCTCGACCGTGGTGTCAGGGACGCGACCCGCAGGGGCGGATGGTGAGCGAGGCCGCCTGGGCTGTCTCGGTCAACAGCCCGGTCACCTCGGCGGCGATAAGCTGCCCGGCGGCATCGGGATCCCCCTCATGCGGGGAGCTGCCCCCGCCGCCGTCGGCGATCGCGCCGAGCAGGTCCTCGTCGTAGCCGAGCCCATACCCGAGCGTGGTGACCGAAACGTCTGAACCAGCACGGTGACCTCGTCATAGCGGTCCAGCGGGACCGCACAGCGACATCGCGCTGGCTCGCAAGGACGCGGACGCCCTCAAAGCCGAGTCTCGCTTCAGTCAGGCGGCCGAGGTGCTGGCGCCACTGGTGGAGCCCGCCACGCGCACGTTCGGGCCGACGAACCCGGACGTGATCGAGCTGCGCATCGAGCTGGCCGACGTGCTGTTCCCGGGCGGCGACTATCGGCGTGCGGCTGTCGAGTTCGCCACGCTCGCGGCTGACCTGGCCGAGCGGGGTCGGCCGGACAACGATCTCGTGCTGCGCTTCCGGCTGATGGAAGCGAACTGTCACGCGGCGGCGGGGGAGACGACCTTGGCACTCGAACAGCTCGGCAGGCTGCTGGAGGACGAGAAGCGGTTCGGCGTGGACGAGGATCGGGTGCTGGAGCTGCGACGCCAGATCGGTCTCCTGGAGCTTGGCGCCGGGCACCTCGTCCAGGCCAGTAATGCGCTGACGGACCTCTTACCCGATCTGGAGCGTCGGTACGGCCTTCGCCACCCAGGCGTGATCAAGGTCCGGGAGATCCTGGACGGCTTGGACGGTGACCGCTGACATGGCCAAGCTCGGAATCGACAGGGGCTTCCTCCGCGACTTCGGCAGTTCGGCTACGCCTGACGAGCAGGCGGCGGCCAGTTGAACGACCCGCCGCGCCAGGCCTCATCGGGTCGTGAGCTCTTCAGCGACCCGGCGCCAGGCGTCCAGGGCTGTGTCTATCTCCCATGGGCCGATGTCGCGGTGGGTCACCATACGGACCTGGCCGGCGACCGTGCTCACCAGGACGCCGCAGGCCGCCATCGCCGAGACCCACGCCGAAACCGGGCGGCCCGTGGACGTCACGTCGGCGAAAAGGATGTTGGTCTGCACGTCCGCCGGATCCAGGGAGCCCGGCAGGATGTCGGCGACGCCCTCGGCCAGCCTGCGGGCGTTCGCATGGTCGTCGGCCAGCCGCCGCGGGCCCTCCTCCAGCGCGATCAGCCCGGCCGCCGCCATGATCCCCGCCTGCCGCCAGGCCCCGCCGAACACGACCCTGAGGCGGCGGGCCTCGCGGATGAACTCGGCGTCGCCGGCCAGCAGCGAGCCGATCGGCGCGCCCAGCCCTTTGGACAGGCACACCATCAGCGCGTCGACCTCCGCCGCGTACTCGCTCACCTTCGCGCCGGTCACCGTACACGCGTTGAAGAGGCGGGCACCGTCCAGGTAGAGCGGCACGCCGCGGTCGGCGCACACCGCGTGGATGGCGCGGACGTCCGCGACCGGCATCGCCGCGCCGCCGCCGACCTGGTGCGTGTTCTCGATGGTGACCAGATCGACCCTGGTCACGTCGTACGGGTCTGGTTCGAGCGCGGCGGCCACCTGCGCCGCGGTCAGCAGGCCCCGCGAGGCCGCCCGGACGCGGCGGAACGCGATCCCCGACAGCACGGCGGACGATGACGCCTCCACGCCGCAGGTGTGCGCGGACTCCTCCGACACCACCAGATGGCCGGAGCGTGCGAACACGTGCATCGCGACCTGGTTGCACATCGTTCCGGTCGGCAGGTAAAGGGCCGCCTCACGCCCGGTGAGCTCGGCGAGCCGTTCCTGAAGGCGGTTCACTGTGGGATCGTCGCCGAACCAGTCGTCACCGACCTCCGCGTCGGCCATCGCCCGGCGCATGGCCGGCGTCGGCTTGGTCACCGTGTCCGAACGAAGATCGACGTAGGGGCCGTCCGAGACTGATCTCATAGAAACCCATTCTTCATCCAATGGCGTCGATCTCCTATGCCGCCGGGGCCGGCTGCCGGCTCAGGGGCCCGCAGCCTTGGATGGCCGTTGTGCGATCCGGCGGCTGCGGCGTCACAGACGAGGTACGAGGCCCTCGGGACGCCAGACGACGCCGCGGCGCTCATGGGCCAGCAGTCGCTCCACGGCGTGTGCGATGCGCGGCCGAGTTCGCGTTCCAGCAGGTGGAGCGCGAGGTCAAGACCGGAGGTGACACCGGCGCCGGTCACAAGGTCGCCGTCGACCACCCGGGCGTCTACCGCGACGGCGCCGGTGGCCTCCAGGACGTCCATGCCCATGTGGTGGGTCGGCGCGGTCCGCCCGTGAGAGTCGAAGGTCCCACCGCGCGAGGACTTCGGTTCCCCAAGGCCGAGCCGTACGGCACTGCTTCGCTGTCATGGAAAGGAGTTTGCTTGAGCCAAGCGAAGCGACAGCGAAAGGGGCCTGACATGGCGATCATCGAGGGACGCGACCACCAGGGCGAGCACGCGGCCCCGGCTCCCGCACTTCCCACCGAACTCCACACCACGAAGCCCGTGAACTACGTCTGGGCAACCGCCCGGATCGCGATCGGGTGGGTCTTCCTCTGGGCCTTCGCCGACAAGTTATTCGGCCTCGGCTTCGCCACCCCCGGGAAGCGTGCCTGGATCAACGGCGGCAGCCCCACCACGGGATTCCTGAAGGGCACGGCCGACCACACGTTCGGCGGATTCTTCTCGGGCCTGGCGGGACAGGGCTGGGCTGACTGGCTGTTCATGATCGGACTCGCCGGCATCGGCGCGGCCCTGATCCTCGGCGCGGGAGTCCGCATCGCGGCCGTCACCGGCGGGGCGCTGCTCGTGCTCATGTGGGCCGCCGAGCTGCCGCTGGCCAACAACCCCTTCGTGGACGAGCACCTGATCTACGCGATCGTGCTGGCCGGCCTGGCTCTCGCCAACGCCGGAGACACCGTCGGCATCGGCCGGTGGTGGGGAAACACCGACCTGGTCAGGCGCTACCCGATCCTCAAGTAGCTCGATTCCCCTCAACGCCCGCAATCCCTCTCCCCTTAATCCCCCATCAACCAGCCCGGCTCCCCGCGGCGCCCGCTCTCACCGAGAGGGGGCGCCGCCGCCTGAGCGGGCAGTGGCCGTACGGCCCGCCGACACTTGTCCCGGCGTAGAAGCTCAAGGAAGACACGATGATCAGATCGCGGAAACGGTGGCAGGATCTCTCCGAGCGGCAGAAGGCGGTGATCCTGACCGTCGCCTCCATCGAGCTCTCGCTCACCGCGACGGCCGCCGCGGACCTGTTCACCAGGCCGGCCAGTGGGATCCGAGGGTCCAAGGCGCTGTGGTGGCCGCTCCTGCTGGTCCAGCCGTTCGGCCCGATCGCCTACCTGACACTCGGCCACAGACGAACCCCCTGAGGGGGACCGACGAAGGTCCCGCCGCCACGGGGAAGAACGTCTCTGGCGCCGGGGCCGCCGGAGAACGATTGTGTGTATGACGCCGAACTGATGTCCGGCCGCGTCGCGCGGCCGGTGAACCCCCCGAGGAGACGTCATGGCGACGAGATCGGCGCTCGTGCTGGTCGCGGTGCTCGGCCTGGCCGCGTCCGGCGCCGCCGTACCGGAAAACAGGCCCGCGCCGGTGTGGCATGCGGTGTCCGCGAGCGGGACGGTGCACTCCGGCGTGCCCGCGACCGCGAGCCGGATCGCGGAGCCGGGTTCGGCCGGCGCGCGAACCGCCGATGCCGCCGCACCGGCCCGTACGCTGAAGCCGGGGGACAAGGGCGCGGACGTGCTGGCTCTGCAGCGCAGGCTCACCGAGCTGGGGTATTGGCTCAGCACGCCGAGCGGCACCTTCGGGCCGCTCACCACCCAGGCGGTTTACGCGCTGCAGAAGGCGGCGGGCCTGCCCAGGGACGCGGTCGTCGGGCTGCGGACCCGCCGCGCCCTTGAGCTGGGCGTCCGGCCGGGGGCCCGCACGGACAGCGGGAAGGTCGTCGAGGTCGACCTCGCCAGGCAGCTTCTGCTGCTGGTCCGCGACGGCGACGTGGTGCAGATCTTCAACACCTCGACCGGCAGCGGACAGCTTTACACCAGCCGCGGCACGGTACGGCGGGCGGTGACTCCGGCCGGCCGCTACCACTTCTACCGCAAGGTCGACGGGTGGGACTCGGGGCCGCTGGGCGCGCTCTACCGGCCGGTCTACTTCAATGGGGGAATCGCGGTCCACGGCTACGGCTCGGTGCCGCCCTACCCCGCTTCCCACGGCTGCGTGCGCGTCAGCCTGGCCGCGATGGACTGGCTCTGGAAGACCTCGTGGCTCCCCATCGGGCGGACCGTACTGGTGCGGTGACGGCCCCGTGCCGGCGTCGGCCCGGGGGGGTCGGCCGTGCCGAGTGGGGCCGGGCGTGGATCATTGTCGGGCCGGGGGGCCTGCCGTATGGTTCGGCTACACGCCGCCGATCGCCAGGGAGAAATCTTGCCCGACCTCGTGGCCCCCCAGCTCGTCGTCAACAGCCGGATGATCTACTTCGGGTGGGTGCCGGCCGATCCCGAAGCCGTCGCTGCCCTGGTGCCCGATGGCCTCCAGCCGATGGCCAACCGGCAGGTCTTCATGAACCAGTACGTCGTCGACCGGCCCGAGCAGACCTCGGGCTTCGGCGCGTACTCGCTGACCTACATAGGCCCGGACCTGGAAGACGCCTATGCCCCCGACGGCGTCACCCCCGGCCGCTGGTGGACGCACTACTTCAACTCGAGCGCCGTGGTGCGGGAGTACGCGAAGGCGCGTGGCGTTCCCGCCACCGTCGGCCGCACGACGATCGAGGTCACGGGCAAGACCCTGGTCGCGACCACCGAGTCCGGCGGGGTGCCGGTGATCCGCACGACCGCGCGGGTCGGTCACACGGGTACGGCGGTCAACCGCGGCCAGCTCCGCTACATCACAGAGGTCGGCGGGCACAAGGTCAGCGGGAACTACCCGTTCGTGGCGGAGCCGGTCGATCCGTTCGAGGTGGTGTCGCTGGAGTTCCTGGAGCCGAGCCACTCCGTCTACGCGCTTCGCCCCGCCGACCCGCTGCAGATCACGTGGGGCTTCTACTCGCCCCGGTCGTCCTTCGCCTATCCCGGCGGAGAGTCCGTGATGGACTGACGCGGGCCGTACCGGTGCGGGTTACGCCGAGGGCGGCCTGCCGTATCAGCAGAGGGCTGCGAGGTGCGCGAGGCCGGCCAGGGCCGGGTGGCCGGGCCCGACCCGCGTTTCGAGGATCTGGTGCGCTTCGGCCGCCAGCGCCGACGCGCGCCCGGTTTCCCCGCGCTCGGCGGCGAGGACGGCCAGGTTGTTCAGCGTCAGCGCCACCTCCGGGTGGTCCGGCCCGAACGCACGGCGCTTGCCGTCCAGTGCGCGCAGGTAGAGCGACTCCGCCTCGCCGTACGAGCCCTGGCCCGCGAGTACGGCGGCGAGGTTGTGCAAGTTGACGAGGACGTCGTGGTGCTCCGGGCCGTACCGCTCGCTGAAGAAGCCGACGGCCCTCCTCAGCAGCGGCTCCGCCTCGGCTAACGCGCCACGCGCCTGCATTAGGACGCCGAGGTGGGCTTCGTCGGCCACGACAGCCGGATGATCAGGGGGAAACGCCACGCGGTGCAGCGCGAGCGAGCGCCGAGCGTACTCCTCGCCCTCCTCCAGGTCGCCCCGGCTGTGGGCCAGGCCGGCGAGGTTGTGCCAGAGACCGGCGAGCGCGGGGTGGCCGGGGCCGTGCGCCTCTTCCAGTACGGCAAGGGCACGCGTGTAGCAGGCGTGAGCCTCGTCGAGGCGGCCGGCGAACTTGTAGAGAACGCCCAGGTCGTTGTGGAGCGGCGCCAGCTCCACGGCGTCGTATTGAGGCGTCGCCTCGGCCAGTGCCGTCAGATAGAGCTGTTCGGCCTCGGGGTACCGGCCCTGACGGCGCAGACTCCCCGCCAACCCGAGGTCGGCCTGGATGCGCAGCCGCAGCAGAACCCCGCTCTTGGCCGGCAGCGCTCCCATCACTGCGACGGCACGCCGATGGCAGGCCTCGGCCGCCCGGTGCTCGCCGAGCTCGTCCTCGGCGCCGCCCAGCAGGGTCAGCACGTTCGCGACGTCGGGGTGGCCGGGGCCGGCGTGCTCCTCGAAGAGCTCGAGGGCCCGCCGGCACAGGCGCACGGTGTCCGGGTAGCGCTGGTCGTCCCACGCGGCCAGAGCCCGCCCGTGCAGGGCGACCGCCTCGTCGAGAGGGTCCGATGCCGTGATCACTGTTCCTCCTCTCGCGCCACCCGTGCCGTGGATCAGCCGACCCGGGTCAGGGCCTCGCTGTGGTTGGTGGCCAGGCCCGGCGTGCCGGTCTGCGTCCGGATGGTGGTGATCGCCTCGCTGTGGTTCTGGGTGAGGCCGGGGGTGTCCGGCTGGGTGCGGACGATAACCGGGGCGATGATCGAGTCGTTCATCGGGTGTCTCCTTCTTCGTGCTCTCGGGCTGGGCTCGTTGAGCGTCTCTCGCGACGCTTGGACAGTGCTTGGCGGCGACTTGTGCGCAGACGCCCCTTGGTTCCTCCACTGGGGGGAACCACAAGTGCTCTCGTAGTGGCCGCCAAGTGGTCGCGTTCACCGTTTGCACGTGCCTGACGGACGACGAAGCGGCTGGGATACGACCATGCGTGAGAGCGGCGGTGCGGCGGTGGGCGGAGCCCGCGCCGGAGGAGTGCCCGTGGTCCTGCTCGGCCGGGGCCACCTCGGCAGTGCGATGATCGGGCGGTTGGCCGGCGTGAGGCGGTCGTTCGCCGAGCTGTGGCGGGCGTTTCCCCCGGCTGTACGGTTTCTCCTGCTCGGCGACCTGATCAGCGCGGCGGGCATCGGGCTGACCCAGCCCTATCTCGTCATACTGCTGCACTCGGTGAAGGGCGTGCCGCTGGTGGCCGCCACGGCGATGACCTCACTTCTGGCGCTGGCCGGCTTCCCGGGCAACTGGCTCAGTGGCACGATCGCGGACCGGGTGGGCGGGCACCGTGCCATGACGGCGGGCCTGGGCGTCACGGTCTGCGGGCTGGCGCTGCTCGCCGCCGGTGACGGTGTGGTGTTGCTCGGAGTGGCTGTGGTGTCGGTCGGATTCGGCTGGTCGGTGACCCTGCCGGCCTACTCGACGCTCATCGCCGGGCTGGTCCGGCCGGTGGATCACGCGCGTGCGTTCACCGTTCAGTACGCCCTGTTCAACGCGGGGATGGGGGCGGGTGCGGCGGCCGGAGCGCTGGTCACGCATCACGCGGTGGGGGGAGACCTCCCGCTGCTGTGGTGGGTCGCCGGGGTGACCTGCGCCGCCGCCGTCGTCTTCGTCCGGATCTCACGCGCCAAGGCGACCGTCCCTCCCCAGACCCCGGTCGCCTCGGACGATCTCCTGGCCGCGTCCCAGAGCGAGTCCGGTGCTCCTGCGGCCGTAATCGACGCGACTTCGGCCGCTCCGGACGCGTCTCCCCAGGCGGCCCTCGGTGGTTACCGGCGGGTCCTCGCGGATCGGGCGCTGCTGCGGGTGCTGCTCGCCGCGGCGTTGACCTCCGCGGCCGGTTACGGCGTCTACGAGTCCGGGCTGCCGGTGCTCGCGGTGATCTCGGGGGATCCGGCCGCTATGTCCTGGGCGAGCGTGGCAAACTGTGTGACCATCGTCGCGGGCCTGCCCCTGACGCTGGGCCTGACCAAGCGGCTACGGCCGCCGGGACTGCTGACGGTGACCGCCCTCGTATGGTCGGCCGCCTGGCTGCTGTGCGCCGCGGAGTCGCAGAGCCACCTGTTCGGCGCGTCGGTGACGTTGCCCCTCGCGGCGGGACTCGTGGGCATCGGGGAGTTGTTCATGGCGGGTGCCCTCCCAGCGACGGTGAACGAACTGGCTCCCGAGGCGCTGCGCGGTCGCTACAACGCCACCCTGACCATGGCCATCACCTCCGGCATGTGGGCCGGCCCCCTCCTGGCGGCGGGGGCCACCGCGCTCGGCCAGGTCTCGTCGCTCTTCCTCATGGCGGTGGCCCTCTTGGCCGTCGTGGTCGTACTCGTACGCCGGCCACGCCCTTCGTGGTGAACCTCGTCCCAATCGCCGGCTGGGCCAGGCCGGCACGTCCATCATGGACGCGCCGGCCCGCCGCGTCAGGATGATCAGTCCTTGTCGTAGTACCAATCGGTGCAGAAGCTGGCGGCGTTGAAGCGGACGCAGGCGCGCATCCAGTTGTGCAAGTTGCTCAGGTCGTTGGAGAACTTGGAGTTGAACGGGCCGCACTGCGTCCAGTGCACGCCGCCGTCGTAGGAGCGGTCGACCCACGACTGGTCGCCGGACTTGTAGCCGCTCCGGAACGCGGAGAAGGAGTGGTCGCTCAGCCGCTGGTTGACCAGCGCGAAGGTCACCGTACGGCCTCCCTGGGTGACGGTGCGCGTCTTCACGTCGTGGTCCGCGATGCCGTTGCCGGGCCAGCTTCCGCAGTTGGTGTCCGCCACGGCGGCGGACGAGCCCACGGCGACGAGCAGAGGAACGGCCAGCACGGCGCCGGCGAGAACGGCGGCGGTCTTCCGGGAGATTGACATGTGTTGCCTTCCTGCGAAGGGGCGGACGATCATCGGTGAGTCTGCCGCACAACGGACCGGGCATGGCGCCAATTAGCGGCGATCTGCAATGGATGGGATGATTCCATCCCCTTTCACCTGGCCCTTTTTCGTCGCGCTGGGACGGCCGTCAGGCGGTGGGAAGCCAGAGCGGCGCCCTGCCGGCGGGTGCGGGCAGGTCGTCGGTCGCGGCCGAGCCGCAGCCGCCATGCGTCAGCTCCCGGGTTACTTGTCCCACGGGAGGCGGCCGCCGGTGAACTGGGTGGTGAAGTCGTCGGCGAGTTCGGTGATGGTCTGTCTGCCTTCCAGCCGGGACAGCCACCGCTGGGCAGCCCGGCTTCGCCGTACTGGACGCCGAGGAGGTTGCCGAGAGTGTCCTGTACGGCCTCCGGCAGCGGCCTGCCCTGGACGAGGAAGAACACGAGCCCGGCGAACGCGCCCCCGCCGCGAGGTAACCGGTGGGATGCCCGTGGGTGATCTGGGCGCACCTGGCGGCGAGGTCGAAGGCGTCGCGCGCGTCGCGGGCGGCGAGGCCGAAGGGCGCCGACCGCATCACGGTGCCGCAGCCCTTGGAGCCTGGATTGACCGGTCCCGGCGTTCCGGGAGCGGCGAGCGGACCGAGGTCGGCGCGCAGTCCGGACAGGCGCGCGTTGCCAGGCGCGCGGCGGGAATAGAGCCACGCCTGCTCGCGAAGCCGGCCGGTCCGGACGAAGCTGTCGGAGGGCGGCGGGGAGTGGTATCGCTCATCGGTGATCTCCTCTCGCGCGGCTGGACCGACCGTAGCGACAGAAGGACATTCCGCATCGCTTCCTGGCGACCGAGGCTGTCGTCGTGAATCCGTGGCCCTCCCCACGTTTGATCTCAAGTGCGCGTGATCGTCAACCTCCGCCATGGGTGAGTCGTCTTCTTGTCTGTCCTTCTCACCCGTTGATCAGAGGAGCGCTGTGCGCTTTCGTTCTTTGTTATCCGCCCTAGTCGTGGCCGCCGGCCTGCTCACCGCCCCCTTCGCGGTCCAGACGGCCGAGGCGGCCCTCACCACCCCCTCTTCCTCTCAGTCTTCATCGGCGAGCTGCTACAGGCAGGTCGGTGACCACTGGGAATGCGTGACCCCTGGAGCTTTCTGCCCGGCCGCGGCTCACGGCAAGTACGGGTACTCCGAGGACGGCGACACCTACCAGTGCGTTCAGGACGGCTCGTACTGGCGGTGGAAGCCCGCCGGTTCTTCGACCGGCCCGGCCCCCAGCCCGACTCCGAGCCCGACTCCGAGCGCGACCCCGAGCCCCACGCCGACCCCCACGCCGAGTGGGAAGCCCACCAAGGCGAAGTGCTCCCGGGCCTACCTGCCCCTTCCGGACCCGAAGTGCCAGCCCGGGGTGCGCAACCCCGCCGTCACGCAGGCGACGATCGCGACGACCATCTGCAAGTCCGGCTGGAGCAAGATAGTTCAGCCCTCGAAGTTCTACCTTGACGCGCTGAAGGCCAAGCAGATCTCCCAGTACGCATACAAGGACACGAAGCCGTCGCACTACGTGGAGGACCACCTCATCCCGCTGTCCCTGGGCGGCGCGTCGAAGAGCGTCAAGAACCTGTGGCCCGAGCCGGTGTTCAAGGTGGGTGGGAAGAGCGCGTCCGACAAGAATCGCGTGGAGCTGACCCTGTGGAAGGCCGTCTGCGCCGGTGACGTACAGCTCGCGCCCGCGCAGAGGGCGATCGCGAAGGACTGGCGCACCGCGCTGAAGAAGCTCGGCCTGTAGCCCGAGAGCCGGCTCGGCGGATGGCGCCGCTGAGCCGGCCTGGGCGCGCCTACGGAACCCGGCGTGATCATGCATGGATTCCCGGAAAGGGGCGTAACCGGCGACGATCCTCCCCGTGATCATGCGCACTTTCCCCGGAACGGCGTCCCGCCTGCGCCGGGCCTCATCGTGATCATGCAGTCTTCAGGTGGAACCTCCCTCCGGCGGGCGGCTGAGCACCGGCCTCCGATGGGATGCCGGCCCGTGGGCGGTGGGGCTTCGCCGGGTTCGCGAACACCCCTTGTCGGCACAATTTCGCGGTCGATGGACAATGAGCAGGTGAGCAGGCATGTCCGCTCCGTGATCAGAGTCGAGGGGATCGTGCAGGGGGTCGGTTTCCGCCCCTTCGTGTACGGCCTGGCCACCCGGCTCGGTCTCGACGGGCTGGTCGGCAACGACGAGAGCGGCGTCTTCATCGAAGTCGAGGGCACGCCGGCCCGGGTCGAGGAGTTCCTGACCGTCCTGCGGGGCAGCCCGCCGCCCCTCGCGGTGATCGAGCGGATCACCGCCGGCCTGATGCCCGCCACGGGGGAGCTGGGATTCGTCATCGCGCGGAGCGCGACGGGCGGCGACCGGCGCGCGCTGGTCTCTCCGGATGTGGCGACCTGCGCCGACTGCCTGCGCGAAATGGACGACCCGGAGGATCGGCGGTACGGCTACGCCTTCACCAACTGCACCAATTGCGGGCCCCGGTTCACCATCGTCCGGGACGTGCCGTACGACAGACCGAACACCACGATGGCGGCCTTCGCCATGTGCGCGGACTGCGCCCGGGAATATCACGACCCCGCCGACCGGCGCTTCCACGCGCAGCCGGTGTGCTGCCCCGTCTGTGGGCCGCGGCTGCGGCTGCTCGACCGGAACGGCCGGGAGACGACGGGCGACCCCCTCGCCTACGCCGTGGAGATGCTGCTGGGTGGGCGCGTGCTGGCGATCAAGGGGCTCGGCGGATATCACCTGGCGGCGGTCGCCGTGTGCGAGCCCGCCGTGGCGGCGTTGCGGTTCCGGAAGCATCGCGAGGACAAGCCCTTCGCGATCATGGTCCCCGATCTGGCCGAGGCGCGGCGGCTGTGTCACGTGGACAAGGCCGAGGAGCGCCTGCTCACCGATCGAGCCCGTCCCATCGTGCTGCTGCGGCGGCGTCCCGAGACCGACGTGGCGCCGTCGGCCGCGCCGGGCAACCGCTGGCTCGGCCTGATGCTGCCCTACACGCCGCTGCACCACCTCCTGCTGCGCGGGCTGGGCCTGCCTGCCGTACTGACCAGCGGAAACGTCTCGGACGAGCCGATCGCGTACATCGACGGCGACGCCGTGACGCGGCTGGGCGGCATCTCCGACGCCTTCCTCACCCACGACAGGCCGATCCACATGCGTACGGACGACTCGGTCGTACGGGTCTTCCGTGGCCAGGACCTGCCGGTCCGGCGGTCCCGCGGCTACGTGCCGCATCCGCTCCCGCTGGCCTGGGACTTCCCCCGGCCCGTCCTCGCCTGCGGCGCCGAGCTCAAGCACACCTTCTGCGTCGCCAAGGGCAGGCACGCGTTCGTCTCCCACCACATCGGAGACCTGGAGAACTACGAGACCCTGCGGTCCTTCACGGAGGGGGTCGCCCACTTCCGGCGGCTGTTCCAGGTCACGCCGGAGGTCGTCGCCCACGACCTGCACCCGGAGTACCTGTCCACCAAGTACGCCCTGGCCCACGAGGGAGCCGACCTGGTGGGCGTGCAGCACCATCACGCCCACATCGCCTCGTGCCTGGCCGACAACGGCGTCGCCGGGCCGGTGATCGGTGTGGCGTTCGATGGGCTCGGATACGGTCTGGACGGGACGCTGTGGGGCGGTGAGTTCCTCATCGCCGACCTGGCCGGATTCGATCGGGTGGGCCACCTGGCCACTGTGCCGATGCCCGGGGGAGTGGCGGCGATCAAGCAGCCGTGGCGGATGGCCGCGGCCTATCTCGACGTCGTCTACGGAGGCGACATCCCCGGGGATCTGGCAGTGGTACGGCGCAACGCCGCGCGGTGGGAGGCCGTGGTGGCGCTCGCCCGCCGCCGGGTCAGTGCTCCGCTGACGTCGAGCATGGGCCGTCTGTTCGACGCCGTCGCGACGATCGTCGGCGACCGCGACACGATCAACTACGAGGGTCAAGCCGCGATCGAGCTGGAGCAGCGGGCCGACCCGCAGGAAACCGGCACGTACGGCTGCCGCCTCGCGGTCGAGACGTCATCGACAGCCCCCGGCACGCCGCGCGGCTCCGCCGGCGTGCCGGACCGGGTGCGTTCCGGTGTGCCGGCTCTACCGCCCGGCTCCGCGTCTTCCGAGGTGCCCGGCCCACGGCGAGACTCTGCGCGTTTCAGCGTGCCGGAGTCCGCGCCGTTCGCTGGGGCGGGGTCCGCGCTCTTCACCGTGCCGGGCGCGGAGCTCGTCCGGGCGGTCGCCGACGATCTGCGCGCGGGCACGGACGCGGCAGTGGTCGCCGCCCGGTTCCACAACTCGGTCGCCCACGTCATCGCCGATGGCTGCGCCCTGCTCCGCGACGCCGGCGGCCTTTCGACGGTGGCGATGTCAGGAGGCGTGTTCCAGAATCATCTGCTGCTGGAGCGGGCCACGGCCCTGCTGGAGGATCGCGGCTTCCACGTGCTGCTCCACAGGCGCGTGCCACCGAACGACGGCGGCATCAGCCTCGGCCAGGCGGCCGTGGCCGGGGCTCTGGACAGGCGGCGCTGACGGGCAGCACTGACGGGCAGCACTGACGGGCAGCACTGACCAGCACTGACCAGCACTGACAGGCGGCGCGGGCCTGCGGCGCTGACCGCCGCAGGCCGCTTCGGCCGTGCGGCACACCCATCGCATGATCGCGTCCCAAAGGGCAGGTCGCGAGCCATGGCGAGGAACCCGTGCACGATCACGCGGGGTGGTCAGCCGCCTTGGTCGCCTGCGGGCAGGGTGGGGCTCTCCTCGTCGATGGGCTCCTGCTTCCCGACTCCGGTGGAGTCGTCCGTGGTGCCGGTCGGGCGTCGCGCCTTTCCGGTCGCACCGGCGGGCTCCCGCCCGGGCTCCTGCTCCTGGTCGGCGATCTCCTCTCCCTGCCTGGACGCGCTCGTGCCCACGTCCTGCGGGGATCTCGCCTCCGTGTCGGTCGCGGAGACGCCGGACCGCTCCTCCTCGGACTCCTCACGTCCGGGGCCCGGCGCGCCGGCCGCCTCGGGTGAGAAGGCCCGGTCGCCCGCCTGGGCGGCCTCCTCGCTGCCGCGTTCGACATCGGGGGAGTAGCCGTGCTGGTCCTCTCCCTCGAACCGGCCTGGCTCTGTCGGGTGGTCTGTCTCCTTCATGGTCGGCACCTCCTTTCAGAGGGCTCAGCAGATCCGGGGCAGTGGATCGCCGACGAGCACGTCGACGATGCGGGTGCCGCCGAACGACGTCTTCAGCAGCACGAGCCCCGGAGGGTCGTCCTTGACGTGGCCGATGAGCGCCGCGCCCTCCCCGAGGGGACGCGCGCGCAGGGCCGCGAGGGCCGCGTCCGCCGCCGGGCCGTCCACCACCGCGATCATGCGTCCCTCGCAGGCGACGTAGAGCGGGTCGATGCCGAGCAGCTCGCACGCGCCTCGCACGCCGGGCCGTACGGGAATGGCGTCCTCGTCGACGACCACGGCGACGTCCGAGGCGCGGGCGACCTCGTTGAGGATCGTCGCGACCCCGCCGCGGGTGGCGTCCCGGAGGCAGCGGACTCCATCGGGGCAGGCGTCGAGCAGCGCCGTGGTGAGGCCGCTCAGCGGGGCGGTGTCCGATGTCAGGTCGGCCTCGATGTCCAGCTCGCCCCGGGCCAGCATGATCGTGACGCCGTGCTCGCCGATCGGCCCGGACACGATGACCGCGTCGCCCGGCCGTGCGCCGGCCACGCTGAGGCTGATCGGCCGGTCCAGCAGTCCCACGCCGGCCGTGTTGACGTAGCAGCCGTCGGCCTTGCCCCGCTGCACCACCTTGGTGTCACCGGTCACGATCTGCACGTCCGCCGCGGCGGCGGCCTCGGCCATCGACGTGGTGATGCGCCTGAGGTCGGCCACCGGGAAGCCCTCTTCGAGCACGAACCCGGCCGACAGGTACAGCGGGCGCGCCCCGCACACCGACAGGTCGTTGACCGTCCCGTTGACCGCGAGGTCCCCGATGTCGCCTCCGGGGAAGAACAGCGGGGAGACCACGTAGGAGTCGGTCGTGAAGGCCAGGCGGGCGGAGCCGATGCCCAGCACGGCGCCGTCCTCCAGAGGCTCCAGCAGCGGGTTGCGGAACGCTTCGAGGAAGACCGCCTCGACCAGGGTCTGCGTGGCCTTGCCCCCGGAGCCGTGGGCCATGGTGATGTGCTCCTCCTTCACCCTGGCCTTGCGGTGGCGCGCCCGGTCGATCCGTTCCAGCACCTGCTCCTCACGGCTCGGCGGGCGCGTGTCGGCGGCGTGCTCACGGATGGCGGCCTCGGCCCATCCGGCGGTCCTCTCGATGCCCGTCCCCTGGGTGTCCGCCGCCATGTCCGTCCTCTTGATGTCCGTCCTCTTGATGTCGGTCACCGTGTCGCCTCCCTCACCCGCTCCCGGGAGAAGCGGCCGAAGTTGTAGTACGCCGCGCAGGCGCCCTCGGAGGAGACCATGCAGGTCCCGATCGGCGTCTCCGGCGTGCAGGCGGTGCCGAACACCTTGCACTCCCACGGCTTGAGCACGCCCTTGAGGACCTCGCCGCACTGGCAGGCCTTGGGGTCGGCCACCCGGCTGCCGGGGATCTCGAAGATCCGCTCGGCGTCGAACGCGGCGTACTTCTCCCGCACCTTCAGCGCGGAGTGGGAGATGAAGCCGAGCCCGCGCCACTCGAAGTACGGCCGAAGCTCCATGACCTCGTTGATCACCTTGAGCGCCTTGAGGTTGCCCGCCCAGGGCACGACGCGGGCGTACTGGTTCTCGACCTCCGACCGCCCCTCGGCCAGTTGCACGAGCAGCATGTAGATCGACTGCAGGATGTCCAGCGGCTCGAACCCCGCCACGACCAGCGGCTTGCCGTAGTCGCGGGCGATGAACTCGTACGGCCGGCAGCCGATGATCGTCGACACGTGGCCGGGGCCGATGAAACCGTCCAGGCGCAGGTCGGGGGAGTCCAGGATCGCCTTGATGGCGGGGATGATCGTCACGTGGTTGCAGAAGATCGAGAAGTTGCCGATCTCCTCGGCCGCCGCGCGCAGCACCGTCATGGCGGTCGACGGGGCCGTGGTCTCGAAGCCGATCGCCATGAACACCACGTGCTTGTCCGGGTTCTGCCGGGCGACCTTCAGGGCGTCCAGCGGCGAGTAGACCATGCGGATCTCCGCGCCCTGGGCCATCGAGTCGAAGAACGATCCCCGCCCGCCCGGCACGCGCATCATGTCCCCGAACGAGGTCATCACGACGCCGGGTTGCTCGGCGATGTGGATGGCGTCGTCGACCCGGCCCATCGGGATCACGCACACCGGGCAGCCGGGGCCGTGGACGAGAGTGATGGTCTCGGGCAGGTAGTCCTCCAGCCCGTGCTTGTAGATCGTGTGAGTGTGGCCGCCACAGACCTCCATGAACTTGTACGCGCGGCCCGGCTCACAGAGGCTCGCGATCTTCGCTGAGAGGGCCCGCGCCTTCTCGGCGTCGCGGTATTCGTCGACGAAGCGCACCGCGGCTCACCCCCGGTCTATCGAAGAGTCACGGAGCGCGGCCAGTTCGTCGTCGTAGGCCTGGCCGATGCCCTCCAGGAAGTCCAGCGCGGCCCTGGCCTCGACCTCGTCGATCTTCGACAGGGCGAAGCCGACGTGGATGAGGATCCAGTCGCCCGGCTGGAGCCGCTCGTTCTCGAGCAGGCCGACGTTGATGGCCCGCCGGACTCCGCTCACATCGACCTTGGCGAGGTCAGTATGGCCCGGCAGGATCTCCACGATCTCGCCGGGGATGCCCAGGCACATGAGACGCCTCCGCGATCTGGATGGATTCGAGGACGAGACGGTCGCCGCCCTCGGTGTCGATGTCGGTGCCGCCGCATTCGTGGCACACCGCGAAGGCGTCGTCGGACGTCGTCGAGTGCCCGCAGGTGCGGCAGGTGACGCGGACGGGCTCGGTCACCAGGTCGAGCTCCGCGCCCTCCGCGACGGTTCCCTCGGAGACCATGGCGAACGCGTGGTCCATCGCGGGCCCGGCGATGCGAAGCAGGACTCCCGCCCGCACCCGCGCCCGCCGTACCCGCCTGCCGTTCGCGCGGCGCTCGACGGCGTCCACGATGGCCTCGGCGATCCCGAACTCGTGCATGACCTTCGTCACCTCGCTGTGCCCGGCGGCGCGGCGCGCTCGCCACGCCCGGCCGGGGCTACGGGAGACCCCCGGAGGACCATTTTCCTGATCTCCAGGTAGCGCTTGATGTCAGGGAACGACTGAATGAGCAGCGCCACCACGCCCAGCGTGGTCATCGCGATGAGTAGGCGTTTCAGCATCGTTCCTCCTCCTTGTTCCTTGCCGAGGGCTTCTTGACGTCGAGCTTCTTGGTGGGCTTTTCGCCGTGGGCGGTGGCCCGGGGCGCCGCCCCTTCCGCGATCAGTTCGAGGACCAGCTCAAGGACCAGCTCAAGGACCAGCTCGGCCGCCCTGCCGACGGCGTCCGCGACCGGCCGGCTCAGCTCCATGCCCGGTGAGGTGTCGTACGGCTCGCAGCCGACGAGCAGCACGCGCCCGGCGCCGTCGCCCCTGTCGGCCCACTCGCCACGGTCGCCCGAGTCGCCCGAGTCGCCCCGGTCCCGCGCGAGAGTGCCGGCGAGCGCGAGGACCGCCTCCGGGGTCATGGCGTGGCCGTCGACGAACGCGCCGAACGCGGCGGAAGCGCCGGCGTCCCCGGGCGACACACCCGCCGGTTCACCCGGTGAGGGCTCCAGGACGTAGAGCGTGCCGGGCACCTTGCCGCGCGGCGCGGCGTCCACCAGGATCGCGGCGTCGTAGCGGCCCGCGGTCAGCTCGTAGGCGAGGTGGATGCCGCGGATCCCGAAGTCGGCCACCTCGACGCCTTCCGGCAGGTCCGCTCCGGCCAGGCGCCGGGCCACCGCCACGCCGAAGCCGTCGTCGCCGAGGAAGACGTTGCCAACACCCGCCACCAGGGTCCTCATGCCGTCTCCTCCCCGTCGCCGTCGCCGATCGGCTCGACCTCGTCCGGCGCGAAGTAGAGGAAGCGCCCATGGGCCCGGTGCAGGTCGGCCGCGGGGTCGTCTTCGAGGGTGACGGCGAGGTGCCGTACCCCGTCGACGTCGAGCAGCACGGCCTCGACCCGGGCGGTACGGCCGGCCAGGAACATGTCGTGGGCGTCGGCGCGCCGTCTCCCGGGGTTCAGCCGGACCCGGCTGCCCCTGGCGATCACCGTTCCGGCGACGATGACGCTGTCGGTCTCCGGCGACACGCCGGTGTCCGCGCCGGGATTCCACCACGGGGTGGGCGCGCCGTCCTGCGCCGGATCGTCCTGCGCCGGGCCGTCCTGCGGCGGGACGCCCTCCAGCTGACCGTTCTCGACCGGCCCCTCGTCCACGGGAGCGCCCACGTAGCGGATCGCGCCGTGGAGCCGTTCGAGCAGCTCGGGCGGCAGGTCGCCGGTCCTCTCCAGAATCTCGGCCACGCGCGGGTCGGTGGCCGCGGCCTCCCGCTTCTCCTCGTCGGTGAGGGTCATCGTGCGCAGGCTGAGCAGCTCGTCGATCTCCGTCGAGTCGAACAGGTCGCCCGGGCTCTCGGGGGCGATGGCCGGGTAGTCGTACAGGATGATCGGCGACGACAGCACGACCTCGCGGTGTCCCGGGTCGCCGACCAGCACGGGCCACGTGTGCTCGTTGTGACAGGCCTCCGCGGCCTCCCTGGCCCACTCCGGCGGGTCGAGCAGCGAGACGAAGGTCCCGCCGGACACCCCGATGAGCAGATGGGCGGCGATCAGCGACCCGCGCAGAGCCTCCGCCCGTGACGCGTCGTCTCCCTCCCACGCGGTGGTGTTCTCCACCCCGACGCGCAGCTTGACCAGGCCGTACGGCCCGGCCAGCCGTTCGGCTCGGGCCAGGAGCGACGCCCGCACCGGCCGGTGCTCGGCGACCACGCGGCCCAGCCGCTCGCCGGCCGGCCCGATGATCGGCTCGACCGACTGGTCGCCCGGAACGCGGACCTCGATCATCCGCTCGGCTCCGATCAGATCCGCCACGGGCAGGACGGCTCCCGCCTCCCGCTCGGTCGCCTCGTCGAAGGTGATGTAGATCCGCTCGCCGGCGGCCAGCTCGGGGACGGGCCGGTGGCCCTCGCCCTCCGCCTGCTCGACGGTCCGGGCCTTGACGTGCAGGAAGCGCAGGCGGACGTCCAGCAGGGCGTCCTCCGCCGGTTCGAGGAGGCATTCGGTGACGCTGGATGACGGCTCGCCGGTCGAGGAGAAGCCTCGCGGGACGAGCACGCCGAACTGCCAGCGCATCCGGTTCTTCGCGGCGGACGCGCGGTAGGGGTAGAGCAGGTAGCCCTCGTAGAGGACGGCGTCGGCGACGCGGCGGGCCGTCTCCATCGGCGCGCTCATCCCCGTGCCCCCCTTATGTCGCGTGCTCCCCTCATGTCGCGTGTCTCCTTGATGTGTGTGTCGCGTGCGTCCCCGAAACGGCCGGCCTCCTCGAACGGGAGCGCCTCGTCGTGCCGGAGCGCCTCCCCGGGTTGGTGCCGGAGCAGCGCGTTCACGGCGTCGTCCCAGGTGGCCAGGGCCCGTTCCGTCTTGAACCGGTGCAGGTCCCGCAGGGTGTCGCGGCTCAGCCGGAGCCAGCCGGAGCCGGGGAAGTATCGGTCCATCAGATCCCGCCACACGGCCACCGGCAGCCGGTAGCGGGTCTCGCAGTCCCAGGGCACCTGCCGTACGGAGAAGCCGGTCTCGGTCCTGGCGAAGACGGTGCCGCTGAAGAGCAGGAGCAGCGGGACCTCTCCGTCGTCCAGCGACGCGAAGTACTTTCCCGCGGCCACTTCCAGGTCGTAGCTGCAGGGCACCGGCAGGTCGATCTCCGTCGTCCCCGCGAAGCCCGGCACCATGGCCGTCACGTGGGCGAACTGCATCGGCTTCAGCGTGTCCCCCCACCGGGACGGCCGGCCGAAGAGATCCGCGAGAAGCGCGGTCTCGCTCTCGCCGTACCGCCTGCGCTGCGGTTCTACGCGGATCTGGCATCGCAGCGCGATGGCGTGGACCCCGGCCGCGGACGGATCGGCGATGCGCAGCCGGAACATCAGCGTCGGAGAGGCCGCGTAGGCCTCCGCCCGCGCGTCCAGGCAGTCGAAGCGGAGCTCAGTCGCCATCGTCCCCTCCCGGTGGTACGACTTCGCCGCGACGGCGCAGGTCGGCGAAGAAGCCGTCGATGGCCTCCCACGCCTCCCGCCCGCCGTCGAAGCCCTTCCAGTGCAGCCGCACCAGGCCGACCAGCCGGTAGCAGGCGTCGATCGGCACGAGATGGCACGCGAAGCCGTCCGGCCGGCGGTCGACCAGCAGCGCCTCGACGTCCGGCTCGGCCCCGGCAAGCGCCGGGTTGGCCTCCAGGACTCCTTCCCATGTCTCCATCGGGAGAAGCGACTCGGTGGCCCCGCCGGGACTGGGATAGAAGGCGACGGTCCGGCCGAGCGCGGAATTGCGGAAGAAGAACGCCGTGCGGACGGGGATCTGCAGCTCGTCCCAGTCGGCCGCCGAGATCCGGAACGACGGCGCGAAGAGGTAGCGCTCCGGCACGGCCCGGTACCGGCCCCCAGCGGCTCCCCTCGGGGCGAACAGCAGGTAGCACCCGCGGCACGTGCACAGCAGGGCTCGGCTCTCGAGGTTCACCACGTGGCCGTGGTGCTCTCCGAGCGGCTCGGCGCACATCTCACACCGCTCCACGGCCTCCTGAGGGCCGGCCTGCGGGGGCTCGCGGAACCGGCGCAGCCCGGTGGTCATGAGACCTCCTCCGGCACGGGCTCCGGCACGGGCTCCGGAACGGGGCACGGCCCGGGCGGCCGCGGCTGGATCTGCAGCAGCGGGCTCGCCGGGCTGGTCGCGCCTTCGGCGGCCACCCCTTCCACCTCGACCCCCGACACTTCCGGCGCGGCCTTCGCGATGGCCCGTTCGATCGCGTGCGTGACGGTGATCTGGGAGGACGGGCAGCCGTCGCAGGTGCCCTCCAGCCGGAGCCGCACGATCCCCGCCGGGTCGACGTCCAGGAGCTCCACCCCGCCTTCGTGCAGGCCCAGGTAGGGGCGCACCTCGTCGAGCGCCGCGCGGACCCGCTCCGCCGTCGTCAGCGGGTGGAGGTCGTGCACCACGAGCAGGCCGGAGACGAGGTCGTCACGGGTCAGCCCGCGCAGCACCTCGGCCGCGCCGGTCTCGGTGACGATCTCGACGACGCGCTCCAGCGCCGCGCCGTACAGCTCGACGAGGACCCGCACGAGCTCCTCCGCTTTCGCGCGGGCCCGCGCGTCGGCCAGCGTGCCGAGCTCGGCGATCAGCGCGTCCACGCGGTCGCCGGCCGCCTGTACGTCGCGAGCTCCCGGCATCGGTCGCGTCTCCCTCCCTCTACATCAGGCCGTCTACATCAGGCCGTCTATGTCACGCCGTCTATGTCACGGTGAACCCGTGGGGGCTGTGGACGGTGCGCAGCTCCCTGCCGCCGCCGAGGTACATGTGCACGCCGCAGGGCAGGCACGGGTCGAAGCTGCGGACCGTGCGCATGATGTCGATGCCCTTGAAGGTCTCCGGCGGGTTCTCCTCGAAGATCGGCGTGTTCTGCACGGCGTCCTCGTACGGCCCGGGCGTCCCGTGGACGTCGCGGACGCTGGCGTTCCAGGGCGTCGGCGGGTACGGGTGGTAGTTGGCGATCTTGCCGTTCCTGATCACCATGTGGTGGGACAGCACGCCGCGGACCGCCTCGGTGAACCCGCAGCTGATCGCCTCGTCGGGCACCGTGAAGGGTGTCCAGGTCTTGGTGTGCCCCTGGCGCACCTCGTTCAGCGCCTGCTCCACGAAGTGCAGCGCGCACGCCGCGGAGTACGCCTGGAAGTACGTCCTGGCCCTGTTGCGTTCGAGCGTGTTGGACAGCGGCCGGCCGTCGCGCTCGGGGATCGTCCACTCGAACGTCGTCTCCGGCCTGGTGACCGTCTTCGGCAGGTTGATCAGCACGCTGTGGCCGGTGGCCCTGACGTAGCCGATGTCGACGAGCCCGTTGAGCGCCGTGGACCACAGCCGCGCGAGCGGGCCGCCGCCGGTGTCGAGCGCCAGCAGATTCTCCCCGTCGAACCAGCGCGGCGACATGACCCAGCTGTACTTGTCGGTGAAGTCCCGCTTCTGCGGATGCGGGATGGTGTGCTGGTTCCAGGGGTGCCGGATGTCGACCGGGTTGCCGAGCGGGTCCTGGGTGACGAACGGCTCCATGTCCGCCCAGTCCTCGTAGTAGGAGCTGCCGAGCAGGATGCGGATGCCGAGGTTGATGTCCACCAGATCGTTGGTGATCAGCTTGCCGTCCACGATGACGCCGGGGGTGACGAACATCCTCCGGCCCCAGTCGCTCATGTTCTGGTAGGTGAAGTCGCAGTACTCGGGGTCGTTGAGGCTGCCCCAGCAGCCGAGCATGACCCGCCGCCGGCCCACCTGCTCGTACCCCGGGAGCGCCTCGTAGAAGAAGTCGAACAGGTCGTCGTGCATGGGGACGACCCGCTTGAGGAACTCGACGTACCGCATCAGCCGGACCAGGTAGTCCGTGAACACCTGAACCGTGGCGACCGTGCCGACCCCGCCCGGGTAGAGCGTCGAGGGGTGCACGTGCCTGCCCTCCATGAGGCAGAACATCTCGCGGGTCGTACGGCTCATCGCGAGCGCCTCGCGGTAGAACTCCCCTTCCAGAGGGTTCAGCGAGCGCATGATGTCGGCGATCGTCCGGTAGCCGTGCTCGGCCGCGTGGGGCGCCTCGGTCCGCTCGGCCTGCGCCAGCACGCCGGGGTTGGTCTCGCGGACCATCTTCTCGCAGTAGTCCACCCCGACGAGGTTCTCCTGGAAGATGTTGTGGTCGAACATGTACTCGGCCGACTCGCCCAGGTTGATGATCCACTCTCCGATGGCCGGCGGGGCCACGCCGTACGCCATGTTCTGGGTGTAGACCGAGCACGTCGCGTGGTTGTCGCCGCAGATCCCGCAGATCCGGCTGGTGATGAAGTGGGCGTCGCGGGGGTCCTTGCCCTTCATGAAGATGCTGTAGCCGCGGAAGACCGACGACGTGCTGTAGCACTCCGCGACCTCCCGGTTGGCGAAGTCGACCTTGGCGTAGATGCCGAGACTGCCGACGATCCGGGTGATGGGATCCCAGGCCATCTCGACCAGTTGACGTTCCTTCTCCGGTGAGTACGTCATGTCAGCTCCAGGGCGCCTTGTATCCGGTGAGCAGCTCGCGGCCCCGCCTGCGCCACTTCGGCTCCTTGTCCACCGTCTTGAAGGTGAAGTTGCGCAGGGTGCGGATCACCGTGCCGTAGGCCTCGCTGGCGGTCGCCGAGACGCGAGCGCCCGGCGGCTCGTCCATGAAAGGCATGAACTTGTCGGGGAAGCCCGGCATCGTGCAGGCGATGCAGATGCCTCCCACGTTGGGGCAGCCGCCGATGCCGTTGATCCAGCCGCGCTTGGGGACGTTGCACTTCACGACCGGTCCCCAGCAGCCGATCTTGACGAGGCACTTCGGCGAGCCGTACTCGGTGGCGAACTGGCCCTGCTCGTAGTAGCCCGCCCGGTCGCAGCCCTCGTGCACGGTCATGCCGAACAGCCACGTCGGGCGCAGCGCCTCGTCCAGCGGGATCATCGGCGCCTGGCCCGCGAGCTGGTAGAGCAGGTAGAGGATCGTCTCCGACAGGTTGTCGGGGTGGACCGGGCAGCCGGGCACGTTGACGATCGGCAGCCCCGCCTTGGACCGCCAGTCCCATCCCAGGTAGTCGGCGACGCCCATCGCACCGGTGGGATTGCCGGCCATGGCGTGGATGCCGCCGTAGGTCGCGCAGGTCCCGGCGGCGAGCACCGCGGTCGCCTTGGGCGCCAGCCGGTCCAGCCATTCGCTGGTCGTCATGGGCTGCCCGGTCTCCGGGTTGTTGCCGAACCCGCACCAGTAGCCCTCGCGCTTGATCGACTCGTTCGGGATGGACCCCTCGATGACCAGCACGAACGGCTCCAGCTCGCCGCGGTCGGCCTTGTACCACCACTCGATGAAGGTGTCCGCGCCCTGCATGGGGCCGCACTCGAAGTCGATCAGCGGCCAGTGCACGGCGATTTTCGGGAGCCCCGGAAGCGCCCCCAGCACGATCTCCTCGATGCTCGGCTGGGTCGCCGCCGTGAGCGCCACGGAGTCGCCGTCGCAGCTCAGCCCCGCGTTGATCCACAAAATATGGATCAACGGTTCTTCCTGCGCTCGCGATGTGGTCTCTTGCGTATCCGTCGGCGCGGTCATTGCGCCTCACCACCCTCGGGCGGATCGAACATGGTTTCAGTTGGTGCTGTCAGTTGGCCGCGGTGGCGGCACCGGAGCCTGGCCTGCCTGAGCCTGGCCTGTCTGAGCCTGGAGCCTGAGCCTCGGCTTCCGGGCCGAGCCGCGTGAGGGCGCCCTGGGTCAGCTCCCAGAGCGCGTGGTAAACGGTGGTCTGGGCCTCCTGGATGCGGTGCACCGAGGACGATGGCACCACGAACAGGTGATCGATGGTGCCCAGCTCGGCCATCTGCCCGCCGTCGTAGCCGGCCAGCCCGACCGTGATCATGCCGCGCCTGTCGGCCTCCTCGAAGGCGGCGATGAGGTTGCGCGAGTTCCCGCTCGTCGACAGCCCGAACGCGATGTCCCCCGCGCGGCCGGACGCCGCGAGCTGACGGGCGAACACCACCTCGAACCCGATGTCGTTCGACAGGGCCGTCACCACCGCGATGTCCGCGGTCAGGGCGAACGCCGGCAGCGGCCGGGCCGCAGACCCCGCAGACCCCGCAGCCCCCGTGCTACCCGCGCTCCCCGGGTCTCCCGGGTGCAGGTACAGGGCGGCCACGTCCTGCGCATCGGTCGAGCTGCCGCCGTTGCCGAACGCGAACAACCGCGCGCCCCGGCTGAAGGCGGCGGCCATGGCCTCGGCGCAGGCGGCCATCCGGGCGCCGTCACGGTCGAGCACGGTCTGGCGCAGCGCGACGATCTCGTTCGCCTTGTCGACGGTGGACTGACGGACCGCCGTGAGAACGCGGTCGAGGTCGGCGGAGGCCGAGTAGAGGAACGGGTACAGCGACTCCATCGAGTCATCGGGCCTGCTCACTTGGTCACCTCCTCACCGTGGCGTCTCAGCAGGCATCTCGGCTGGCTTCTCAGCCGGCGATCCGAGCACGGCGATCGCCTCCTTGGCGTGGACGAGGACCGTGTCCCCGACCCGGGCCTCCACCAGGGCGACGCTCACCTCTTCCCGGCCCCGCCCGGTGTCCACGACCGCGAGATCCGCCCCCAGCAGGCTGACCACCGTCACCGGCACCGCCTCATCCGAGCAGGTCACGCAGACCTCGGCGTGGCACATCACGTTCGGGTCCGTCCTGGTGGGGTCATGAGCGGTCATGCCACCACCTGGGGATCCAGCACGCCGGGCTGCTCGAAGAACACGTGCACCAGCTCCCACAGGATGTGGTAGGTGGTGACGTGCACCTCCTTGGTGACACGAGGGTCGCCGGAGGGGGCGGTGAGGACGTGGTCGAGGGCCGGGCTCCGCGCGATCTCCCCGCCGTCCCCGCCCACGAGCGCGATCGTCAGCAGGCCCAGCCCCTTGGCCGTCTCCAGCGCTCTGAGCACGTTCACGCAGTTGCCGTACGGTGAGACGCCCAGGGCGATGTCGGCCGGTGCGGCGAGATGGCGGAGCTGGTGGGCGAAGACGTCGCCGAAATCGGTCTCGGCGGCGACCCCTGTGATCGTCGCCACGTCGCTCGTCAGGGAGAACGAGGGCAGTGCCCGCTTCCCGACGATCACCGGATGGACGAACTCCACCGAGATGTGCTGGGCGTCGGTGGCCGCCTCTCCGTTGCCGAAGACGATGAGCCGCCCTCCGCGGTGGAACCGCGTCGCCATGGCGTGACAGGCCCGGGCCACCCGATCGGCCTCGGCGGCGAGGCTGCGGGCCGGCCCCACGCGGCGTGCGAAGATCTCCGGAACAGAAGCCAGGACTGCCTGGTCCATCACGGACCACTTCCCCAGGTGATGCCCCCGTTGGTTCCCCTTTCGGGGAGACTTCCCTGCTATCGACCGTACATACGGGCAAGACGGTAAAGGGCAACTGATGTCCGTAATTTCGCAAAGATCGTCTTGTGGAGGCCGAGACGACGTACGCAGCGTAACGGCATGTTTTATACGTGTATGTCTCCTTTGGCCGGGTACGGCCTGCCGACGAGGGGGAAAGCGCCATGACAGACGTCATCAGCATGATCAAGACCGACCACCGTGAGGTCGAGGCCCTGTTCGACAGGCTCAGGAAGGACATGGACAACCGTCCGGCGCTCCTCGCGGAGCTGGCGGCCAAGTTCGTCGCCCATTCGCGGGCGGAGGAGGACCTGGTCTATCCCGAGATCGCCAAGGCCGTCCCGGCGGAGAAGGGCGAGGTCCGCGAGGGGGCGAAAGAGCACCACCAGGCCGAGCAGTTGCTGCTTCGGCTGCTCGACGCCAAGGCGGACGACAAGAACTTCGACACGCTCCTGCACGAGTGTCTCCAGGCGATCAACCACCACGTCCAGGAGGAGGAGAACGCGATCCTGCCGGGATTCGCGAAGGCCGTCCCAGCGCAGCGCCTCACCGAGCTCGGCCGGGCCTTCAGCGAGCACAAGGCGCGGGACCTGGTCATCAGCGTGATATCCACCGGCGGCCCGATGAAGGGAAAGGCGAAGTCGTCCGGGCGCGGCGGGCAGGACGTCTCCGAGATGAGCAGGGAAGAGCTCTACCAGCGCGCCCAGGAGGCGGACATCCCCGGTCGCTCGGGAATGTCGAAGAAGCAGCTCGCCGAGGCTCTCCAGAAGAGCGGCAAGCGCTGACGGCGAAGACGAAGACCGAAGGCCGCGACCCACTCAAGGGGCTCGCGGCCTTCACACGTGCGCGATTGAAGCCGGCGCGGCGTCACCTCGTCGTTTCCGACGGGAAACGATCGTCGTCAATAGTGCCGGTATTCCTCCAGCGAAACGCGGAGGGTGTCGGCGAAATGTGACGAGAACGTCATTCGGCTTCCGGGAGAATTGATCGTCCTGGAATGGCGCTCGTTTTCATCGAACGAAAGTCCGGGCATCCGGGCCGGCGTCCATGGCCATCCGGGTGAATGCCGGGACGGGGGATACGCCTCGCCCGCCGTCGCTCGCCAGGATCAGCTGGTGGAGACGGCGGAGCTCGGGCCCCGGCTCCACGCCGGCGTGCTCCACGAGGCAGGCCCGGGCCCTCGCGTAGGCGGCGAGGGCGTCCGCCCGCCGCCCCGACTCGTGCAGCGCGATGAGCAGCCGGGACCACATGCGCTCGTGCAGCGGAAACTCGCCCACCAGGCGCCGCAGCTCGGCGACGGCCTTGGAATGCAGGCCGGCGGCCAGCAGGATGTCCAGTGCCTGCTCGGTCCCCATCAGGCGGCGTTCTTCGAGCCAGGCGATGCTCGCGTCGAGCAAGGCGCCCCCGGACACGTTCTCCAGCGGTCGTCCTCGCCACATCCGCAACGCCTCGTCGTAACGGGCGCTCGCCTCCGCCAGGCGGCCCTGGGCGTGCAGGAGCTCGCCCTCGGCCGTGAGCGCCTCGAACTGGAGGAGATCCAGCTCCTCGGGCCCGACGATCAGGCGGTAGCCGGACGGCACCGTCTCCAGCCGGTCGCCGGAGCCGGGCTCCGCCTCGTCGAGGCGGCGCCGGAGATGCGTGGCGTACGTGCGCAGGTTGGCCGTCGCCGAGGCGGGCGGCTCCGTCCACAATGACTCGGCGAGGCGGGTAAGGGTAACCGGCTGTCCCGCGTGGAGCAATAGCGCGGCCAGGAAACTGCGGGTCCTGAGTCCGCCGAGATTGGCGCGGCGGTCTCCCACCTGCGCTTCGAGATTACCCAATATGCGGAACTTCATCTCGGCGTCCTCCTTGAACGTATGCCGCGCGGACCAGCGGGGAGGCGAGATTTCCCGATGCGACATGTTGTTGGTAGTAGGTCGAGTTACCCTTGTCAACCCTTTAGTAACAATTGTTCCGGCAGTCCGAGTCTCGCTCACGTTTCTTACTCGGGGTGTTTATGCGAAATCTATGCGGCAGCCGATGCGCGTTTGCCACGCGAGCGTGTAGAGGTCCGCGGCTAGCGTCGGGCGCAGCGGTTGGAGGCGCGTGTCCGGCGGAAGGGGAAGCACGGTGGCCCTGCCCTCGCCCCACGACCTGGGTCGTGCCCCGGCCCCCGACCTGTCCGCGCCGCCGCGGCTACGTCCGATCCTGGAGGAGTTGCTCTCCGGCGTGCCGGACACGACCGCGAGCCGTCGGCTCAACATGTCGGCTCGCACCTACAGCAGGCGGGTGGCCGAGCTGCTCGACTATCTCGGGGTGGACACCCGTTTCCAGGCGGGCGTGGAGATCGTCCGGCGCCGGTGGGTGGCCGCGGCGGCCGGACCCGTCTCCCACCGGACGACCCCGCTCAGGACGGCCCAGCCCCCCGATCACATGCCGTTCCGCTGAGACCGGCCCCCCGGGTGCCCTCTCTTCACTCCATCTCCGCCAGGAAGTCGAGGAGCACGCCGTTCACCTCGTCCGGCGCCTCCAGGAACCCGAAGTGCCCGGCCCCCGAGATCTCGGCGTACCGGCAGTACGGGACGGCCTTGGCGACCTCCCGGCACATCGCGGGAGGGGTCACCACATCCTCCCCGAATGCGACGACGAGGCAGGGGCGCGTGATGCCGGCCAGCGCCGGCGCCCGATCCGGGAACACGGTCGCCTCGTACTGCGCCGCGGCCCCGGCCCCCCGCATCGGGAACCGGCGCAGCACGGCGAACCAGTCGGCGGCGGCCCGGTCGTCGGCGAGCGTGGCGGAGCCGAACAGCTGAGTCATGTGCGCCACCGTCTCGAAGTCGCCGCCCACGGACGGCTCCCGCATGCGGGCCGCCGCGGCCCGCGCGGAGGACTGCCGGAAGAAGTCGGTGCGGCACCGCGTGCCGAGCATCACGGCCGCCCGGACCAGATCCGGCCTGGCCAGGGCGAGCTCCTGGGCGGTCATGGCGCCGAGCGACGCCCCGGCGACCGCGCAGGGCCCCAGCCCCAGCTCCGTGATCAGCCCGGCGGCGTCCGCGGCCAGGTCGGCCAGCCGGTACGGCCCCGGCGGCACCGACGACGGTGACGTGCCGCGGGCGTCGAACGTCACCACCTGATAGCCGGCCGCGGTCAACGCCGTGACCTGGTGCATGGACCAGATCGCGGCCCGGGTGCCGGCCGGGGGGATCAGCACCACGGGCCGGCCGGTCCCGTGGATCTCGTACGAGAACGACAGCGCGCCTACTCGGGCAATGGGCATGGACTGGAGGGAAATTGCCGGGCGTTCCCCCGGTCAAGCGGGGTGACGACTTCTCGCCAACCTCCGCCGCCCGCATTGTTGCGCGAGCCACCGGTGGACACCATGGCCCCGTGCACTCACATATGACCTCGCTTCGGCATTTGCCGGACAGTGACGTGGACTATCTGGTACGGCGGGGCGCCTGGTTCGCCGGTCCGGAGTCCCGTGGGCACCGGCCACTGGCCGACCTGGTCGTGGGTGGCTTCTTCCGGGCGACCTCCACGAGGACGCGCACCGCGTTCGCCTCCGCCGCGCTGCGCCTCGGCGCGGGTCATGTCGCGTACGGCCCGGGGGACCTGCAACTCAACACCGGCGAGTCGATGGAGGACACCGCGCGGGTGCTGGCCCGGATGCTCGACGCGCTGGTCGTGCGGACCGCGGGGGATCCCCGGGAGGTCGAGGCGCTCGCCGGGCAGGAGAGGATGGCCGTCGTCAACGCGATGAGCGCCGACGAGCATCCGACCCAGGCCCTGGCCGATCTGACCACCATGTGGCGGCATTTCGGGCGGATCGCCGGCCTGCGGATCCTGTATGTGGGGGAGGGGAACAACACCGCCGCCGCGCTGGCGCTGGCGCTGCCCCGGTACGCCGGTGTCTCGCTGTGCCTCGCCACTCCGCCGGGCTACGGCCTGGACGCGGAGATCCTCGCGGAAGCCGTACGGCTGGCGAAGGAGCACGACGCCTCGGTCTGGGAGACACACGACCTGGCGGACGCCCCCGGCGGGGTGGACGTCGTCTACACCACCCGGTGGCAGACGACCGGCACGTCGAAGCCCGATCCGGACTGGCGGGCGGCGTTCGCCCCCTTCCAGGTGAACCGGGCGCTCATGGCCCGGCACCCGGAGGCCGTGTTCATGCACGACCTGCCCGCCCATCGGGGCGAGGACGTGACGGCCGAGGTGCTGGACGGGGCCGCCAGCATCGCCTTCGACCAGGCGGAGAACAAGACGCACAGCGCCAAGGCCGTGCTGGAGTGGTGCATCCTGGGGCGGAACGAGTGAGCGGCGGCGATCCCGCCTCGTCCCCGGACCAGCGGTTCGCCGAGGTCGTCCAGCGCATGCCGGACGCGCCGGCCGTCGAGGACGGGGACCGGGTCCTCACCTACCGCGAGCTCGACGCCCGGGCCGCCGCCATAGCCCGCTGGCTGCGCGCGCGGGGAGCAGGGCCGGAGCGGACCGTCGCGATCCTCGTGGACCGCACCGCCGACCTGCCGGCCTGCGTCCTCGCCACCTGGCGGGCCGGGGCCGCGCATCTCGCGCTGGACCCGCAGACTCCCCGAGCCCGGCTCAGGGCCGTCCTCGCCGAGGCCGGGCCGGTCGCCGTCCTGACCCACGGCCGGTTGCGCCACCGGCTCGCCGGGATCCCGATCCCGCAGCTCGCGGTCGACCGTGACGCCCTCGACCACGGCGCCCTCGACCACGGCGCCCTCGACCACGGCGCTCTTCCCGAGCCGGACGAGCGGGATCGGCGCCCGGCCGATCCCGACGTCCTCGCCTACCTGATCTACACCTCCGGCTCGACCGGCGCTCCCAAGGGTGTCGGGGTCAGCCGGCGGGCGCTCCTGGCCACCCTCGACGACTGGATCCGGCTCTACGGTCTCGGGACGGATGTCACGAGCGTCCTTCAGGTCGCCGGCTTCGGCTTCGACGTCGCCACCGGCGACGTGGCGCGTGCGCTGCTCACCGGCTGCCGCCTGGTGATGTGCCCGGGGGAGACACTGCTGAGCCCGCCCGCCCTGCACGCGTTCATGCGGCGCGTCCGGCCCGATCTCGCCGAGTTCACCCCTTCGCTGCTGCGGCCGCTGGTGAGCCACCTGCTCCAGACCGGCCGGCGCCTCGGCTCCGCCCGGTGCCTGGTGGTCGGCGGTGAGAACTGGACGGCCGCGGACTACCGGTCGCTGCGCACGGTCGCCGGCCCGGACGTGCGGATCTTCAACACGTACGGCCTGACCGAGACGACGATCGACTGCACCCATCACGAGACGGGAGCCGGGCCGTACGAGGAGACGGGCGTGCCCATCGGCCGCCCGTTCGCGGCGACGGAGCTGCACGTGCTGGACGACGACCTGCGGCCGGCCCGGGAAGGCGAGCTGTACGTGGGCGGCGCGCGGCTCGCCCGGGGCTACCAGGCCGATCCCGCCACCACCGCGCAGCGCTTCGTGCCCTCTCCCGAGGGCCCGCCGGGCGCCCGGCTCTACCGCACGGGCGACAGAGTGAGGTGGCTGCCGGGAGGCGAGCTGATTTACCTCGGCCGGAGGGACGACCAGGTCAAGGTGCGTGGGGTGCGCGTCCACCTGGCCGAGGTGGAGACGGCGCTGGCCGCCCATCCCGGAGTGCGGGCAGCCGTCGTCGTCCCGCACGAGGTGACGGCCGACGGCGCCGCCCGCACCGAGCTGGCCGCGTACGTGATCCCGGACACCGACCGGCTCGACCCCGGCGAGCTGCGCCGCCATGCCGCCCGGCAGCTCCCGCCCGGGATGGTGCCCGCCTTCGTCACCGTGCTGGACCGCTTCCCGGTCACCCCCAACGGCAAGGTGGACCGCGACCGCCTGCCCCCGCTGCGGGAGTGGCCGTCCGCCCAGCCGCTCGCCCCGGAGCCGTCCGCCCCCGGAGCGTCCGGCATGGGAGCGTCCGGCATCGCGGCGGGTACGGCCGAGGCGGCCGTGGCGGGGATCTGGGCCCGCGTCCTCGGCCGCGCCGTCCCGGCCGCCGGAGCCGACTTCTTCGAGCTGGGCGGCAACTCGCTGCTCGCCGCCCAGGTCACGGGGCTGATCCGGGCGGAGCTCGGCGCCGAGCTGCCGCCCGGGGCGCTGCTGGAGCATCCGACCGTCGCCGAGCTGGCCGGGCTGGTGGCCGGGGCCGTCACCGGGGAGCCGATCGCGGCCGACCCCGCCCGCGCCGAGGGGCCGCTCTCCCCGGCCCAGAACCGGCTGTGGCTGCTGGACCGGCTTGCGGGCGGCCTGGCCGCCTACAACATCCCCGCGGTCATCCGCGTCACCGGCCCGCTGGACGTGCCCGTCCTGCGGGCGGCCCTGCGGCTCCTGTTGGACAGGCACGCCGCCCTCCGGACCGCCTTCGTGATGACCCCGGACGGCCCCATCCAGAGAGTTCAGCAGGGCCGGCGGGCCGCGGCGGCGGGGGAGGACCCCCTCGAGATCGCGGAGCCGGGAGCCGCCGGCATTGATGCGTGGATCCGTGAGTTCGCCCGCCGGCCGTTCGACCTGTCGAGGCCGCCGCTGCTGAGAGCGGCGCTGCTGACCGACGGCCCGGTCCGCGTGCTCGCGCTCTCCACCCACCACATCGTCTCCGACGGCTGGACATCGCGGATCCTGCTGCGCGACCTCGGGATCGTCTACTCGGCGCTGCTCCACGGGGCCGAGCCGGTGCTTCCCCCGCTGCCCTTCAGCTACCTGGACCACTCCGCGTGGTACGCCGCGCGGCTGGAGCGGGGCGACTTCGACCATCAGTTCGCCTACTGGCGGGAACAGCTCGCGGGCGTGCCTCCGGCCCCTGCCCTGCCGCCTCCCACCGGCCCCGCGGACGGCGGGCCGCGGCGGACGGCCGCCACCCTCGGCCCCGACCTGACAGAGGCCGTGCGAGGCCTGGCCCGAGAGCAGCGGACCACGGTGTTCGTGACGCTGCTCACCGCCTTCAGCACGGTCCTGCGCCGCTGGTCGGGCGAGGAGGACCTCGTGGTCGGCGTCCCGTTCGGCGACCGGACCGCCCCGGGCACCGAGGACCTGGCGGGCTTCTTCGTCAGCACGGTTCCGCTGCGGGTCAGCGTGCCGGGAGACGCGGCGTTCAGCGACGCCGTACGGCTGACCCGCGCGGCCGTGGCGGGCTCGGCCCGCGCTCAGGACGTCCCCTTCGACCTGGTGCAGCGCGAACTGCGGCGCTCCGGCGCGGGAGTTCCGTTCCGGGCGTGGTTCAACTTCCTCGGTGCTCCCGACCAGGCCCCCGGCATGGCCGGCCTGGTCACCGAGATGCTCCCGCCGCCGGTCGTGGGAGCGCTGTTCGACCTCAACGCGTACGTCACGGAGCGGCCGGACGACCTGGAGGTCGAGCTGATCTTCGACGGCGGCCGCTGCGACGAGGAGCACATGTCCGCGTTCCTGGAGCAGTTCGTCGTGCTCCTCCGGCGGGTCGCCGCCGACCCGGACGCGCCGCTCGACCGGCACCCCCTGACCGCTGATCCCGCCGATCCCGCTGATCGGGGTGACGAGACCCGAGCCGTTCACAGCGGAGCCGGGGGCGGGCCGTCCGCGCTCCCGTCGCTTCGGTCGCTCCCGTCGCTCCCGTCGCTTCCGTCGCTTCCGTCCGCCGTGGCCGCCATGGCGGGCCGCACGCCCGACGCGGTCGCGGTGCGCGCCCCCACCGGAGCCGTCACCTATCGCGAGCTGTCCGGCTGGGCGGGCGCGCTGGCAAGGCGCCTGGCAGGCCGCGACACAGGACGAAACGCGGGACGGCGCACGGGAGGAGACGCGGCAGGAGACGCGGGACGGGACGCGGGACACGGCGGGGGCGCGGACGACGTCGTCGCGATCTACGCCCACCGGGGGGCCTCTCTGGTCGCGGCACTGCTGGGGGTGCTGGAGGCGGGCGCGGCCTTCCTCGTGCTCGACCCGGCCTACCCGCCTGCCCGCCTGGCCGCCCAGATGGAGGAGGCACGTCCGGTCGCGCTGCTCCACCTGACCGAGGCCGGCCCGCTTCCCGGGGAGCTGGCGCGGCGGGTGCCGGCCGTACTGGCGGTGCCCGGGACGCCGGAGGACGGGCCGCCCCTGCGTGGAACCCCCGCGCGCGGCCTCTCCTACGTCGCGTTCACGTCGGGGACCACCGGGCGTCCGCGGGCCGTACACGGAGGCCAGGGGCCGGTCGCCCACTTCCTGGAGGTGTACGCGAGAACGTTCGCGATAGGCCCAGGAGATCGGTTCGCGATGCTGTCCGGTCTGGCTCACGACCCGTTGCTGCGTGACGTGTTCGCCCCCCTGTGGACCGGGGCGGCGATCTCCGCGCCCCCGCCGGACCTGATCCGGGCCCCCCGCGAGCTGCTCGCCTGGCTCGCCGGCGAACGGGTCACGATCGCTCAAGTCACCCCGGCCCTCGTCCGGTCACTGGCCGGCGTCGGCGGCGACCTCCGGCTGCCCGGTCCGCCACTGCCCGGTCCGCCACTGCCCGATCCGCCACTGCCCCATCCGCCACTGCCCCATCTGCGGCTGGCCGTCTGCGGCGGCGACCAGCTCCGATGGGCCGACGTAGCCACGCTGCGCCGTCTCGCGCCCGGCGTCGTGGTGGTCAACGCGTACGGCACGACCGAGACCCCGCAGGTGGCGGGCTGGCACGTCGTCGTCCCCGGGGAGCCGGGCGGGGCGGGCGAGCAGCCGGTGCCGATCGGACACGGCGTCGAAGGGGCCGAGCTGCTCGTGGAGGGCGCGGGCGGGCTCGCGGCGGCGGTCGGGGAGACGGGGCGGATCGTCGTGCGCACGCCGCACCTCACTCACGGACACCACGGCCGCTACGACACCGGCGATCTGGGCCGCAGGCAGCCCGACGGGTCCGTCGTCCTGACAGGGCGGGCCGACGACCAGGTGATGATCGCGGGGTATCGGGCCGAGCCCGCCGAGATCGACCTGCGCGCCGTGCGCCTGCCGTACGTGCGGGACTGTGTCACGGTCGCGCGCCGGGGACCGGACGGTGAGTCGCGCCTGGTGAGTTACGTCGTCCCGGCCGGGGCGGAGCCCCTCGGGCTGGCCCGGCTCAGGGCCGACCTGCGCCGGGAGCTCCCCGGCCATCTGCTTCCCGCCGGGATCGTCGTGCTGGACGGCCTGCCCATGACCCCGAACGGAAAGGTCGACCGGGCCGGGCTGCCCGAGTGGACGGCCGGGAACGGGCTCGAAACCGGCGGCGGGGCCCCGCGGACGCTTCTCGAACGGCGCGTCGCGGAGGCGTGGGGCGAGACCCTCCGGCTGCGGGGGGTCGGCGCCGACGTCAACTTCTTCGACCTGGGCGGCACCTCGCTGCTCATGGCCCAGGTCCAGCAGGCGCTGCGGCGGCGGCTCGGGAGGGAGATCCCGATCGTGACGCTGTTCGCCCATCCCACCGTGCGCTCGCTCGCCGCGCACCTGTCCGGGTCGGCGGACGGGCGTGCCCCGGCCCGGGCGGGGCGGCTGAACCCGGTGACGTCCGACGCGGCCCAGCGCCGCGCCATCCGGCGGGAGCTGCGGGACAAGGCAGGCGGGAACCTCGGTACGAGATGAGGACATCCAAATGAGCACTGAGCACAGCACTGAGCATCATGTCGCGATCATCGGTGTCGCGGGGCGGTTTCCGGGCGCGGGCGACGCCGAGCAGTACTGGGCCAACCTGCGTGACGGCGTGGAGTCCATCGCCTTCCCCACGGACGACGAGCTGTGGGCGGCCGGGGTGCCGCGGGACCTGCTGAACCAGAGGGGCTACGTCAAGGCCGTCGCCTCGGCGCCCGACGTGGAGAACTTCGACGCGGCCTTCTTCGGGTACACCCCGAGGGAGGCCGCCCACAGCGACCCGCAGATCCGGATGTTCCTTGAGGTCGCGCACTCCGCCCTGGAGAACGCCGGATTCAACCCCTACGCGATCGACGGCGACGTCGGCGTCTACGCCACCTCGGGCACCAACCGGTACATCGACCTCCACCTGCGGTACATGGGCGACGTGTCGGCCACGAGCAGCTTCATGCTCAGCTCACTGAACAACATCGACTACGTGGCGAGCACGGTCGCCTACAAGTTCGCCCTGCGGGGCCCGGCGATCACGCTGTCGACCGCCTGCTCCAGTTCGCTGGTCGCCGTCCATCTGGCGGCCCAGGCGCTGCGCAACGGCGAGTGCGACGTCGCCCTGGCCGGCGGGGTGGACGTGGAGTTCCCCGTGGCGCACGGATACCTGTGGGAGGAGGGAGGGCCGGTCTCCAGGGACGGGCACGTGCGCCCCTTCGACGTCAAGGCCAACGGCACGCTGTTCGGCACGGGCTGCGGCGCGGTGGTGCTCAAGCGGCTGGATGACGCGCTCGCGGACGGGGACTCGATCCTGGCCGTGATCCGCGGCAGCGCGGTGAACAACGACGGCTCCGACAAGGCCGGGTTCAGCGCCCCCTCGCTGAACGGCCAGGCGGCGGCGGTGGCCCAGGCGCTGGGCATGGCCGGCGTCTCTCCCGCCGACGTCTCCTACGTCGAGGCGCACGCGACGGGCACGCCGCTCGGCGATCCGATCGAGGTGGCGGCGCTCGACCGGGCGTTCCGCACGGTGGCGGGCAGCCTGGCGGGCAGCACAGGGGGAAGCACAGGGGGAAGCACGGATCCGGCTCCGGGATCGTGCGCGCTCAGCTCGGTCAAGGGCAACGTCGGCCACCTCGGCCACGCGGCCGGCATCGCCTCGCTGATCAAGGCGGCGTACGCGCTGAGGCACGAGCAGATCCCGGCGACGGCCAACTTCACCGAGCCCAACCCCAAGCTGCGGATCCAGGAGACCCCGTTCTACGTGGCCGACCGTCTGGTGCCCTGGCCCAGGAGGCCGGACCGGCCCCGCTTCGCCGGGGTCAGCTCCTTCGGGGTGGGCGGAACGAACTGCCACGTCGTGCTGGCCGAGGGGCCGTCGCCCGCCCCGGCGCGATGCGACGAGCGGCCCAGGATCGTCGTGTGGTCCGCCAAGGCGGAGGAGGCCGAGCTGGCCTACCGCGACAAGCTCGCGGCCCACCTGCGGGGGAAGGACGAGGAGATCTTCCCGGCGGTCGTGTCCACCCTCCAGGAGGGGCGCCGCGCCTACCCGATCCGGCGGGCGATCGTCGCGGGCTCGGCCGCCGAGGCCGTCGGCGCTCTGACCGGTTCCGGGCCCGCTTCGGGGGTCGCTTCGGGGGTCGTGGAAGGGGCGGCCGGGCGCCGTGACGTCGTGTTCGCGTTCCCCGGGCAGGGCGCGCAGCAGGTCGCCATGGCCGCCGGCCTGTACGGCTCGGACGACGCGTTCACCCGCGCCTTCGACGACGTCCTGCGGCTCTTCGCCGGGCACGGCCTGGAGCTCGCGGGTCCGTGGCGCGAGGCGGACGCGGCTCGGCTGGCGGAGGCCACCCTGGCCCAGCCGCTGCTGTTCGCCGTCGAGTACGCGCTGGCGCGGTCGCTGATGGCCAAGGGCGTCCACCCCTCGGCGCTCGTCGGGCACAGCGTCGGCGAACTCGCCGCCGCTGCCGTCGCCGAGGTCTTCACCCTTGAGGACGCGGTGGGCCTCGTGACGGCGCGGGCACGGGCCATGGCTCTCGCGCCGCCCGGAGCCATGATCGCCGTGGCCGCGCCCGCCGGGGAGGTGAGCGCCGCCGTGCCCGCGGGACTGACCGTCGCGGTGGTCAACGGCCCCCGCCAGACGGTGCTCGCCGGGACGCCGGAAGACGTCGACGCCGCGGTCTCCGTGCTGGCCGAGCGGAAGATCGCGTGCACCCGGCTGGCCACCTCCGGCGCCTTCCACACCCCGCTCATGGCGGGCGCGGCGGCGGTCTTCGCGGAGGCCTTCGACGACGTACGGCTGTCGCCTCCCCGCCTCCCGCTTTACTCCGCCGCCGCCGGCCGCCGTGTCTCGGACGAGGAGGCGACCGACCCGTCGTTCTGGGCCGACCAGGTCGCCGCCCCGGTGCGGTTCGACCGGGCGCTGGACGCGCTGTTCGGCGACGGGCGGCGGCTCCTCGTCGAGAGCGGGCCCGGCCAGACCCTCACCACTCTGGCCCGCCGCCACCCCGCCGTGAGGGACGGCGCGAGCGCCGCCGTGCCGCTCCTGCCACGCGAGGCGGGCGATCCAGCCGCGGACGCGCGCCAGACGCTCACGGCCGTGGCGCGGGTCTGGACCGAAGGCCATGACGTGCTGTGGGCCGAGGTGCGGCAGGGCGAGCCGCTGCGCCGGGTGCCGCTGCCCGGGCGAATCTACCAGCGCCGCCGCCACTGGGTGGACGCCTCCTATCAGCGGCCCGGCGAGGCGGAAACGGCTTCGGTGGTCGTCCCGAGCCTTGCCCCGGCCGACAGCCTGACGGACGCCGCCGATCCGGCGCCCGCGCGGGCCGGGGAGACGGAGGAGGCCGAGGAGACCCCGTTCTCCACGCTGTCCTGGGTGGAGTCGCACGACCGGGAGCCGTTCGTCCCGGTCGAGGGCACCTGCCTGGCGCTGCTACCCGGGGACCCGGGCCAGAGTCTCCGGCAGGTGCTCGCGATGCAGCAGGCCGGCCTGCGGCCGGTGATCGTCCGGCCCGGGACCGCCTACGCCGAGGTGGCCGGGGAGTTCCGGGTGCGCCCGGACAGCCGCGACGATCTGGCCCGGGTCCTGTCGGCCCTGGCCGCGAGGGGAACCGCCCCCCGGCTGCTCGTCCACGCGGTGGCCGTCGCGGAGGGCGAGCCGGTGACGGCCGCGACCGTGGACGCCCGGCTGAACGAGGTGTTCATGAGCCTTCTCGCGCTGGTGCAGGCGGGCACGCGCGGTCAGGGCCGCCCGCCGGGGCTGCTCGTGCTCGTCGCCGGCTCCCTGGACGTCACCGGCGCCGAACCGATCGACCCGGTCCACGCCGCTCTGCATGGCTTCGTGCGGTCGCTGGTCAAGGAGGCGCCCCAGCTCGGATGCCGCCTCGTCGACGTCGGCCCCGGCACGGACGAGCACGAGCTGGCCGCCGAGATCGCCCTGTGGGAACGGCACGACGTCGTCGCGCTGCGCGGCCCGCGCCGGTGGGTGCGGGCAGAGGTGCCGTTCACGGCGGGCGTCGCCGTCCCCTCTCCGATCCGCAGGAGCGGCGTCTACCTGATCACCGGCGGGCTGGGCGGCCTCGGCCTGGCCGTCGCCCGGGCGCTCGCCGGCACCGGCCTCCGGCCCCGCCTGGTGCTGCTCGGCCGTACAGGCGTCCCCGAGGGCGACGGCGACCGGGCCGCGCGGCTGCGCGCCCAGGTGAGCGAGCTGGAGTCGCTGGGCGCCGAGGTGCGAACGATCTCCTGCGACGTCACCGACCGGCGGGCGCTGCGCCGCGCCATCGACTCCGTCACGGCGCGATACGGCCCGGTCAACGGCGTGTTGCACCTGGCCGGGATCGCCGGCGACGGCCTCGCGCAGCTCCGTGAACAGCAGGACGCGAGGGCCGTCCTGGCTCCGAAGGCGCATGGCACGCTGCACCTGACGGAGGCGTTCGCGGACCGGCCGGCGCTCGATTTCTTCGTCTGCTTCTCCAGCCGCGCCGCGACCGACGGCCTGGTGGGCAGCGCCGACTACGCGGCGGCCAACGCGTTCCAGGACGCCTGCGCCCAGGTGCTGCGCCGCTCGGGCGTGGCCGCACTGTCGATCAACTGGCCGTCGTGGGCACGGGTCGGAATGGCCGCCGAGCACGGCGTGCGGACCTGGTCGGCGGAGCTGTCCGCCGAGGACTGCCCCCTGCTCGACGAGCACCGCGTCGACGGAGTGCCGGTGCTGCCCGGAACGGGCCACATCGACATGGTGCTGCGGGCGCATCGCTCGATCAGCGGGAACGAGGGCCCCGTCCGGCTCAAGGACATCCTCTTCCACCAGGTCATGGCGGCGAGGGAGGCCCGCCGGGTGGAGATCCGGCTGTATCCCGACGGCCGCTTCGAGTCATGGTCACGCCCCGCGGCCGACCCGTCGGCGGAGCCGGTGAAGCACGCGAGCGGCACGGTGGCCGCCGGCCGCCCGGCGGCCGGGCAGGTCGATCTGGACGCCCTGCGCCGCCGCCTGTCGCACTACCTCGACGAGGACGAGGATGACATCCCACGCCTGTTCACACTGGGACCGCGCTGGCACAACAACCCCCACACCTGGACGCTGCCGGGCGGCGACACCAGCGAGATGCTGCTCCATCTCGAACTGGAGGGCGGGCTCGCCGCGGAGGTCGCCGGCCACGTCGCGCATCCCACGCTGCTCGACTCCGCCACCGGATCGGTGCGCCGTCCGGAGGACGGCCTCTACCTGCCGTTCCTCTACAACGAGCTGGTCGTCCACGACACGCTCCCCGCGCACCTGTTCGCCCACATCCGGCGCCTGCCCGGCACGGGCGGCGTCATCAGCGCCGACGTGGACCTGATCGCGCCCGACGGCCGCCTCCTCGGGAAGGCCACCGGCTACACCATGCGGAAGGTGGACGGCCGGGGCTTCCTGCGGGAACCGGACACGACGTCCGGCCCCGCGCCGGTTTCCGCGTCCGGCGAGGACGGCATCGAGCCTCACGAGGGGGCGAGACTCCTCATGACCCTGCTGCGCGCCCGCCACCCCGGCCAGGTCGTCGTCGAGCCCGGTGCCCGGCCGGTGCGGCGCGCCGCGGTGGGTCCCAGCGGAGAAAGGGCTCCACGGGAAGCGGCCACCCGCGTTCCGGCGGAGCCCGCGCCGTCCGCGATGGCGGGCTCGCCCGCGACGCAGGCCCCGCGGGCGATGCTGGCCCCCGTCTCCGCGGCCCCTGCGGCCCCCGTCTCCGCGGCGCCTGTCTCCTCGGGCGGCGGAGCGGAGCCGGGCTCGATCGAGGCGCGGCTCATTTCGGTCTGGGCGGAGGCGCTGGGCGAGCCGGAGATCGCGCTCGACGCGGACTTCTTCGAGCTGGGCGGGAACTCGCTGAGCGCGGTCGAGCTGATGACGAGGATACGGTCGGTGTTCGCCGTCGACCTGTCGATCGCGGCGCTGTTCGACTACCCCACGATCAACAGCCTCGCCGGAGTCCTGCGGGAGCAGGGGGCCCGATGATGGGGGGCGCGGTGAACGGCCGCCTGGTCGAGCTGCCGGACGACTGGGCCCTCTGGCGGGTGGCCGCCGTCCGCGGCGCCGGGCTTCCGGCCGGCTGGCTGGAACGGCTGGCCGGGCCCGGCCACGAGGGTCCCGCCGGGCTGCTCGGCGAGCCCCTGTTCGCCGCGGCGCTCACGTGGCAGAACCCGGGCGCGGTGGCCGCCTGGATGGCCCCTCTGATCGCCTCGGGCGGCACGGGGCCGGAGGTGAAGAAGGTCACGACCCTCCGGGCCGGCCTGCTCGCGCGCTACGCCCAGCGATACTGCGCCAAGAACGACAGCATCGGCTTCTTCGGGCCGGTGGGGTGGGCCACGCTGACCGGCGACGACCAGGTGGAGCCGGGCGTGCGGGGCGGAGGCGGCATCCGGCACGGCGAGGTCTTCTTCGAGCACTGGGCGGTGGAGCTGCTCGCCCGCGCCTTCGAGTCCGACGAGCGGGTGCGGCCCCACCTGCCCGTCCGCCGCCATCCCGCGGTGTCGGTCGAGGGCCGCCTGGCCCGCAGGCCGTTCCGGCCGCCCGTCGATCTCGACGACGCCGCGCTCGCCGTCCTCGGCCAGGTGGCGGCGGGCCGTACGGCGGGGCTCATCGAGCCGGAGGCGGCGCTGCTGGCGCTGCGGGACGCGGGGGTCGTGCGGATCGGCTTCACGGTGCCCGTGGGGGAGCGGCCGGAGCACGCGCTGCGCGACCAGGTCGCCCGGATCCCCGAGCCCGCGCTGCGGGAAGAGCTGCTCGGCTGCCTGGACGAGCTGGACGAGGCCCGGCGGGCGGCCGCCAAGGCCATGACCGACCCCGTGCCGCTCGCCGAGGCTCTCCGCGGGCTGGAGGAGGCGTTCACCCGGCGGACCCGGCGTGCCCCGCGCCGGGGGAAGCCGGACGCCGACGCGGGGCGGACACTGGTGTATCCGGACTGCCGCCGCGACCTGGACGTCACGATCGGCGCCCCGCTCATCGACCGGCTCGCCCCGCCGCTCACGCTGCTGCTGCGCTCCGCCCGCTGGCTCACCGCGCAGGCGGCCGAGGCGGTCCAGGAGGCACTGGCCGGCGTGTACGGCCGGCTGCGCGCCCGCAGCGACGAGGTCACTCTGGCCGACCTTCATTTCGCCGCCGCGGAGCCGCTGTCAGGTGGTCCGGGCAGCCCGGTGCATGAGGTGGCGCACGACTTCCGGCTGCGCTGGGCCGAGATCGTCGAACTGGCGGCCGGGACCGGGAAGGCGCCGGGGGCGGAGCCCGAGGAGGTGCGGCTGGACGCGGCGGACATCGCGGACCGGGTGGCGATGATGTTCCCCGATCCCGGCACGGCGCCGCCCTGGGCCGCCGCCCGGCACCACAGCCCGGACCTGCTGCTCGCCCGCACGGCGTCCGGGCTGACCTGGGTGCTCGGTGAGCTGCACGTGGCGATGAACACGCTGGAGAGCCGGTTCTTCCACACGCTGAGCGACGACCGGGGCGAGCTGGCCGCGGCGACCGCGGCCGACATGGCGGGTGGCCGGGTCGTGCCGTGCTACCCCAACGGACCCACGGTGGACTCGCGGCGTTACCCGCCGCTGGCCGTCCACGTGCCGGGCCGCTACCTCTACTGGTCGTTCGGCGACGACACCGGGGCTCCCGCCGGGGCTCCGTCCCTGCCCGCCACCGGCCTGGTCGTGACGGAGGACGGCGGCGCTCTGCTGGCCGGGCCGCGTGACGGGTCCTGGCGGCTGCCGGTGCTGGAGTTCTTCGGCGAGTTCCTCAGCGCCCTCGTGGTCAACACGTTCCGGATCCGCACCGACGATCCGTACGAGCCCCGGCTGGTCGTCGACGACCTCGTGGTGCGGCGGCGCGGCTGGCGGTTCACCGCCGGAGAGTTCCCCACGGGGCTGCTGACGCGGGGCGGCTACCGCTGGGAGGTGCTGGCCGACCGGCTCGCCGGGGCGGGGCTGCCACGCCACCTCTTCGCCACCAGTCCGCTCGAACCCAAACCGTTCTACGTCGACCTGCGCTCGCCGTCTCTGGTCACGAACCTGGCGAGGAGCTGGCGGCGGCTCCCGGAGGGCGGCCGCGTCGAGTTGCGCGAGATGCTGCCCGGCCCCGGTGAGCTCTGGCTGGCCGACGCGGACGGGCGGCGACACACGACGGAGATCCGCATGGTCGCGGTGGACACGAGGCCGTCCGCCCGCATCGTTCCCCCCAACGGACAGGAGGCCCCGGTGTGATCGAGATCAGTGACCTCGGCCGGGTCTACACGCCGAGACGCACGCTCTTCAGGCGCGCCAGTGGCGGATCGGAGGTCGTGGCCCTCGACGACTTCTCGCTGCGGGTCGAGGTGGGCCGGACGCACGGCCTGCTCGGCCCGAACGGCGCCGGGAAGACCACGCTCGTCAAGATCCTGTGCACCGTGCTGCTGCCCACGTCGGGCCGCGCCGCCGTCGCCGGGTTCGACGTCGTCCGCGACGCCGCGCGGGTGCGCCGCGAGATAGGCATCGTCTTCGGCGGCGACCGGGGTCTGTACGGCAGGCTCACCCCCCGGCAGAACCTCCGCTTCTGGGGCGCCGTCGCGGGGCTGGACACAGCCGGGGCCCGCAGACGCGCCGACGCCCTGCTGGAGCGGGTCGGACTGGCAGAGAGGGCCGGCGAGCGGGTGGAGACCTTCTCCCGTGGCATGAAGCAGCGTCTGCACCTGGCACGGGGGCTCATCGGCGACCCCTCGGTGATCGTGCTGGACGAGCCGACCGTCGGCATGGACCCCGTCGCCGCGCGCGAGGTGCGGGCTCTGGTGGGGGAGTTGCGGGCGGAGCGCAAGACCATCCTGCTGACCACGCATGACATGGTCGAAGCCGAGCAGCTGTGCGACCAGGTCACGCTGATCGACCACGGGCGGGCGCTGTTCACCGAGGATCCCCAGCGGATCGGCCGGTTGGTGGCCGGCCACGACCGGGTGGAGTTCGGCGCGCCGGACGCGGCCCTCGCGGGCCTGGTGAGCGCCGAGCTCGCCGACCTGCCCGGCGTGATCGCGGTCGAGCCGGGCGAGGCCGTGGACGGCGGGACGACCTGGCGGGTGCACGCGACGAACGAGGGGCTACGCCTGGTCCTGGGACGGCTGGTGCAGCACGGGATCACCGACATCTCCACCCAGAAGCCGACCCTGGAGCAGGTCTACCTGCACTTCATCGGCGACCGGGGGCTGAAGGTATGACGGCCGTCCTCGCCGCCACCCGGATGCACCTGGCCATGGTCGCCAGCCGGCCGATCGACGCCATCGCCCTGATGACGACGCCGCTCCTGTCGGTGGTCTTCGCCTCCGTCGGGCGGGCGGCGGGCCGGGAGGACTTCCTGGTCACCGCCATCACGGGCGCCGGGCTGATCGGGCTGTGGGTGCTCACCGTCAACCAGACCGGCGACCTCATCTCCACGGACCGATGGCAGGGGACTCTGGAGCTGCTGCTCGCCGTGCCCGCCTCGTTGTCGTCGATCGTCCTCGGGCGGCTGTCGGCGGTCGTGGCCATCGGCACGCTCGCGTTCGCGGAGTCCTACCTGGTCGCGACCGTGGTCTTCGGCGCCTCGATCGAGATCCACCACCCGGTGATCTTCGCGGTCACCCTGCTGGTCACCCTGGTCGCGATCGCGGGAACGGCCTGCCTGCTCGCCCCGCTGTTCGTGCTCAGCCGGAACACCGTGCTGTTCGAGGTGGTGCTGACCTATCCCTTCTACATCCTCGGGGCGGTGCTGTTCCCGGTCGAGCTGCTGCCGGAGTGGCTGCGGCCGGTGAGCGACGTCGTGTTCCTGAGCTGGAGCTCGCAGCTGCTGCGGGACGCCGCCGGCGCGGCCCCCGTGGCGGCGCTGCCGTACAGGCTGGGGGCTCTTCTCGTGCTCGGGCTCGCGGCCTACGTGACGGGGCACCTGCTGACGAACCTGGTCGTCCGGCGGATCAGGCGGGACGGGACGGTGGGACACGCATGACGGCGATCGCCGCGCGGGCCCGGATCGCCGGGTACGCCGTAGCGCTCGGCTTCGCGGAGCTGCGCGCGCTGTTCACACCCGGCGAGTGGCTGACGGGCTGGCTGCTGCGGGTGCTGTGCCAGGTCATCTTCTTCGGCCTCGTCGGGCGCTCCGTCGGGGGCGGCGACACGGCGCGGTACATGGTCATCGGCAACGCGGTCCTGCTCGTCGGGTTCGAGGCGATGTTCGTCGTCCTCTCCACGGTCATGGAGCGCGCCCAGGGCACCCTTGTCCTGCTGGTGGCCTCCCCGACAGGACCGGCCAACGTCTATATGGCGCGCGGCCTGCAATGGGTGTGCACCGGCACGTTCACCTCGACGGTGGCCCTGGTGGCCGTGCCGCTGGTGGTGGGCGTCCCCCTCGACCTGTCCCGCGTGCCGCTCGTGCTGCCGCTGCTCGTGCTGACCGCCCTGTCCTGCTACGCCTACGGCTGCGTCCTCGCGACGGTCGCCCTGCGCGCCCCTTCGGTGATGTGGGTGCTGCTCAACCTGGGCTACCTGGTCCTGGCGATGCTGTGCGGGGTGAACGTGCCGACGTCGTTCTGGCCGGGGTGGCTGGAGCACGCCGTGGGCTTCCTGCCGCTGACGCACGGGCTGTCGGCGATCCGGGACGTGCTGGACGGCGCCTCCCTGGCCGCCGTGCTCCCGGCGGCCGCCCTGGAGCTCGCGGTGGCGGCCGGCTGGTTCGCCCTCGCGTTGCTGCTGACCCGTGACGTCATGGCGCGCTCCCGGGCGGACGGCACGCTGGACCTGTTCGGATAGTGATCAGCTGGTCGTCCGGATGGTCGCCGGGATGGTCAGAGGGTGAGCGGGCGGCCGAGGGCGCCGCTCGCGGCTGACACCACCTCGTGGGCCACCGCGACATCGAGGAGGGCCATTCCGAAGGGGTTGCTCACCACGATGTCCTCCGCTGAACGGCGGCCCGGGTGGACCCCGGCGAGCACCTCTCCGAGATGGCCGTCCACCCTGCGGATCCCCGCCTTCGCTTGGGCGTCGTGAAAGCGGGCCCCGTCGGGGGCGAGGAGCTCTCCTGAGCGGTACATCCTGCCCAGCAGGCGCCGTGAGTCCGCGGCGACCAGCCCCCAGTCGTCGACCAGGACGAGATCCGCCCGCCGGACCACCTCGGGCAGCAGGTCGTCCAGGGAGACGTGGGCGATCAGCGCTCCGGGCGCGAGCCAGTCGAAGGCGATATACCCGGACGTGGTGGTGGTGACCGGGACGACGAGCTGGGCGCCGGCCACGCACTCGCGCGGCCCGGCGGCCTCGACCACCTTCAGATCCGGATGGCCGGCGCGCAGGTCGTCGGCCAGCCGTCGGCACGCGGACGGGTCGAGGTCGAACAGGCGGACCTCCCGGAGATCGGGCAGCACGGCGGGAAGCAGCCTGAGGTGGGCGCGCGCGAGCGTCCCGCAACCGAGGACGGCCACGCGCGCGAGCCGGGGCACCCCGAGCCGGGCGGCCGTGACGGCGGTCACGGCCGCCGTCCGCATGGCGCTGATGTAGGCGGCCTCCAGCAGCGCCACCGGGCGGGCCGTCTGCGGATCGAACAGCATGATCACACCCTGGGCCCGCGCCAGCCCCCGGGAGGGGTTGGACAGGCAGCCGTTGATGATCTTTATGCCGTAGGTCCAGCCGTCCTCGTCGTCCCGCAGCGCACCCGGCATGGCCAGGCAGCGGGCCGGGGCGCCGTCGGGGGCCGTCCAGGGGAGGTAGGCCTCTTCGGGAAGCGTGGTCTCCCCGCGAGTGTGGCGGACCAGGGCTCGGCCGACCACGGCGGGGAGATCCATGCCGCGGCAGGCATCCTCGACCTCGTGGCGGTTCAGGAACAGGATCTCGGTGCCGTCGTGGCCGGGCATGGGCAGCGACATGTCAGCTCTCCAGGGTGTCAGCTCTCCAGGAATGTCAGCTCTCCAGGGCGAAACGCAGGCCGTCGATTCTGTAGCGGTCGAAGGCGTGCTTGACCGCGCTGTACACCCCGCTCGCGATGAGCCAGCCGTCGTCGTAGACGGTGGTGGCGTACTTCGCGCCGTGGTCGGCGGCGAGGCAGAGGGCGAGCCGCGGCGGGTCCGGCCCGCCCAGCTCCTCGACGCACGCTGTCAGCACGGAGCCGCTCGACCCTCCCAGGGCGACGCCGGTGTCCTCCAGGAACATGCGGCACATGGCCAGCGCGGCCGGGTCCGGGACGGCGACCGCCCGGTCGTACGACGCCGGGCCGAGGAAGGACGACGGGCGGCCGGCGCCGATGCCGGGGACGAGGCGTGCCGACGGCGAGCTCGGCCCGGCGGGATGGGCCCCCGCCCCCGCCGCCGCGGATGACGCCGTCGCCGCCGATGACGCCGGGAACGACGTCGCCGCCGATGATTGGGCGTCCACGGCGACGAGCCTGATCGGCCGGCCGAGCGGCCGGATGTGGGCGGAGATCCCGGCGAGCGTTCCGCCGGTCGACACGGCCACGTAGACGGCGTCGAGCTCCGGCCCGCCCTGCGCGGTGATCTCGGGGCCGGTCGTCCGCTGGTGCACGAGCGGGTTGAACGGGCTGGCGTACTGATCGGGCCAGCGGTAATGGGGATGCGCGGCGCACAGCCCTCGCACGACGCGGAGCCGGCTCAGCAGGTAGCCGCCGTGCCCGTCCGGCTCGTCGACCAGGTGCAGCTCGGCTCCCGCCGCCCGCAGCAGCCGGCGGCTCTCCTCCGGAGTCTTGGGGTCGATCACCGCGATGAACCGGCAGCCCGCCGCGGTCAGAAATCGTGCCAGCGCGATGCCGAGGTTGCCGGACGTCGACTCGATGACCGTCGTGCCCGGCCGCAGCGGCTCCGCCGCGTGCATGGCCCGCAGCAGCCCCGCCGCGGTCCGGTCCTTGACCGAGCCGCTCGGGTTGGCCCACTCCCGTTTGAGGAGGACGCGGTGTTCGCGGCCGTGGAAGGCGACGGTGACCTCCGATACGGGAGTGCCGCCTATCGCGTCCCAGTCCGGTAGCACGCTCAGCAGCATCGGACGGCGCCGGACCCGCGCGGAAGGGGTATGGCGACTACTCGCCACTTCCCTTGTCCGGCGGAGTCGGGCGGCTGAACATGACCGGCATGGCTGACCTATCGCGCGGTCTCGTCCGCCCATCCCAGACGCCGGAGCCCGTCGCCATCGTGGGCTTGGCGGGGCGCTTCCCGGGCGCGCGGAACGCCGACGAGTTCTGGCAGAACCTCCTGGACGGCGTGGAGTCCATCGCGTTCTTCGACGAGGACGCGCTGCGCGCCGGCGGCGTTCCCGAGAAGGATCTCCGGGACCCCAACTACGTGCGGGCCGCGCCGGTCATCGAGGACTTCGACCGGTTCGACGCCGAGTTCTTCGGCGTCAGCGCGCGCGAGGCGCAGATCCTCGACCCCCAGTTCCGGCTGTTCCTGGAGACGTGCGGTACGGCGCTGCAGCACGCGGGCCTCGACCCGCGGCGGTTCGGCGGCCGCGTCGGGGTGTACGCGGGCTCCCGGCACAACGCCTATCTGGAGGACAACGTCACACGGAACGCCGCGGTGTGGCGGGCCACGGGTGTCCTGATGGCCATCATCAACAACCACACGGACTATCTGTCCACCGGAGTGGCCTACCGCCTGGGCCTGACCGGACCCGCGATCAGCATGGTCACCGCGTGCTCCACGTCGCTGGTCGCCATTCACACCGCGGTCCGCGCGCTGCGCGCGGGGGAGTGCGACGCCGCCCTCGCCGGCGGGGTCGAGCTGGCGCTGCCCATGATCAGCGGCTACACGTACTCGGAGGGCGGCATCTTCTCGCCCGACGGGCACGTGCGGACCTTCGACGCCAGGGCCCGCGGCACGGTGTTCGGCAGCGGAGCCGGGGCGATCGTGCTCAAGCGGCTGGCCGACGCGCTCGCCGACCGTGACACGATCCACGCGGTCATCCGTGGCTCGGCCGTGAACAACGACGGTGGGGACAAGCTCGCCTTCGCCGCGCCTAGCAAGAACGGTCAGGTGGCCGTGGTCGGCGCGGCGCTTCGGGACGCCGGTGTGGACCCGGCCGGCATCGGCTACGTGGAGGCGCACGGCACCGGCACCGCCGTCGGCGATCCGATCGAGGTCGGCGCGCTGGCCGAGGCGTTCGGCCCCCGCCCGGAGCACGCGCCGCGCTGCGCCATCTCCTCGGTGAAGTCCAACGTGGGTCACCTGGGCGCCGCCGCCGGCGTGGCCGGGCTCATCAAGGCGGTCTACTGCCTGAAGGAGGGCCTGCTGCCGCCGGCCATCAACTTCAACGAGCCCAACCCCCGCATCGACTTCGACAGCAGCCCGTTCCACGTGCCGACGACCCTGATGAGCTGGGATCCCGGCGCGGGGAGCCGCCTCGCTTCCGTCAGCTCCTTCGGCATCGGCGGCACCAACGCCCACGTAATCCTGGAGCAGGCCCCGGCGCCCGCCCCCACCCGGCCGGTCCGCCGGCCGTACCAGCTCCTGACCGTGTCGGCGCGGACCGAGGAGGCGCTCGACGAGGCGGCCGAACAGCTCGGCGCGCATCTGGCCGAGCGGTCCGAGCCGCCGGAAGAGCTGGCCGACATCGCCTCCACGCTGTCGCGCGGCCGGGCCGCGCTGCGGGTCCGGCGCTTCGCCGTGGCCGCCGACCACGCGGAGGCGGCCCGGGGCCTCGGCTCGGGGGCGCCGGCGGTGAGCGGCGACCGGACCGTGACGTTCCTGTTCCCCGGCCAGGGGGCGCAGCACCCCGGGATGGCGCGGGACCTCTACGACGCCGAGCCGGTGTTCCGCCAGGTGATCGACGACTGCGCGGCGACCCTGCGCGACTCCCACGGCCTGGACCTGCACGGCCTGCTCTTCGACTCCGGTGAGGACGCGGCGCGGCGGCTCGGCCGGACCGCCAACACCCAGCCCGCGCTGTTCGCGGTCGAGTACGCCCTGGCCCGGCTGCTGCGGTCCTACGGCCTGGAACCGGCCGCGATGGCTGGGCACAGCATCGGCGAGTACGTCGCCGCCGCCCTGGCCGGGGTCTTCGACCCCGACGACGCGCTCCGCCTGGTCGCCGAGCGCGGCGCGCTGATGCAGTCGCTCGACGAGGGGGCGATGGCCGCGGTCACCCTGCCCGAGGAGCTGCTCTGGCCGATACTGGGCGACGCGGCCGACATCGCCGCCGTCAACGCCCCAGGGGTGTGCGTGATCTCCGGCACCCATGAGGCCGTCGCGGACGTGACGGAGGCCCTCGCCGTGGAGGGAGTCGTCGCGCGGCCGCTTCACACCTCCCACGCCTTCCACTCCCGCATGATGGATCCGATCCTCGACCGCTTCCGTGAGCGGGTCGCCGAGGTGAAGCTGTCCCCTCCCGCCATTCCGTACGTGTCGAACGTGACCGGCACGTGGGTCGGCGACGCCGAGGCCACCGATCCGGACTACTGGGTGCGCCACCTGCGCGGCTGCGTCCGCTTCTCCGACTCGCTGCGGCTCCTGACGACCGACGGCGACCGGGCGCTCGTCGAGGTCGGGCCGGGCCGTACGCTGAGCGCCCTGGTGGCCGCGCACAGCCAGGAGGCCGTCGTGGTCACGGCCATGCGCCATCCCCAGCAGGACCGCGACGACGTCAGGGTGGCGCTGGAGGCCGTGGGCCAGGTGTGGGCGGCGGGCGCGCCGGTGGACTGGGACGCCTTCTGGTCCGCCGAGGAGCGCCGCACGGTCCCGCTGCCGACCTACCCCTACCAGCGCCGGCGCTACTGGGTCGACCCGGACGAGGAGGCCGCGGCCACCCCGGCCGGCGTCGGCACCTTCACCGGCCCCTTCACCGTGCCCGTGTGGCGGGAGACGCCGCCGCCGTCGGCAGGCTCGGTAGACCCGGACGTCCCCTGGGTCGTCTTCGCCCCGGATGCCGATCCGGCGGCGGCGGAGTTCGCCCGGCTGGCCCGCGCCGCCGGTGCCGACGTGCTGGTCGCCGGGGCCCTCGATGACCAGACTGAGGTGTTCGGCCGCCTGGCCGCGCGAGCCCCCGAGCGGGTGCGCGTCGTCCACGCGCTGGCCGCGGCCCCGCGTCCCGGCGACGTCTCCGAGGCCGATCACGCCGCCCGCTGGCTGGACTTGGGATTCCACAGCGCGCTCACCGCGCTCCAGACGGCGGCGCGGCTGCTGCCGGGAACCGCGGTGGACCTGGTCGTCGTGACCCGCGACATGCAGGACGTGACCGGCGACGGCGCGGTGGAGCCGGCCAAGGCCGCCGTGCTCGGCCTGGTCAAGCTGGCCCCCAAGGAGTTCGACGCGGTGACCTGCCGGAGCGTGGACTTCGGCGCCGCGCCGCCGTCCACGGCCGCCGCCCAGCTGCTGGCCGAGGTGACGGGGAACGCGGCCGAGGAGCAGGTGGCCTACCGGGGGCGCAAGCGCTGGGTGTGGAGCTTCGCGGGCGTGGAGCTGTCCGGCCCCGGCGGCGTGCCGTCCCTCCTCAAGGAGCGCGGCGTCTATGTCGTCACCGGCGGCCTGGGCGGACTCGGCCTGCTGGTGGCCGGGCAGCTCGCCTCCCTCGTCTCGGCCCGGCTGGTGCTGGTGGGCCGTACCGGCCTGCCGCCCCGGGAGGAGTGGCCGGCGATCCTGGACGGCGCGGACGAGAAGGACAGAGTGGCCGCGCGGATCCGGGGCGTGCTCGACGTCGAGGCGGCGGGGGGCGAGGTTCTCGCCGTCTCCGGCGACGTCACCGACGAGGCGTCGATGGACGCGGTCAAGCGGGCGGCGGGAGAGCGGTTCGGGCCTGTCGACGGGGTGTTCCACCTGGCCGCCGTGGCCGGAGGCGGCATGCTGGAGACGCGGTCCCGCGCCGACGCCGCCCGGGTCCTCGCCCCGAAGGTGCTGGGCGCCTACGTCGTGGAGCGGGTCTTCGAGCCGGAGCTCCTCGTGCTCTACTCCTCGATCGCGGCGGTCTCCGGCGACTTCGGCCTCGGCGACTACGCCGGCGCCAACGCCGTGCTGGACGCCTTCGCCCAGTCCCGATGGGCGCGGGGGCGGCACACCGTGTCGGTCAACTGGCCGCCCTTCGCCGAGGCCGGGATGGCGTTCGAGATCGACGCGCCCTCGATCCTGGGCAGCCTGCGCAAGGACGAGGGGGAGCCCGGCGCCGCGACGCCGGTGGCCCACCCGCTGCTGCGCGACCGGCGAGACGTCGCGGACGGCTCGATCCGGTTCGAGCTCGAATTCACCCCCGATGTGTGGGTGCTCGACGAGCATCGCCTGGCCGGCGTCCCCACGATGCCGGGCACCGGGATCGTCGAGCTCGTCCGTGCCGCGTTCGCCGAGGTGACCGGGCAGCCGAGGGCGCGCATCGGCAAGCTGCTCTTCCTCGCGCCGCTGATGGTCGCCGAGGGCCTGGTGGTACGGCTCACGCTGACGCCCGCCGGGCGGGGCTACGACGTGGCGATCACCGGCAGCGACGGCGTGGAGTACTCGCGCGGACACGTGGAGGATGCCCCTGAGGGCGCTCCCGCCGTCCACGACCTCGCCGCGCTCCGGGACCGGTGCCCGGACGACACCACCCCCGGGTTCGAGGGGCTGATCGGCGAGCTCCGGTTCGGCCCGCGCTGGCACATCGTGAGCGCGCGGCACTCCGGGGGGCCGCTGGAGCTGATCGACGTGCGCCTGCCCGAGGAGTACGCCGCGGACCTCGCCGGCTACTACCTGCACCCGTCGGTGCTGGACGCCTGCGTCGCCGTTGGCCAGAACGTCGCCGGGGACGGCTCCTACCTGCCGTTCGGCTACGACACCATCACCGTCCACGGGCCGCTGCCGGCGCGTGTCACGAGCGTGCTGCGCCACCTGGACGACACCACGGGCGACGTGACCACCGCGGACATCAGCGTGGTGGACGAGAGCGGTCGCGAGCTGGTGACCGTTGAGGGGTTCTCGCTCCTTCGGGTGGACGGAAGGACCGGCGTGTCGGCCGCGGAGGCGGCCGGCCAGACCGTCGGCCAGGCGGCGGTCGCCCGGCCCCCGGCCGTGGATCCCTCCGTGTCGGAGGACGGCGTCCGCAACGCGGAGGCCGCGGAGACGCTGCGCCTCGTCCTGGCCTCCGGGTTCGGACCGCAGCTGATCTGGTGCCCCGAAGGGCTGGGCGAGCGGCTGCGCCGTACGGCCAGGGTCACCAGGGCCGCGCTCGCCGAGAAGCTCACCGCGGACACGGCCGGCGGGGGAGGCACGCGCGACCTCGACACGCCGTACGTGGAACCCGGCACCGAGCCGGAGCGGGCGCTGGCCGTCCTGTGGACCGAGGCGCTCGGGATCGACCAGGTCGGCGCGGAGGACGACTTCTTCGACCTCGGCGGCAACTCCCTGGTAGCGGTGCAACTGGTCGCCCGCATCACCCAGCGGTTCCGGAGCGACGTCTCCGTGGCCCGGCTGTTCGACACGCGGACCGTCCGCGGCCTCGCCACGGCGATAGAGGAGGACCTCCTGGCCAAGGTGGCCGCCATGTCGGACGAAGAGGCGATCGAGGCCCTGAAGGTACTCGAAGGGGAATGATGTTCGAGGACGACGACGACCGCCAGTACAGCGTGGTGGTCAACGACGAGGAGCAGTACTCTCTCTGGCCCGCCGACCGGGAGGCCCCGGCCGGCTGGCGCGAGGCCGGGATGCGGGGGACCAAGGCCGAGTGCCTGTCGCACATTACCGAGGTGTGGCAGGACATGCGGCCGAGGAGCCTGCGCGAGCGGATGGAAGGCCCGTGAGCCAGCCCGCGAGGCACCGGGTCGGAGTGCTCCTGGAGCAGCGGAACCTCTCGCCGGCGGAGACGCTCGCGCGGGCCGGTCTCGCCGACGAGCTGGGCGTGGACTCGCAGTGGCTGGTGCAGCTGCCCAACCAGCGGGACAGCGTGGTCCTGCTGGCCGCCATGGCGGCGCGGACCGGGCGGTCGGGCATCGGCAGCGCGATACTCCCGCTGTACTCCAGGCCGCCGGTGGTGATGGCGCACACCGCGCTCACCCTCGACGAGCTGTCCGGCGGGCGCTTCACGCTGGGCCTCGGCCTCGGCCACCGCGGCGTCGGCGAGTGGATGGTGGGAGCCGGCACGACACCGCCCGCCGTGGCCGGCACGCGGGAGTACCTCCAGATCACCACCTCCCTCATCCGCGACGGAGAGGTGAGCCACGACGGCAAGTGGTTCAGCGGGCACGCGTCCTACACCGGGCCACGCCGCGACGGCCTGGCCGTACACGTGGGGGCCTTCGGCCCGAAGCTCCTGGAGCTGGCCGGAGAGCTGGCCGACGGCGCGATCCTGTGGATGTGCACGCCCGGATACGTCCGGGAGCACGCCGTCCCCGCGCTGCGAAGGGGGCTGGGACGCCGCGCCGACGGCCGCTACCCGGGCGGCGCCGGATTCGAGGTGGCCGTCGTCCTCAACGCGGCCGTCACCCCCGAGCCCGAGGCCGACAGGGCCGGATTCCACCGCTATCTGTCGGCCTACCTCCGGGTGCCGACCTACCGGCGGCTGTTCACCGCCAGCGGGTTCGGCGCGCAGGTCGGCGCCGGGCGGCCCGACGACGAGATGGTCCGGGCGCTCACCGCGATCGGCGCGGCCGAGAACCTGCGTTCCAGGATGGACGACTACGCCGCCGCCGGGGCGACCCGGATGCTGATCTCGCCGACGGTCAGCGCCCACTTCGACACAGACCGGTTCGCCGGCACCTTGCGAGGAGGACTCGGGTGACCAGCCCCTGGGTGGCCCGGCTCGGCCCGGTCGCGGACCCCCGCGTGCGGGTGGTGTGCGTTCCCCAGGCCGGCGGCGGCACCGCCACCTTCCGGCCGCTCTCCGGCGAGCTTCCCCGCGACATCGACCTGCTCGCCCTCCGGCTGCCCGGCCGGGAGACCCGGCGGCGGGAGGCGCCGCTCCGGCGGATGGACGATCTCGTCGACACCCTGCTCCTGGAGCTCGACCGTTACAAGGACCTGCCGCTGGCCCTCTTCGGGTACTGCTCCGGCGCCTACCTCATGATCGAGCTCGCCCGCGCGATGGTCCGCACGGGCCGCCCGGCGCCCGCCAGGCTGTTCGCCTGCGGCGCGTGCGGGCCCGCGACCGTGGACCGGGGGCGCGGTGTCCACGCCATGCCGGACGCCGAGTTCAAGGACTATCTGGGCCAGTTCAACGTCACGCCGCCCGCCATCCTCGGCGACCCGGCCCTGTTCGGCATGTTCGAGCCGGCGATCAGGGCCGACTTCGAGGTCTTCGAGACCGCGCCGTTCGCACCGGGGCCGCCGCTGGACGTGCCCGTCACGGCGATCGCCGGGCGGGACGACGCCGGCGTGCCGTTCGAGGAGGTGCTGGAGTGGCGGGAGCACACCTCCCGCGCCTTCACGCTGCGGGTCCTCCCGGGAAGCCACGACTTCTTCACCGCGAACCTGCGGGCGCTCGGCGCCGCCATGGCCAGTGATCTCAAGTGTGATCTCAAGGAGGGGTGACGATGGGCGGACCAGCCGGAGCCGGCGACCTGTCTCCGGCCAAGCGGGCGCTACTGGCCCGCCTGCGCGGCGGTGGCGCGAAGGAGGCGGATCCGATCCCGCCGCTCGCCGGGGACGGTCCGTTTTCGCTGTCTTACGCGCAGGAGCGCGTCTGGTTCACCGATCGGCTCGCCCCCTCCGGCATGCCGCTGTTCCACCTGGTCATGGCCGCCCGCTGCCCGTTCGACGTCGACGCCGCCTTCATCGAGGAACGGCTGGCCGGCGTCGTGCCCCGATACGACGCGCTGCGCGCCTCGATCGGCACCGAGGGCGGCGAGCCCCGGCTGCGCGTCGCCCGTTCGGTGCCCATCGAGGTCCCGGTCACCGACCTGTCGGACCGCACGGCGGTCACCGACGCCGAGATCGCCGCGCTGGCCCGGGACGCGGCCCTGGAGATCGCCAAGCGTCCCTACGACCTCACGCGGGCCCCGCTGTGGCGGGTCGAGCTCGTACGGCTGCCGCGCGGCGAGCCCATGCTGGTCCTCGCCGCCCACCACCTCGTGCTGGACGGCACCTCACTGGCGCTCCTCGCCGCCGAGGTCGGCGGGATGTCCTCGCCTCCGGCGCCGGTGGGTTTCGCGGACTTCGCCGCCTGGCAGCGGGCCCAGGTCGAAGGCGGTGCGTTCGCGGAGGAGCTCGCCTACTGGACCGAGCGCCTCACCGATCTCCCGCCGCCGCTGGAACTGCCCGCCGACAGGTCCCGCACCGGCGAGCCGACGCTGCGCGGCGCGACCGTCAGCGCCGTCGTCCCGGACTCGGTCGTCGCCCGGCTTCGTGACGTGTCCCGTGCTGAGGGCGCCACGCCGTACATCACCATGCTCGCCGGGTTCAAGACCCTCCTGCACCGCTGGACGGGCGAGCGGGACATCGTCGTCGGCGCCTCCGTCTCCGGCCGGACCCGGCCCGAGCTGCGGTTCCTTCTCGGCATGTTCGTGAACATGGTGGTCCTGCGCACGCCTCTCGGCGGCCGCCCGACCTTCCGCGAGGTGCTGGCCCGGACCCGGCGCACCGCCTCTGACGCGTTCGGCCGCCAGAACGTCCCCTACGAGCGGCTCGTGCGCGAGCTGCGCGGGCCGGGCCGGGGCGGGGCGACGGCCCCGCCGGTCACCGTGTGCTTCAACATGCCGGCTCAGGACCTGGTCCTGCCGGTCACGCCCGTCGACCTGCCCATCGCCCCGGAGGGGTCCCAGTTCGACCTGACCGTACACGTCATGCCGGAGGCGGGAGAGGGGCTCCGGGTCCAGTTCGAGTACTCGGCCGACCTGTTCGAGGAGGCCACCGCCCGGCGCCTGCTCGGCCAGTACCTCGTCCTCCTGGAGGGCCTGGTCAGCGCGCCCGACGCCCCCGTGGCCCGCGCGCGCCTGCTCCGTCCCGCGGAGCGGGCGGCGCTGCTCGGCATGGCGGACGGAAGCGCCGCCGGCGTAAGCCCAGCGGATGGGAGTGTGGCCGGCTTAAGCGCGGCGGATGGGATCGCGGGGGAGGCGGGGGACGGGGGCCTGCCGGCGACGCTTCCCGAGCTGGTCCTCGCCCAGGCGGCCGCCACCCCCGAGGCCGTGGCGGTCGCCGGCCACGGGGGCACGGTCACCTACGCGGAGCTGGTCAGGCGGGCCGACGCCCTCGCGGCCTGGCTTCGCGCGCGAGGGGTGCGCGCGGGCGATCCCGTCGGCGTACGGCTCGCCCGGGGGCCCGACCTCCCGGCGGCGGTGCTCGCGATCTGGCGCAGCGGCGCCGTCTACGTGCCCCTTGATCCCGGCTTGCCGCCCGCCCGTGCCGACGCGATCGCCGCCGACGTCGGCGCGCGGCTCGTGCTCGACCCGGACACGATCGAGGCGGCGCCGGTCTCCGGCGCGCGCCCCGCCGATCGCGTCCACCCCGCCGATCCCGTCGACCCCGCTGATCCCGTCCATCAGGCTCATCCCCTCACGGCCGATCCCGGAGGTCCGGCGTACATCATCTACACGTCGGGCTCGACGGGCCGGCCCAAGGGCGCCGTCGTCACCCACGCCGGCATCGCCAACCGGGTGCGGTGGGCCGTGCGGCGGTACGGCTTCGCGCCCGATGACCGGATGCTGCACAAGACGCGGATCAGCTTCGACGCCCACGTCTGGGAGCTCTTCGCGCCTCTGGTCGGCGGCGGAGCGGTGGTGATGGCGCCTCCCGGCGTGGAGGAGGATCCGGCGGCCATGCTCCGGGCGGTCGCCGCGGAGCGCGTCACCGTGCTCCAGGTCGTCCCGTCCGTGCTCCGGCTGCTGGCCGAGGCCGGTCCCGAGTGGGCCGGCTGCGGCCGGCTGCGCCTGCTGTTCTCGGCGGGGGAGCCGCTGCACGCCGAGCTGTGCGGGCGCGTCCGCGCGCTCCACCCCGGACTCCAGGCAGGCCTCCAGATCGTCAACACCTACGGCCCGACCGAATGCGCGATCGACGTGACCGCCCACGACGCCGATCCGGCGCAGGAGGGCGGTCAGATCCCCATCGGCCGGCCGATCGACGGCATCCGCGCCCACGTGCTCGACGGGGAGGGCGAGCCGGTGCCCGACGGCGTGCCGGGAGAGCTGTACGTCGGCGGCGTCGGCGTCGGCCTCGGCTACCACGGCCGCCCCGCTCTGACCGCGGAGGCGTTCCTTCCCGACCCGTTCGGGCCGCCCGGCTCGCGTCTCTACCGGACCGGAGACCGCGCCCGCAGGCGCCCCGACGGCACGCTGGAGTTCCTCGGCCGCCGCGACCGGCAGGTCAAGGTCAACGGTGTCCGCGTCGAGCCGGGTGAGGTCGAGAGCGCGCTCGCCGCCCACCCTGGCGTCAGGGGAGCCGCCGTCGTCGCGGCCCCTGACGGTAACGGCGCCACCCGGCTGGTCGCGTACGTCACGGGCGAGGCCGCCCAGGACGAGCTCCGGGCCCACCTCCGCGAGCGCCTGCCCGCGCCGATGGTGCCCGCGTTCATCGTCCGGCTGGACGCCCTGCCGCTCAACGCCAGCGGCAAGGTGGACAGGGCCGCCCTCGACGCGCTGGCCGCCCCCGACGCCGCCCCCGGCTCCTCCGCCGCCCCCGGCTCCTCCGCCGCGCCGGGCTCCTACACCGCGCCCCGGACCACGGCCGAACAGGTGGTCGCCGGGATCTGGTGCGAGATCCTCGGGGTGGACCGGGTGGGGACGACGGACGACTTCTTCGCGGTCGGCGGCCACTCGTTGCTGGTCACCCGCCTGGCGGGCCGGCTGCGCGAGCGGTTCGGCACGGACGTCGCCCTGCGCGAGCTGCTCACGGCCACCACGGTCGCCGAGCAGGCCCGCCTGGTGGCCAGGTCACGGGAGATCTCGCCGATCACCCGAATGCCCGGGGACGGGCCGATGCCGCTGTCCTCCGGCCAGCGCCGCCTGTGGTTCCTCGACCGCCTGGATCCGGGAAGCTCGCAGTACGTCCTGCCCCACGTAACCCGGCTGAGGGGGACGGTCGACCCGCGCGCGCTGCCCGAGGCGCTCACCAGGGTGGTCGCGCGCCACGCGATCCTGCGCACCCGCTACGTCGTGGTGGACGGCGAGCCGGCGCAGGTCGTCGATCCTCCCGGCGACGTGGACCTGCCTGTGGCAGACGCGACGCCCGCCACTGTGGAGAAGGCGGTGGCCGCCGAGATCAACCGCCCGTTCGACCTCTCGGCGGGTCCCGTGCTCCGGGCCCTGCTGCTGCGTCTCGCACACGACGACCACGTGCTCGTCCTGTCCGTTCACCACATCGCCGCCGACGGGTGGTCGATGGAGATCCTCTGCCGTGACCTGTGGGACGCGTACGCGGGCGCCGATCTCCCCGCTCCGGAGGTGCGCTACGGCGACTACGCCGCGTGGGAGCAGGCCCGCCTCGGCACTCCGGAGATCGCGGAGCAGCTGGCCTACTGGCAGGACCGGCTGACGGGGGCCGTGCCGACGGAGCTGCCCGCCGACCGGCCGCGCCCCCGGACCTGGAGCGGCCGTGGCGCCATCCGGACCTTCACCGTGCCCACCGAGCTCGTCGCGCGGCTGGTACGGCTCGGCCGGGACGCGGGCGCCACGCCGTTCATGACGTTCCTCGCCGCGTTCAAGGTGTTGCTCGCCCGCTACACCGGAGGCGGCGACCTCGTCATCGGCACCCCGGTGGCGGGGCGCACCCACCCCGCGACCGAGGAGCTCGTCGGCTTCTTCGTCAACACGCTGGTGCTCCGCACCGACGTTTCGGGGGACCCCGCGTTCGGGGAGCTGCTGCGCCGGGTGCGCGGCGTGTGCCTCGACGCGTACGGCCGGCAGGACCTGCCGTTCGAGCGCCTGGTGGAGGTGCTGCAGCCCGGCCGTGACACCTCCAGGAACCCGCTGTTCCAGCTCATGTTCGAGTTCGGCCCGGGCCAGGCGGGACAGATGGGCGGGGTGGGCCAGGCCCCGGGCGCGGACGCCGCCGTGCCGGGGGTGGAGGCGATGGGGGAGGAGATGCCGTGGCGCACGGCGAAGTTCGACCTCACCCTGGGGCTCGCCGAGCGGGCCGGCGGCTCCCTGCTCGGCTATGTGGAGTACGCCACGGACATAGTGGACGAGGCCACCGTCGATCAGCTCATCGCGCACTACCTGCGCGTCCTGGAGGCGGTGGCCGCCGATCCGTCCGCGCCGCTGAGCCGGCTGGAGCTGCTGACCCCGGCCGAGCGGCGGCGGCTTCTCGAGGACCCGCCGACGCTGCCCGGCACGCCGCCGCCTTCCACCGAAGCCTGCGTTCACGAGGTTTTCGCGGCGATGGCGGCCGTCATGCCCGACGCGCCCGCCGTGGTCCAGGGCGGCCTCCGGCTGAGCTACGCCGAGCTCGACCGGCGCGCGAACGCCCTGGCGGCCCGGCTGCGCGGGCGCGGCGTGACGGCCGAGACACGCGTCGCGGTGTGCGCCCGGCGCGGCGCCGGAGTGGTCGTCGCCCTGCTGGCCATCCTGAAGGCCGGTGGCGTGTACGTGCCGATCGACCCGGAGGCCCCGGACGAGCGCCGCCGCTCGCTGCTCGCCGACGCCGGCGCCGCCGTGGTCCTCGGGGACGGTGACCTGGACGGCGACCTGGACGGCGACCTGGACGGATGGTCACCCGGCGTCGCCGGCGCGCCCGACCAGGCGACGACCTCCGGCAACCTCGCGTACGTCATCTACACGTCCGGGTCCACCGGGAAGCCCAAGGGCGTGATGATCGACCACCGGGCCTATCTGCACCACTGCCGGGCCATCGCCGAGGCGTACGGCATCCGCGAACGGGACCGGGTGGCGCTGCTCTCGTCCCTGGTCTTCGACGTGGCGATGGACCAGATGATGGCCACCCTGCTCGCGGGCGCGACAGTGGTCGTGGCGGAGCCGGGGCTGAACGAGCCCGCCGAGCTCCTCGGCTGGCTGGAGCGGGAGCGGATCACCCACATCGAGATCACTCCCGCGCACTATCGCGAGGTGATGGCCGTCGTCACGCCGGGCGACCCGCGCCTGGCCGCGCTGCGCCTGATGAACGTCGGCAGCGACGTCGTCACCTACGACGACGCGCGCCGCTGGTACGCCGCCGGGCTTCCCGGGGCCTTCCTGTGCAACTACGGGCCCACGGAGTGCACCGTCACGTGCACACTGCACCCGGTGGACCCGGCGGAGGCCGCCGCCCGCCGGCCGGAGCAGTCCATCCCGATCGGCCGCCCGGTCGCCGGCACCCGCGCCTACGTGCTCGACGGCTGGCTCAACCCGGTGCCGCCCGGAGTGCCGGGCGAGCTCTACCTGGGCGGCGTCCGGCTCGCCCGCGGCTACCTCGACCGGCCGGCGCTCACCGCCGAGCGGTTCGTGCCCGACCCGTTCGGCGCCGGCCCCGGAGGGCGCCTCTACCGGACGGGCGACCTCGTCCGCTATCGCGCCGACGGGGCCGTGGAGTTCCTCGGACGGCTCGACACCCAGGTCAAGATCCGGGGGTTCCGCATCGAACTGGGGGAGATCGAGGCGACGCTGGCGGCGCATCCCTGCGTCAGGGCCACGGCGGTGGTGGCCCACCGGGACGGCGGCGAGCCGGAGCTGGCCGCCTACGTGGTGCTCAAGGAGGAGATCGACCCGCACGCCCTGCGGGACCATCTCGCCGAGCGCCTGCCGGGTTACATGATCCCCGCCTACTGGACGGTCCTGGGCGAGCTGCCGCTCACCCCCAGCGCCAAGGTGGACCGGCGTGCCCTGCCCGCTCCGCGGCGGCTGCACGCGCGGTACGCGCCGCCGGCCACCCCCGCCGAGGAGCGGATCCGCGCGATCTGGGCGGAAGTGATCGGTTGCGACCCGGACGGCATCGGGCGGCACGACGACTTCTTCGCCGTCGGCGGCCACTCGCTCCGGGCCACCCGGGTGCACACCCGCATCCGGGAGCTGTTCGCGGTCGAGCTGCCCCTGCGGACGCTGTTCGACGCCACCACGGTCGAGACCCTGGCCGCCGCCGTGGCGCGGGCGGTCGAGGACGAGGTCGCGGCGCTGTCCGACGAGGAGGTCGCGGCGCTGCTGGCGGAGATGGGAGAGGGACAGTGACCGGGACCCTGGACGCCGCCCGCCGGACCCTCCTCGCGCGGCGGCTGCGGGGCGAGTCCCCCCGCGCCGACGGCATCCCTGCGGCCGACCCCGCCGCGCCGCTTCCGCTGTCCTTCGGGCAGCAGCGGATGTGGGTGCTGGACCAGCTCGCGCCCGGGAGCGCGGAGTACGTCGTCCCGGTCGTGCTGCGCCTGACCGGGCCGCTCGACCCGGCCGCCCTCCGGGGGGCCCTGACCGCCGTCGTCGCCCGCCACGAGGCCCTGCGAACCCGATACGTGATCGAGGACGGGGAGCCGGTCCAGGTGGTCGGTCCGCCCGCGGAGGTCCCGCTCCGGGTCGTCGAGGCGGCCGAGGACCACCTGCCCCGCCTCGTCGCCGAGGCCGTGGCGACCGGGTTCGACCTCGCCCGCGGTCCCGTCCTCAGGGCGGCGCTGGCCCGCCTCGGCGCCGGCGACCATGTGCCTCTCGACGCGCCTCCCCAAGCGCCCGACCATGTGCCTCCCCAAGCGCCCGTCCATGTGCTCGTCCTGACTTTCCACCACATCGCGTGCGACGGCTGGTCGGTCGACATCATCGGCCGCGAGCTCGCCCTCTGCTATGACGCCCTGGCCGCCGGGCGCGATCCGGAGCTTCCCCCGCCCGCTGTGCGGTACGCCGACTTCGCCACCTGGCAGCGGAGCCGGCTGTCCGGAGAGCCGCTGGAGCGGCGCCTGACGCACTGGAGAGCGGCGCTCGACGGGCTGGCGCCCCTCGAACTGCCCCTGGACCGGCCACGCGTCACTCCACGGGACCCGCGGGGTGGGCGGGTGTCGTTCGGCGTCCCGGCCGAGACCGGCGACGCCCTCACCCGCATCGGCCGGAGCCGCGACGCCACGCCGTACATGGTGCTGCTCGCGGCGTTCGCCGCGCTGCTGGCCCGGCTCTCCGGGCAGCGCGACCTGGCCGTCGGGACCCCCATGGCGGGCCGCCCGCTGTCCCAGGTGGAGAACACCGTCGGCTTCTTCGTCAACACGGTGGTCCTCCGCTGCGACCTGTCCGGTGATCCGAGCTTCACCGAGCTGGTCGGCAGGGTCAGGGAGGCCGTTCTGGCCGCCGCGGAACACCAGGACCTGCCGTTCGAACGGCTCGTCTCCGCACTCGACCTGGAGCGGGACCTGTCGAGGAACCCCCTGGTCGACGCGCTGTTCCTGGTGGAGGACGCGGCGGCGGCGCCGCCCCAGGCGATGGGGGGCGTCCTGGTGGAGGAGATCCCCGTCGACTCGCCCGCCGTCAAGACCGACCTGCTGCTCGGGCTGCGGCAGCTCGGAGACGGCTCCCTCTTCGGCGCGCTGGAGTACGCCACGGCGCTGTTCGACCGCGCCACCGCCGAACGGTGGGCCGGCTACTACCGGCACATCCTCGCCGCCGTGGCGGCCGACCCGGAGCTGCGGCTCGGCGAGCTTCCGGTGCCTCCGGCCGAGGAGATCGCCGCGTCGGCCGCCTGGAACGACACCGCCGCCGAGTTCCCCCATAGCACGCTTCCCGATCTGATCGAGGAGACCGTACGGCGCAGCCCCGGCGCCGTCGCGGTCACCACGGAGACGGAAGAGCTGACCTATGCCGAGCTCGACGCGCGGGCGAACAGGCTGGGCCACGAGCTGCTGGCGCGCGGCGTCCGCCGGGGCGACCTGGTGGCCGTCTGCCTCAAGAGGTCGGCCGACTTGGTCGTCACGTTGCTGGCGATCCTCAAGACCGGCGCGGCCTACCTGCCGGTGGATCCCGACCACCCCGCTTCACGGGTGGGCTACATCCTGGCCGACGCGCGAGTGGCCGCCGTCGTGAGCGTGTCCGCCCACGCCGAGGTCCTGCCCGGAGAGGGCGTGAAGACCGTGCCGGAGCCGGTGCCGGGGCCGGAAACGGCGCCCGAGACGGTGCCCGAGACCGCGCCCGAGACCGCGCCCGAGACCGCGCCCGAGACGGTGCTCCTGGACCGCGACGCCGCCTCCATCGTCCGCCGCCCGGCGACGGCCCCCTTGAGCGAGGAGGGCGGACGCCCGTCACCGGAGGACCTGGCCTACGTCATCTACACCTCCGGCTCCACCGGTCATCCCAAAGGGGTGATGATCCAGCACCGGGGCATCGTCAACCGCCTGCACTGGATGCGGAAGGAGTATGGGCTCACCCCCGGCGGGCGCGTCATCCAGAAGACGCCGTACACCTTCGACGTGTCGGTATGGGAGTTCTTCTGGCCGCTGATCGCCGGGGCCCGCCTCGTGGTCGCGCCGCCGGACCTGCACCTCGACCCTCCCGCGCTCTCCGCCTTCGTCGCCGGGCACGGGGTCACCCACCTGCATTTCGTGCCCTCGATGCTCGACGTCTTCCTCGACCTCGCGGACGGCTTCCCCGAGTGCGTGGAGAAGGTGTTCTGCAGCGGTGAGGCGCTGCGGCCGGTCACCGCCCGCCGCCTCCACGACCGCGCGCCCGGCGTTGAGCTGCACAACCTGTACGGCCCGACCGAGGCGAGCGTCGACGTGACCGCCTGCCCGGTGGGGCCGGACCCCGGCGACCCGGTGCCCATCGGACGGGCGATCGACAACATCGTCGTGCACGTGCTGGACGACGATCTGCGTCCCGCCGCGCTCGGCGTCGCGGGCGAGATCCACCTCGGCGGAGCCGGCCTGGCCGTGGGCTACGCCGGACGGCCCGCGCTCACCGCGGACCGTTTCGTGCCCGCTCCCGAGGGGCTGGGGCTGCCGCCCGGAGCGCGCCTCTACCGGACGGGCGACCTGGGCCGCCGCCGCTCCGACGGCCAGATCGAGTTTCTCGGCCGCGCCGACCACCAGGTGAAGCTGCGCGGCCTGCGGATCGAGCCAGGCGAGATCGAGGCGGTGCTGGGCGACCATCCCGGCGTCGCCGCAGCCGTGGTCACCGTCCACCGGCCGCCCGGCGCCGATCCTCAGCTCGTCGCCCATGTCGTCCCCGTGGACGCGCACGACCCCGGTGAGCTGCGCGCCTACCTGGCGGGCAGGCTGCCCGCCTACATGGTGCCCGCGCACTTCGTCATGCTGACCGCCCTGCCGTACACCACGAGCGGGAAGGTGGACCGCAAGGCGCTGCCCGCCCCCGCCGCGGAACCGGCGGACCCCGCGCGGACCCCGCCGAGGGGCCCCGTGGAGGAGGTGATCGCCGGCGTGTGGGCCGAGGTGCTCGACCTTCCCGGCGGCGACCTCGGCCGGGACGACGGGTTCTTCGAGCGAGGGGGCGACTCCATGCGGGCCGTCCGGGCCGTGGGGCGGCTTCGCGAGCGCGGCATCGAGGTGACCGTTCAGGACCTGTTCCGGCACCGCACCCCGATGGACCTCGCGTCGGTCGCCCGAGCGCCGTCGCGCCGCGCCGACGACCGCAGGGCCGAGCCGTTCTCCCTGATCTCCGATGCCGACCGGGACCTGCTCGCGGCCCGTGACGATCTCGTGGACGCCTACCCCCTCTCCCGGATCCAGGCCGGCATGCTCTTTGAGATGCTCGGCGACGGCGACGTGCGGCCGTATCACAACGTCACGTGCTACGCCGTCCGCGGGGAGGGCGCCTTCGACCCCGACGCGCTGCGCGCCGCCGCCCGGGCGGTCGTGGACCGGCACGAGGTCCTGCGCACCGGCTTCGACCTGACGTCGTACGGCGAGCCGATGCAGCTCGTCCACCGGCGGGCGGACCCCGACGTCGTGATCGACGACCTGCGCGGCATGCCGGAGGACGAGCAGCGGGACGCCGTCACCCGGGCCGCCGCCGCCGAGCGCCGGGTGCTGTTCGACCTGGAACGGCCCCCGCTGTGGCGCCTGCGGGTCGACGTGGTCGCCGACGACCAGTGGTGGCTGTCCGTGGTGGAATGCCACGCCATCCTGGACGGCTGGAGTCACAACTCGCTGCTGAGCGAGCTCATCGCGTGCTATCGGGAGGCGGCATCGGGCCTCCCCCCGGTCCAGCGCCCGCTTCCCGGTGTGCGCTTCGCGGACTTCGTGGCCGCCGAGGGGGAGTCGCTGCGGTCGCCGGAGAGCCGGGAGTTCTGGCGGAGCCGCCTGGCCGGGCGCCTCAGGTTCGCCGTGCCGTACGGCTGGGGCGGTCCGGACGATCGGATGGTCACCGTGCAGATCCCCCTCGGCGGCCACGCCGCGCTGAGGGCCCGGGCGGCCGCCGCCGGGGTGCCGGTGAAGACCGTCTTCCTGACCGCTTACCTCAAGACGCTGGCCGCGTTCGCCTCCGCTCCCCGCTTCTTCGCGGGCCTGGTCGTGAACGGCCGGCTGGAGACGCGCGGCGGGGACGAGATCGCCGGCATGCACCTCAACACGGTGCCGTTCGCCGTGCCGGACCTCCCCGCCACCGCCGGCTGGGATGAACTTCTGGCCGCCGTCTTCGCCGAGGAGACGGCGCTGCAGCCGCATCGCAGGTATCCGCTGACCGAGCTGCAGCGGGGCTCCACCGAGCCGCTGATCGAGGCCACCTTCAACTACCTCGACTTCTACACCGTCGACCAGAAGGCGGTGGACCTCGCTCAAACCGTGGACGACAGCCCCAACGAGTTCCCGCTCGTCGTGACCGTGGTCCCGGGCGCCGTGCAGGTGACCGTCCGGACGAGCCGGGTGGGGGAGGGGTGGGCGCGGGCCGTCGGGGAGACGTTCGCGGCGATCGCGGCGACCATGGCCGGCGCCCCGGCCGAAACCGTAACCAGCCCCCCGACCGCCCCCCCGACCGAGACCTTGGCCACGAGCATGGCCGAGGCCAGGACCGGAACCGTGGCCGCGAGCATGGCCGCGAGCATGGCCGCGAGCATGGCCGTGGCGGACCACGCCGCGCCGACGGCCGCCCGTCTGGCCGGGCTGTTGAAGGGCGACGCCGCAACCGCCGCCGGTACCGCACCGGCCACCGACGTGGAGCGCGCCGTCGCGGCCCTCTGGGCGGACCTTCTCGGCGTCGAACGGATCGGTCGCCACGACGACTTCCTCGCGCTGGGCGGCCACTCGCTGACGGCCATGCGGGCCTCCGCGCGGCTCGGCAGGGAGCACGGCATCGAGGTCTCGCCCCGGGAGATCCTGCGCCGCCGCACCGTCGCCGCCGTGGCGGCCGGGACCCTCCGGCGCTCCGAAGGCGGGTCGCTGGTCTGGCTGCGCGCGGACGGCCGCGGCAGGCCGCTCGTCGTCGTCCATCCGGGCGGCGGCGGCGTCCACTGGTACCGGGAGCTGGCCGACGCGATCGACGCGCCGGTCGCGGCTCTCCAGCATCCCGCCGTGGCCGACCCGGACCTGGCCGGCCTGACCGTCGAAGAGCTCTCGGGCCGCTACCTGGAGGAGATCGGCGCCGCCCTGCCCCGAGGAGACTGGGCGCTGCTCGGCTGGTGCGGCGGCTCGCCGGTCACCTGGGAGCTCGCCCGGCGCCGCGGCCCCGGCCACGGACCCGTGATCCTCCTGGACCCCGCGCTTGAGGGCATCGCCGGAGCCGCGACCAGCCCGCAGCTCCCCGTGCTGCGCCGGTGCGAGGAGCTTCTGGCACGGCTCGCCGCCGGGGACACCTCGGTGCGGGACGAGGCGGCGGCGCTGCTCCGGGCGGTGGTCGACGACGAACGGGCGCACGCGCTGATCGGCCAGGAGCCGGATCCCGGATGGGCCGCCACCGTGACCGTGTGGCGGCGCCTCGCCGAGACGCGGCTGGCCTACCGCTTCACACCGCTCGGCCGTCCGGTCCACCTGGTCGCCGGGGACGAGCTCGTGGAGGGCGATCACGTCGCCCTGAGCGCCCGGGACTACGACGACTACCTGAGCAGATGGCGGGCGCTCGCGCCGATCGAGGTGCGCCGGGTCTCCGGCGGCCATGTCGGCGTGCTGAGGCCGCCGCACGTGGCCGAGCTCGTGAAGATCATCCAATCCATCCCCGGAACGGCCTGACCGATCTCACCGGAGGACTCATGCTCGACATCGTCCCGCCGCAGCAGGGCCACACCGTCTTCGAGGCGATGGAATCGCGGGTGCGCCTCTATTCGCGGAGCTTTCCCACCGTCTTCAGCCGGGCCAGGGGGGCCGAGCTCGTCACCGAGGACGGGCGGGTGTTCCTGGACTTCCTGTGCGGGGCGGGGGCGCTCAACTACGGGCACAACCACGACCACATCAAGCGCCGCCTGCTCGACTACCTGACCGACGACGGCGTCGTGCACGGGCTCGACCTGTTCACCACGGCGAAGCGGGACTTCCTCGAGCGGTTCCGGGAGGTCGTCATGCGCCCGCGCGGCCTCGACCACCATGTGCAGTTCACCGGGCCGACCGGCGCCAACGCCGTGGAGGCCGCGCTCAAGCTGGCGCGCAAGGCCACCGGCAGGCCCGGCGTGGTGGCGTTCGGCGGGGCCTTCCACGGCATGTCGCAGGGCGCGCTGTCGGTGAGCGGCGCCCTCGCCGCGCGCCGCTCGGCCGGGGTCTCCCCGCAGGATGTGACGTTCGTGCCCTACGAGGACGGCCCGGCAGGCCCGTTCGACTCGATCGGCTACCTCCGCAGGGTCCTGGACGACCCCGGCTCCGGGGTCGGCCTGCCCGCCGCGGTCATCGTCGAGCCCGTCCAGATGGACGGCGGCGTCTATCTCGCCTCCGGCCCCTGGCTCAGGGCGCTGCGCGATCTCACGGAGCGCCGCGGGATCCTGCTGATCCTGGACGAGATCCAGACCGCCTGCGGGCGCACGGGCAGCTTCTTCTGCTTCGAACAGGCCGGCATCACGCCGGACCTGGTGACGGTCTCCAAGTCGCTCAGCGGGTACGGCCTGCCGCTGTCGATCCTGCTGATGCGGCCGGAGATCGACGTGTGGGAGCCGGGCGAGCACACGGGCACCTTCCGCGGGAACCAGCTCGCCCTCATCGGGGCCACCGCCGCTCTCGACCTGTGGGAGAGCGCCGAGTTCCAGGCCGGCCTGCGGGCCCTTGCGGCCAGGCTGGCCGAGTTCGGAGCCGAGACGGCCCGCGCCGAGCCCGGAGTGCGGGTCCGGGTCAGGGGGGCCGTGCTCGCCGTCGACCTCTCCGAGGCCGGGGGCGGCCCGCGCGCGCGGGAGGTCCAGCGTCACTGTTACGACGGCGGCCTCGTCCTGGAGCGGTGCGGACGGGAGGAGTCCGTCATCAAGGTGATGCCGCCGCTCACCATCGACTCCTCCCGCCTGTCGGCCGGCCTGGCGATCCTGCGGCAGGCCGTCGACGCCACCGCCAAGGCGGCCTCCTGACCTCCCGCGCGGCGGCGCGGTATCGTCTCCGGGTGCCGCCTCCCCGACTCGCCGCCGCTGCCGCCGCCGTGGCGACCGTCGCCTTGGGGCTGGGGATCCGGGCGGCGTTCGAGGGGCCGGTGGCCAAGTACACGGGGGACCTGCTCTACACGGTTCTCGTCTATGCCCTGATCATCGTGGTGGCGCCGCGAACACGTCCGGTCACGGCCGCGGCAGTCGCGCTCGGTATCAGCTGGCTCGTCGAGTTCGCCCAGCTCACGCCGATCCCGGCGGAGCTGTCCGCGCGGAGCACGGTGGCCCGGCTGGTGCTCGGATCGACCTTCAACGCGCCTGACCTGTTCTGGTACGCCGTGGGGGCCTGCCTGGGGTGGGCCCTACACCGCGCGGCTTCGCCGTACTTCAGAACGGGACGCCGCAGCGGAGACTGACATTGGCGTACGGCCGTGCCTCGCCGGTGCGGGCGATCAGCCTACGGAGTGGCTCCGCCGCTTGAGACGCTCGTGGGGGACGTAGGCCAGGTCTCCGAGGCGGTCCCTGAGCTTCCGCACGGTCGCCGCGCCGCCCCTGACCGCGAAGCCGACGGCCGGGCTCGGCAGGCGGGCGGTGCGCGCCATCGGCGACGACCTGGCCGACGTGATCGCCGTGATCGGCGGGTTGACGTGGGCGAACCACGGCACGTCGTCGAACGAGGCCAGGGCGATGTCGTCAGGGATCCGGAACCCCCGCTTCCGGATCTCATCGAGCGCGCCCAGGGCCATCAGGTTGTCACTCAGGAAGGTCGCTTCCGGCGGAACGTCCGACGCCGGCCGGACGGTCACCGCGCGACGGAAAAGGGTCTTCTGCGGCGTACGGCGGGACCTTCGGCGGGCCCTTCCCGAGCGAGGGCCCGGCATGCTGGAAGCACGATCAGAGAAGGGATCAGCGTGATGGCCGTCACCAGGGAAGAAGTGCGGGTTCACGGGACCGAACTCGCCGACAGGATCAAGCAGCTCATCCACGAGGGCAATGTCCGCCGGATCATCGTCAAGAACTCCCACGGGCACACCGTGATGGAGATCCCTGTGACCGTGGGGGTGGTCGCGTTCATCGCGGCGCCCGTCGCCACCGCAGCGGCCGCCCTTGCCGCCCTTGCCGCGGAGTGGTCGATCCAGGTCGAGCGCGAAGAGCCGCAGGCCGGCCCTGCGGCACTGGACGGCATCGAGGTGCTGCGCGGCGCCGAAGAGGTGCCCACGGCCGCAGAAGTGGCCGGCGCTGGAGAGGTGGCCAGTGCTGGAGAGGTGCCCGGCGCTGAAGCGGTGCGGCCCGAAGCGCTGCCCAGCGCCGAAGACGGGCAGCAGGCTCCTCCGGCCGGATGACTCCTGTGACAGCGGTGACCGGTCTCCGCCGAGCCGCACTTATGCCCGCGTCCCGGCCGGTGCCGCCGTCTGCCCCGCCGTTCGTTGTCACCCGTCTCATGGAGGTCGGGCGAGAACCAGAGGAGAGACCAATGAATATCGAGACTCTGACCGCGGCCGACGTCATGACGCGGGTGATCGTCACCGTGAAGCCGGACGAGTCGCCTCTCATGGCCTGGGAGCTCATGCGGCGGGGAGGCGTCCATCACCTCCCGGTGGTCGACGACAAGTCCCGCGTGCTCGGTGTCCTGAGGCGCGAGGACGTCGCCGTGCACTGGTCGGGCGGGCCCGCCGATCAGTCCAGCGGAGAGGTCCAGAAGCTGCTGGGCGGGCGGAGATGCCCGCATGTGGCCGCTGACATGCCGGTCGCCGGCATCGCCGCCGTGATGATCGACTCCGATGTCGACGTGGTCCCGGTCATCGGCCCTTCCAAGATGCTGCAAGGCCTCGTCACTGCCACCGATGTGCTTCGCGCGGTGGCCGGGCGTTGCACGCCGTCGACCGGGGACACCGAGGTGACGACGGGGCTCTTCCGGCTGGAGCCGGTCCTCCCGCCGAAGCCTTTCCGCCCCTTCGACGACGTCTGAGCAGGCACCCGTCGCAGACGCCGCATGCCCATCGCGCGACCGTGCAGGAAAGCGGTACGTGCTCCGGCCGCGTAGGCATCGCGCAGGGCGGCGGTCGTCGCCGCCCCGCCGTACCCACGCCGCCGGTGCAGCGGAGAGACAGCGATGTTGAACGCCGAAGGAAGTGGCCACCGGTACGCCATCGTGCTCGGCCACGTATCCCCGCATGGAGGTGTGGCCGATGACGGCAGGAGCGCTGAAGGCCGCGAAGCTCTCCGGTGGGTCTTCGAATCCAGTGGCCGGGACCACTGCCGGCAGATCGGCACCGGCCCCCTAGCGAAGCGCGGAGGAGGCTGGGGCGTTTATCCCCCGAGAAGGCCGGCACCCGCGTTGACGGTCGCGTTCAGATCCAGGAACGCACCCAGGCCCAGCGTGGGGACGGCACAGTCTGTCGGGGTGGGGGCGGCGGCAGGAGTCGCGCTCGCCGTCGGCGTGGGGGCGGCGACGGCGGGTGTCGCACTCGCCACCGGTGCGGGAGCATCGACCTTCTGCGGGGTGCTCGCCGTCTGCTGCGCGGGCTTGTCCGCCGTCACGACCGTGACCTTCTGGGTGATGTTGCACACCCTGGTGTGCCTGCACAGAGCGTTCTGCACGGTGGTCGCGCCGTCCTCGGAAGTGGTCGACGTGTGCTGATAGCCGTGATTGTCGGTGGCGCCCCCACCGACGTACGTCGCGCGGTCACGTGCGCCCTTTCCGCCAGGAGCGGGATCCCGGTCAGCCGTGTGAACGAGGCTCGATTCTTTCCGGTGCTTCTGGGGGCGCTCCGCGGCGCTTGCCGCGGACGGTGTGACGGCCCCGAAGAACGCGGCCGAAGCGGAAGCGCCGACGAGAAGGCACACGGCCAGGTTCTTTCCGCTGACCGTTCTGCCGTCATGCTGACAAATCATTCTCTGCCGCCCCCTGCTGGATCGATCTCCGGGCAGAAGGTCCCCCTATCTGGACCCCTTTGTCAGGATAGTGTCCATCAGGGTGGCGATCGGGTTCACGGTCGGCGTGGCGCACGTCATTACCACATCATTGCCGTGGGTGTCGATTAAGAGCGCCAATTCCACGATAATTCAGGCAAATCGGTGCGGCGGCTGTTTGTCGCCTTTTCGGTAGTCAGCGTCAGTTGAGAGTATCCGCCCGCATGTTCTGGGAGACCCCGCAACATGCTTGTCCTTGCAGACGCCTGACTGCGTGCTCGTGTTCTGGCTGGCGCTGTTGACGTGCCACATGCCCTCGACGACGGTGGCGCTGTCCACGATGTTGACCGGCGCGTAGCTCCCGATCTTCTTGTTGTTGTTCAGCACCAGAACGTTGTGGCCGTGGCCGTCGCGGTGACCATGGTGCCCCTGGCGCACGGCCGTCCACTGGATCCCGGTCGCGTTCGCGCTCGACGGGTGTGCGATCATCCCGGACAGGGCGATCGGGAGCATGGTCAGTGCCAGCCGGCGCATGGTGACGACCACACCGGCCCGCGTGCCCTCCTCACGTTGACGAAACATTGGGTCGCGCACCTGCTCTTGGCCTTCTGTTAGTTGTTGTTGGCCTTCGCCCACATGTTCTGGGAGATCTTGCAGATGCGCTTCTTCTTGCAGGAAGCCGACTGCGTGCTCGTGTTCTGGCTGACGCTGTTCACGTGCTGGGTGCCCTTGATGATGGTGGGGCTGTCCACGATGTTCGACGGCGCGTAGTTTCCAATCTTCTTGTTATTGTTTCCCTTCAAGACGTTATGTCCGTGGTCGCCACCGTGACCCGCGCGCACCCACGATCCCGGGTGAATGACCGCCGCGTTCGCGCTTGACGGAAGCGACGCGATCGCCCCCGACATGACGATCGCGAGCGTGGTCAGTGCCAGCCGGCGCATGGTGGCGACCGTACTGACGTGCGGATTCTCCGCACAGTGACGAAACATTTGGTTGCGCACCCGCCCTTCGGCTCATTTGGTGGCGGCACTTCTGTTTGTTGACATAACCGACGTCAGCCTCCATACCCCGTGATCGGGCGTGGCTCCCATTCCCGGCCATCTGCGGCGAAGACGATTACCGGCACTTTGTCATCGCGCCGCCGACGTGGGGGCGAGCACGCTTTGCACCGCCCGGCCGGCCGATCGGCGGGAAAGTTCCGGCCGAAAGTCCCCCGGCAGTCAGGACCTTCACCGCTGACCAGGCAAGACGGCCACCGGGCACGCTGGTGTTGAGGCAGACAGGAGGGTCGTCATGGCGACGCAGGTGAAGGATGTCATGGGGAAGGTGGCCATCGCGGCCCGGATGGACGCGTCGTTCGCCGACCTCGTCGACATCATGCGGCGGTTCAAGGTGGGCGCGGTCACCGTGATCGACGCCGACCGGCGGCCGGTGGGAGTGGTGTCCGAGGACGACATGCTCCTCAGGGAGACCGACGCGGGCAGGCGCATCTTCGAGAGCCGGAGGAAGCGGGAGGAGCACCGCAAGGCGGCGGGCACTACCGCAGGCGAGATCATGACCACTCCCGCGATCACCGTGACCGGGGCCACCCCGGTGAGTGACGCGGCCAGGCTCATGCACCGGAACAGGATCAAGCAGCTCCCCGTGATCGACCCCGCGACGGGCCGCATCATCGGGTCCGTCCATCAGGGCGACCTGCTGAGGGTCTTCACGCGGCCCGCGACGGACATCCGGGACGAGATCGAGGAGACCGCCGAGCGGTTCGGCGTCGACATGGCCCAGCTCCGGGTCGCCGTCGAGGAGGGCGTGGTCACGCTCCGGGGCCGGGTCCCGCGGCGTTCGCAGGTCAGGCCGTTCCTCCATGCCGTCCGGGGCGTCGACGGCGTCGTCGAGGTCGAGGCGGATCTGGGCTTCGTGGTCGACGACCTGCTCGTTCCGCCGCCGCTGCTGTGAGCCGTACACGGGGGCCCGGACGGGCGACGCCGGTCACGGTCATGGACGGCCTGGAACCCCCTACGGAGCTGGAACCCCCTACGGAGCTGGAATCCCTACAGAGCTGGAATCGCGACGGAGAGGGAAGACGATGAACACTCGCGTATCCGGAGCGGTCGCCGGCGCGGTGCACGCCGCAGTCGAGGCCGCCGTCTTGGCGCCCTCGCTGCACAACACCCAGCCCTGGTCCTTCGCCGTGTCCGGCGACGAGATCGCCCTGCGCGCGGATCCGGACAGGAGACTGCACGTCGCCGATCCCGAGGGGCGGCAGATGCTGATCAGCTGTGGCGCGGCCCTCTTCAACGTACGGCTCACGCTGAGCGCGCTCGGATACGAGCCCCAGGTGCGGGTGCTGCCGGACGCCGACCGCCCGCTGCTGCTCGCCACCATCCGGCCGGGAGCGCGAGTGGAGCCCGACGAGCACACCCGGCTGCTGCACGCCGAGATCGAACGCCGACGCACCCATCGCGCGGGCTTCACCGGACTGCCCGTGCCGGAGCATGTGATCGAGGCGCTTACCGCCCAGGCCGGCTCCGAGCGGGCCGATCTCGTGACGGTCGAGTCCGAGGCCGGCGTGCGCGTGCTCGCGGCGCTCACCAACGCGGCGCAGGACGTCCAGTCCCAGGACCGCGCGTTCACCCTGGAGGTGATGCGCTGGAGCAGGCCTCCCGGCAGTGCCCGGCGCGACGGCGTGCCGGCCCGCAGCTACCCGGCCGCCCCGAGGCGCACCTCCCCGCAGCACTTCGCGCAGCGGGACTACGCCCGGGGCCAGGCGTGGGGCAGCCAGGCCGACGACCTGCCGGTGTCCACCGCCACGGGCCTCGTCGCCGTGCTCACCACGCTCGGCGACTGCCGCGAGGACTGGCTGGCGGCGGGCCAGGCGCTGCAGCGCGTCCTCCTCCACGCCTCCGCGTACGGCTTGAGCGCGGCCTTCCACACCCAGGCGCTGGAGATGCACGACCTGCGGGAGTTCATCAGGCGGCACCTGTGCGCGGGCGCATACCCGCAGATGATCATGAGGCTGGGCTTCGCCCTCGACGAGTCCGGCAGTGTCCGCCGCGCGTCTTCCGACGTGCTGGAGGAGAGCTGACCACGGCGTGCTGGAGGACGCCCCCGATCTCACCGGGTTGAGGTCGCGGCTCCGTCACGACTACGGGAAATTCGCATGGCGTCGTCCGGGTTGCTGGAACGCTTGTGTTTGTGCGGAAACGTCGTGCGTTCTGGCAGCCGTCCGGCGCGCTGCTCGCGATCGTCTCCATCGCGATCGGAGTGGTCAGTGGGTACTTCCCCAATCTGATCCCGTTGCAGGGCGGAGCGTTGCCGTGGGTGAGCGGAGCCTTCGTCGTTCTCAGCGTGATCGCCCTTTGGGGCGCCCGCGGCGGGAGCCGTACCAACGGACCGATCACGCCGGATCAGCGGGCCGCGAAGCGGGAGACGCTGGCCGGGCTGGTGGCCCGGCAGTGGCGTGAGGAACTGGCGATCCGCCGGCTCGACAAGCCGCATCCGATGCCCGTGGGCTGGCGGCTGACCGCTGACGAGCGGGTCATGGACCATCGGGAGAACGTCTCCCGCGATCTCCTGGGACCGGTGTGGGAAGGGTCCGCGGACCACGTCAAGGGGCTCGCCGCGCAGTTCCTCGATCTGCCCCGCCGGCGGTTGGTGATCTGCGGTGATTCGGGGATGGGCAAGACCACGCTGGCCGTCCAGTTGATTCTGGAACTCATCGATTCTCGCGCCGCCGACGATCCGGTGCCTGTGCTGCTGCCGGTGGCGGGCTGGGACACGGAGAGGTTCGAGCGCTTCCAGGACTGGGTGGCCGACCGGCTGAGCGACGACTACCGCTCGGTGCTGACGCGCCGGGAGGCCGCCGACCTCGTGGCAGACGGCGACATTCTGCCTGTCCTCGACGGCATGGACGAGGTGTCGCCGAGTGTCCTCGAGGCGATGCTGCTCGCCCTGAACAAATTCATGACGGCCGTGGACGGTCTGATCGTCACCAGCCGCTCCGGGGAGTACGCCGAGGCGGTGCTCGCCTCTGAGGCGCTGACCGCCGCGGCCGTCGTCGAGCCCGACCCGCTGCCGCCCGGAGCGGCCGCCGAGTATCTGGCGCGATCGATCTCTCCCGCCGACGTCCCTCGCTGGAGCCGCGTCCTGGCTCACCTGCGCCTCGCCAAACCGGACACGCGGAGCCCGCTCACCACGATCGCGGCCACGCCGTTCGGCCTGTGGCTCCTCCGCAGGGCGCACAGCGGCAAGGACGCCGACATCGACGCCGTCCTCAAGCACCGCACGGTCGAGGAGCTCCGCACCCACCTGTTCGACGCGCTGCCGGCCGCGCTGATCGCCGACCGGCGGCCGACCAGAGGCCCCATGATGCCGTTCCGTCCCCGCCACCGATGGGACCCCGTACGGCTCACCGAGATGTTGGGACGTCTCGCGTCGATCATGGAGGATGCCGCCGCGCGGGACGGCACGCGCGGCCGCGACCTCGCCTGGTGGCAGCTCGCACGGCACACGATCCCGTCGTGGACGGTGGGCGAAGTGGCGGCGCTCGCGGTATCCCTGATCGGCGAAGGCGTGTCGCGGCTCGTCGCGGTCATGGAGGGGGCGTCCGGAGAGGCCGCCGAGAACCTCCGCATCGTCGGCGCCTCCATGGTGGCCCTGGCGGCCGTTACGATGGCGGCCGCGCGCAGGTGGCCCGAGAACGCCCCAGGGTTCGCCGCCCTGGCCGTCCGCGGGCGTCTGGGCAATCTCGGCGCCGAGGTCGCGCGCGGGTTCGTCTCCTTTCCTTCCGTCCTGGTCAGCACCTGGCTGGTCCTGATCTCCGGTCTCGGCGTGGGCCAACGCACCGATCCCGGTACGGGGCTGATCGTGGCGCTGCTCAGCGGGACGATGTTCTGGCTCGTAGCGAGCCTGGTCTTCTGGGCCGAGACGCCCAACCCCGCGACCCGGGCCAGCACTCCGCTTACGTCACTGCGCGACGACCGCAGGCTCAACGTATTGCGTGTGTTCATGACCGGCATGCTGCCGGGCCTCGTCCTCGGCCTCGTGGTGGCGCGCATCACGGACCCGTCCTGGGGACTCACCCTTGGGATGCTCGCGGCGGTCGGCGGAAGCTGCTTTCTCGGCAACCATCACGCCTGGTTCGCCTACCAGGTCGCAGCAATCGGCCTTGGGTTGGTCCGCCGCGAACTGCCGTGGCGTCTCATGCCTTTCCTCGACGACTGCCACCGGCTGGGCCTGCTCCGCGCCGTCGGGCCGGTCTACCAGTTCCGCCACGCCGACCTCCATGACCACTTCGCCGGCCGTGCCGGGAGTGGCACCGCGACGTAGGAGGCGCCTGGACGCGCGGTCGCCGGTCAGCGGAGGCGGCGGCGGAACGGGGACGGGCCCGGTGAGGCGGGCGCGAGCCGTACGCGGACGTCCACGGCGACCGCGGCGGACGGCGTGACGACGACGGGGTTGAGGTCGAGCTCGGCGACCTCCGGCAGGTCGTCCATGAGACGGCCCACCCGGACGATCTGGTCTTCCAGCTCGCCGGCGTTCATCCGCGGCCCTCCCCGGTAGCCGGTCAGGAGGGGAGCGGACCGGAGCTCCGCGAGCATCTCCGCGGCTTCCGCGCGGCTGATGGGCGGCACCCGGAAGGCCCGGTCGGCGACGAGGTCCGCGACGACCCCGCCGAGCCCGGCCATCATCAGCGGCCCGAACGCCTCGTGCGCGACGCCGCCGACGATCATCTCGACCCCGGCGGCGGGCTCGTGGCCGCTCAGGGGCTCCGCCACGTGGACGCCGTAGCACGAGAGCAGCGAGATCGCGGTGCGGGTGTCGAGCACGCGCCCCTCCGGGTGGGCGGCGAGGTCCCGTTCGACGAGCTCACGGGCTGCGCGCACGTCCACACCCGTCACCTCCTCGGGAGGGGCCACTGGTCGCTCCCGCCAGGACGCGTGGCCGGCGGCCCGGCTCAGGGCGTGTACGGCCTGCTCGGGAAAGGCGTAACTGGGCACCGCCCCACCGATGAGGCCGTCGTGTCCCGCGACGCAGGCGAGGACGGTCGTGGGGGAGCCCGCCGCGGCGGCCCCGATTGCCTCCCGGGTCGCGTCGAGCCCGGACCCGAACGGGGGCGTGTAGACGACGAGAACGGCGTCGACGCCCGGATCGGCGAGGACCGTCTCGATCGCGGACGCGAACCGCGCGGCGTCGCCCTCGGCGGTGAGGTCCACCGGATTCCGTACGGCGGCGGCCGTGTGGAGCCGGGACCGGAGGGCCCGCCGGGTGCCGGGGGAGAGCTCCGGGACGACGAGGCCGCGCCGCTCGCAGGCGTCGGCGGTGATGGCCCCCAGGCCGCCCGAGTTGCCCACGATCGCGACCCGGCGGCCGCGGGGCAACGGCTGGAAGGCGAGCAACCGGGCGGTGTCGAGCAGGTCCCGCACGCTGTCCTCCCGGATGACGCCCGACGCCCGCAGCAGGGTGTCCACGGCCACGTCCGGAGTCGCCGCCGCGGCGGTGTGGGACCGTACGGCGCGATCCCCCGAGGGACTGCGCCCGCTCTTCACCACGATGACCGGTTTGCGGGCGCTGATCCTGCGGGCGATGCGGCCGAACCGGCGCGGATTGCCGAACGACTCCAGATACAGCCCGATGACAGCGGTATCCGGGTCGTCCTCCCAGTATTCGAGCAGGTCGTTGCCGCTGACGTCGGCCTTGTTGCCGACCGAGGCGAACGACGAGACGCCCAGCCCCAGCTCGGCGGCCCGGTCGAGCAGGGCGACGGCGAGGGTTCCCGACTGTGACATGAGGCCCAGGGGGCCCGGGGACATGAGGCCCAGTGGGCCCCGGGACATCAGGCCGGGGGAATCGCGGTCCGGCCGGCTGGGGAGGAAGCTCGCGTTGAGCGACGCCCCGGTGTTGACGACGCCCAGGCAGTTGGGCCCGACAAGGCGCATGCCGGCGTCCCGGCAGATCCTCAGCAGCTCCTTCTCCTTCCGCTCCGCGCCGTCGTCTCCGGTCTCGGCGAACCCCGCGGTGAGGACCACCAGGCCGCGCACACCGTGGCGGGCGCAGTCCCTGGCGACGTCGAGGACCGTGGCGGCCGGAGAGGCGACAACGGCGAGCTCCGCGCGGCCGGGCAGGGCCGCGAGATCGGGGTACGCCGGCAGGCCGCACACCTCCACAGCGTGGGGATTGACGGGGTAGACGGGCCCGGGGAAGCCGCCGCCGACCAGGTTGCGCAGAACGCGATGCCCCACTTTCGCGGGGTCTCGGCTCGCCCCGAAGACGGCGACCGATCGAGGGTTGAGCACGTGGGCGAGCGAGTTGCGCTCCGCCTCGTGTTCCCGCGTTTCGATCTCCTTGAGGAGGTGGGCGGTCGGCTGGGGCGCGATGCGTATCTCCACCTCACCCGAGTCGTACCGCCGTCTGACCGGCAGGCCGAGGTCCTCGATGACCCGTAGCATCGGCCGGTTGTCGGCCAGCACGGTCGCGAGGAGCTCCTGGACGCCGTTGGCGGCGGCGTCAATGGCGATGTACTCCAGCAGAAGGGTGCCGAGCCCCAGGCCGTGCACCGCGTCGTCGAGCAGGATCCCAACGTCCGCCGAAGGCCGTTGACGGTCCGGGATGTATTCGGCCACGCCGGCCAGCGTCCCGCCGATCAGCGCGACCAGGGCGTGGCCCGGATAGCCCGGCTCGGTCAGGCGGTCCATGTACGCGTGGGCGGTGGCGGTGCCTCCGGCGAAGAACCGCAGGTAGGCCGACCGTTCCGACGACCTGGCGACGAGCGCGTGCAGGGCCTCGCGGTCGGAGGAGCGCAGGGGCCGGATGCGCGCGATGCCACCGTCACGCAGCAGGACGTCGTATTCCTCGGCGGCGCATGAAGCCATGACCCGAGCGTTCCCCTCCGGTCTCGCCCTATCCAGAGTCCTTGTCCCCAACTGGGTAGAGTCGCTCGTCCCGGCGTCACGTCCCCCGGGCCGGGTGGGCACGGAAGGGGCCGGAATGCGAAACTCCCGCTATGAGCGAGAACGAGCCCCGTCCGCTGATCCCGCAGATGCGCCTCGACGACCTGCTGTCGGAGCTGCAGACGCGGTTGGAAGCGGTGCTGGCCACCCGTGACCGCGTGCACGCGCTGCTGGAGGCGGTCGTCTCGGTCGGCAGCGACCTCGACCTGGAGACCGTGCTCCGCCGGATCGTCGAGACCGCGACCACTCTGGTCGACGCCAGCTACGGCGCCATGGGGCTGATCGGGGAGGAGAACACGCTCGTCCAGTTCGTCCCCGTGGGGCTGACCGAGGAGGAGATCGCCAAGATCGAGCACTGGCCGCACGGCCTCGGCCTGCTCGGGCTGCTCATCAAGGAACCCCAGACGCTGCGGCTCGCCCACATCTCCCAGCATCCCGAGTCGTACGGCTTCCCGCCCGGCCACCCGCCCATGGGGAGCTTCCTCGGCGTCCCGGTCCGGGTCAGGGACGAGGTGTTCGGCAACCTTTACCTCACGGAGAAGCGCGGGGGAGGGGAGTTCGACGAGGAGGACGAGGCGATCGTCGTCGCCCTGGCCACCGCGGCCGGCGTTGCCATCGAGAACGCCCGGCTGTACGAGGACACCCGGCGCCGCGAGACCTGGCTTCAGGCGTCGTCGGACATCACCACACGCCTGCTGTCCGGAGCGGAGCCGTTCGAGGTGCTCACGCTGATGGCGCGGCGGGCCCGGGAGATGGTCGACGCCGATGTCCTGGCGATCCTGCTTCCCGGTGACTCTGCTAAACCCGGTGAGCCCGGCGAGACCCTCCGGGTCGTGATCGAGGACGGTCAGGGGGACGAGCGCCTCTTCAGTGGCGAGGTGCCCGTCGCCGACTCGCTCACGGGCCGGGCCTTCCTGAGCGGCGAACCGCTCATGGTCAACGACCCCGCCGACATTGACGTCCTGCCGGAGTTCGCGGAGCACTTCCCCGTGGGGCCCCTGGCGGCCGTGCCGCTCGGTGCGGCGGGAGCCGTACGCGGCGTGTTTTCACTGGCGAAGCGCTCGGGCCGCCTCCCGTTCAGCAACTCGGAGCTTCGCACCCTGCACGCGTTCGCCGGGCAGGCCGCGGTCGCGCTGGAGCTGGCCGAGACCCGCAAGGACGCGGAGCGGCTGGGCCTGCTGGAGGACCGTGACCGCATCGCCAAGGACCTGCACGACGTCGTCATCCAGCGGCTCTTCGCCGTGGCCATGACCCTCATGAGTGTGGTCCGCCTCGTGGAGCGGCCGGAGGCCTCGTCGAGGCTGCAGAGCGCGATCGACGAGCTGGACGGCACCATCCGGCAGATCCGCTCGACCATCTTCGCCCTCCAGGCGCCGCGGGAGGCCAGCTCGCCCAGCCTGCGCGCCCAGCTGGTCGACCTGGTGGAGGGCGCCCGGGGGCACCTGGGATTCATGCCGGGGCTCAGCATGGAGGGCCAGCTCGACAACGAGGTCTCCCAGGAGACCGCCGAGCAACTGCTGGCCGTACTCCGCGAAGCCATGTCGAACCTGGTCCGCCATGCCAAGGCGTCGCGGGCCGATGTGACGGCGCGCATAGAGGACGGGTGGCTCACCCTGATTGTGGCGGACAACGGGGTCGGGATTCCGGAGAAGGGACGGCGCAGCGGCCTGCGCAACCTCGAAGAGCGCGCGGAGAGGCTCGGCGGCTCCTTCGAGCTCACCTCTCCCGAGTCCGGGGGCACCTGGCTGCGGTGGAGCGTGCCGCTCCGCTGACCGTTCCCGCTGTCCTCTCCCCTCCTTTCACGCTGCCTTTTCTAGCGGGCCGCCGGGCGGATCCCGCCGAGCACCTTGTGACCCGCCCGCCGGGGACCAAGGTCCCTAGCCGACGAAGCGCATCAGGAGGAAGGCTCAGCTGCATGGATGAACTCAAGAGTGTCGACGCGTACTGGCGGGCTGCGAACTATCTGGCGGTCGGGCAGATCTATCTCATGGCTAACCCGCTGCTGGCCGAGCCGCTGGCGCCTGAGCACATCAAGCCGAG